>CAZHET010000132.1:0-13569 GCA_964531585.1 uncultured Planctomycetaceae bacterium | reverse complement strand
CCGGGATATCGCTGTAGTCAGTGCTTTCCTGCTTCACGGTGACTTCCAGCAATTCATTCTTCGCGATGTTGACCTCTTCGACCAGGTCGGACTGTTCGAGCAATCTGGCGGCCTCCTCAGTGCGTTCGCGTACGCGAATGTTGAGCAGAATTCGCTGCCTGGCCTTCCGCATGACTTCGGCGACATTGCCATCGACGATCAGATTTCCCTTTTCGATCATGCCGACTCGGGTACACACGTCGGCGAGTTCGGGAAGAATGTGACTGGACACAATGACGGTCTTCTTCATTTCTCCCAGACGCTTGAGCAGATTGCGGATTTCGATGCGTGCCCGCGGGTCCAGGCCGCTGGCCGGTTCGTCCAGCAGCAGGACCTGCGGATCATGCAGCAGAGTCCGTGCCAGGCCAATGCGCTGCGTCTGACCTCGCGACAGTTCGTTGACCATCGCATCACGCTTGAATGCCATGTCGACGAGTTCGAGTTTCTCTTCGCAGACCCTGCGTCGGGCTGAGGACGGGATGCGGTAGGCGGCGGAAAAGAATTCCAGGTACTCGATCACCGTCATATCGTCGTACACACCGAAGAAGTCCGGCATGAAGCCAACGAGCCGACGGATGTCTTCCTGATCGGTGTAGATGGATTTGCCGCAGACGTATGCTTCGCCGTGATCCGGGTTCAGCAGTGTGGCGATCATCCGCATCGTGGTGGTCTTGCCCGATCCGTTGGGACCGATGAACCCGAACACGTCGCCTTCTTCCAGCTTCAGCGTGATGTTGTTGACGGCGATCAGATTACCGTAACGTTTGGTCAGATTGCGTGTTTCGATCACGGTGCGATGGCTTCCTGGGCAGGAGTCTCAAGCGACTGCAGTTCCTCAACGGTCAGTCCCTGACGGCGCGCCGGACGGCGATCCACGGGAACCAGCAGCCGGACAAGTGTCTCGGATTTCGCAGCCGGCACCGACACACCATCGAGCTGCATTTCTGTAACGGATTCCGTGAATCGTCCCAGCAGCAAAGCGTAGTTCAGGCGGACCGAGTCACTGAGTTCCATTCGGCGAAGCTGATGCTGCGTGAGTCCGACGTAAGACTGTCCGCCGGCGATGTTGTACAATGTGATCATGGTCAGAATATCCATCGGATCGCGGCCTTCCGGGTTGTACGGCGTCATTATTTGCGTGGAAGTCCGGAACGAGGTGTCGTCTTTTTTGGGTTTCTGAATCAGTCGCGTTCCATTCAGGAAGGCCTTCAGGTCGGACGCGACAACGTCGTCCCGTTTCATATCCAGAGGCACTCCCGTCTGCAGCGACGTCAGGTTGTTCGCCAGGCGTGAGGGACGATACATGCGATTTCCGTGCACGATAATCCAGCCGTCGACCGTGCCAGGAAGATTGTGAGCAACGGTGCCTTCCAGCAGGCCAAGTCCCGACACGGACAATTGCGATTCCACGAGCGGCTTCGCTGCTTCAGCCGTCCACGTGGCCAGCATTTCAAAGGAGCCGTCGGTGAGCAGTGGCACTGACTGCAGAGGCGGCTGATTACTGTCTTCACCAGAGTTCTGACAATACTCATGGCGACCAAGACCGACTCCACCGACGCGGTACATTCCCCCGTACACATCCTCCGGCCGACCGGCCCACGAAAGCGATTGTTCCACGGTTTCCGCCTGCAGCATTGGCTCCAGTGCGTCCGGCTGTACGGACAGGTCAGCTCGTCGAGTGTCCGGCGACGAGAGACTCATCCAGCTCCGCACCACGATTTGCTGTTCGTCCTGATCCTGAAGAATGTCCATGACATGCAACTGATTCAGTCGGGCAGCGCCGCCACCGGATGTCGCTTTCACGGAGGCCAGCCCCCAAATTCCGGCCAGCACCATCAGCGGAAACGTAATCCATGTCAGATGAGGCCGCTTCAGCAGCAGAACGACCAGTAGATAATCCACCGGCCCGATCAGGAGCAGATAGCCGAAGACCATTGCCATTACAGCCCATGTGGACCAGCGACCGGCGACGGGTTCGACGTCGACGGTTGCCATCAGTTGAGTCGCCAGGTCGGTGACTCCGGAGCTGGAGATTCTCGCGCTGCGAGCTTCGGTCGCCCCGGCGGCCGTGATGGTGCGTCCCAGAATCAGAGTTTCGTAAAGCTGCGGCAGTGAACGCCAACTGCTTAGCGGCCGCCGGTTCAGTTCGATGGAGACAAACGTGACAACGCCCGCCCCGGCACCCAGTCGTGAGACCAGCGGACCTTCCAGCGCCCGCACCAGCACCAGAGCCTGTTCGGTCTGCACAACGGCCATCGGCGCAGAATCGTAAAACGTGGGTACCCGACCGGCTCCTGAAACGAAGCTTTCCAGATTCGACAGTATCCGCACGGGCACCGGCTGCGGCGCGAAGTTGAAGCGGTCGTGCAGCCATTCGCCAGGTGTCGACGCCAACAGATCCGGCAGCGTTGCGCCGGAGGCCAGCACCCAGTGTCCTCCCGACAAAATCCACGCCTTCAGCGCCTCAAATCGCTGCTCAGAAAGGTCGAAGTCGTCGCTCCACAGCACGTGATCGACGCAGTCGTAGCCACTCGCTCTGGTTGGCAGGTCGTTTAGTCCGGCCACGCGAAGAACTACCAGCGGAGGTTCCACAAGGGGGTTGACTTCGGTCACAGCACGCGCATTGCGTTCCAGTTCGTCGATGCCCGCCGGTGACCCGACAACAAGCAGAAACGGAACATCAAACTGCCACAACTGCAGCTCGGTCTGTACGGCTGGTAGCTCGTCAGATGCGGAAGCGGTGCCGGTCGCTTCAGTGTGTGGCAGGCTGGTGCGGCAGAAGATCGCTGGCTTGTCGTTTCCCGCTGTGTCAGCATCAGCGGATCGAGTTGCAGCCACGATGGCCACTGTAGCCACGCCGGACAGCCGGCCGAACCGGACGAGGCCGTTCAACTCAACGGAGCCTTCATCGTCAACGACGCCCTGCGCCGCGACCTGTGTCAACGGATTGCCGCGAGGATCGGAGGCAGTGATGTGAAGCTCGACGGCTTCGCCCTCAGGAAGGCCCGTGGCGGACGCCTCGGCGGGAAGCCAGCAGCCGACGCGACCGACCGCCTGGAAGCCCACCTTCAGACTTCGGAATTCCCCCGCGGCCGCGCTGTCTGACGCGACCACTGCCAGCGCCACCAGCAGCACCAGCAGCACCGCCAGAAGTCGCACGGCACGCAAAGAATGGAGGACTGTCCCCTGAAGTTCAACTAAGAAGTGGCCGGTCATCCCGCGTCATTCGTTGTGCGTCCCAAAGCGACGTCAAAGTCGCTGACGGACGGGATCAGCATCGCAATCGTGGCAAATCCGTAGGCAAAGCAAATGGCCAGACAGACTCCCAGACTGCCCTGCATCAGAAATTCGGTAATTGCATAGAACGTCAGAAACGGCAGCAGGGTTGCCGCCATCGTCAGCGCTCCCGACGGATTCTTGTGGGTCAGCGAACTGTACAACCCGATGCTGCCGACGCCGATGAACACGATAAAGCTTTGCATCTGCACCGCAAACGACGAACGAGCTTCCACCAGCAGCAGCATGAAAATGAAGATCCCGATGAACAGAAAGAACATCGTTCCCAGACTGTTCGCGATTGCCGAACGGGAATTCTCATACGTCAGCCCGCCATGCAGACCCAGCATAATCGCGAACAGGCTCAGCACGAAATACGTCACGATCAGGTAGAAGCAGTTTTCGGCCGTCAGCGCGGGATTCACCCGGCGAATGGCCATCCACAGCACCAGCAGCATCGGCAGCACCACCATTTCGCGAGCATTCCACAGCGATCCGAGAATCTTTCCGGTCATAAACTCCCGCGCAGTCAGGTCGGTTGCCAGCAGGATCTCCAGAGTTTTCCAGTCGCGTTCGGTCGTGATCGATGTCACGGCCTGCGCGTTGATCAGCAGCAGGCTGATCAGGCTGATTCCCAGAAACGCGGCTGCAGCGGGCGACACCATCCCCAGAACCAGTGCATCGGCCGCCGTCGCGCCGGACGAAATGACTCCGTAGCCGATCAGCGCTGCCAGCAGCACGTACGCCAGCTTGATCCACAACATCCGCCGTCCGTAGCCTTTCGTGACGACTTCCTTCCAGACGACCGGGTTGTTCCAGACGTGCCGATGGCGGGTTACCTTCGTCGACCGGACGGCAGCCGTGGCTGCGGTCGTGGCTTCTGCCATGTCGAGCCCGGTGTCAGACCCGGCCGCGGAGTCTTCCGTTTCCATGGCGGACTGCCGCAGAGACTGAGACGGATTCCACACTCGCAGTTGAGCGACCGTGTACAGACTCAGACCAAGCGCTGTCGCCAGCAGGATGATTACGGAAGGCAATGCTGATACGGCGATGGCTCCGGAAGTGGTCGCGGCCAGCGGATTCAGCACATGGCCGAGCTGCCGGTATGGCGACGCCCACGCGATCCGCTGCCCCACCGCCGATGACGGGTCCAGCAGAATCGTCGCCCCTTCAACGAAAGCCACGGCCAGGACGACTCCCAGCACGCTGATGGCCAGCGTCTGAAACGTCTTTTCACGCCAGAATGCGACCAGACAACCCCAGCTGCCGGCTGCCAGAGAGGCCGCGCCGATCAGCGCTTCGGTCCAGAAAACCTGACTCCAGGTGACACCGCCGAGCAGCCGCAGCGCAAAGAAGACGGGAACGGACGCCGCGATCAGAACACCGACGATCAGCAGGCTGGCCAGCAGTTTGCCGTACGCCAGCTCGCGGCTTGTCATGTCGGTCATCAGCAGCAGGATCAGCGTTCGCCGGTCCTTTTCCTGAGCCACGTTCGCAGCCGTAAACAACGTGGCAAAGAACATCCCCAGCGTCAACTGCAGCAGCGCGAAGACCTGAAAGCACAGGTTGCTGAAAGACGCGACATCACCGGAAAACTGCAGGTCCTGAAACCCGATGGTGGCCTGGCGAATGGAATACATCAGCACCAGCAGACAGGCCACATAGCCAGATCGCAGCAGGTAGTGACGTAAGCGCCGAGGGGCCGTCAGGGCTTCCCGGACGAAAATCGGACCGGCGGGCAAGAGGTGCTCCAGTTTCAGAAACCGGCTCGGTTTTCGCGGAAGAACTGCATTTCGATTTCAGGAGCCAAACCGGCATGTTCCAGCTTCAGCTCCTGCAGCCGAAATCCGTCCGGCGGATTCTTGCCGTTGAACTGATGCACCTTTTCCCAGTAGTAAACCGCCAGCAAAGCTTCCTCGACGTAGTCCGTGTGGCCTGCAAGCTGCGGGTACTTCTCAAGAACCTGCGCGAATTTCTCCATACCTTCTTCGAACAACTGCTGTGCTTTGGACGGCTGCACGTCACCGTTCTCGCCGGGCACATCGGAGGTTTCGCCGCGAGCGAACGCCCGCTTGCCTTCGTAGATCGCGCGGTGAGCATCCACAGTCAGCGGATCACGCTCGCAGTCCGCATAGGTCGTCCAGAACCGGTAGTGTGTCATATCCTGATTCTGCAGCCAGATCTTGCGCTGCTGAGCCAGTGTCACGCCGTTCATCTTCGCGTCGGCGATCAGTTCTTCTTCTGTGGAGTTCAGCCGATAGATGATGTCGTTCAGGCCACGGAACTGTTCTTTGCCGTACACTTCCGTCCAGACGCGGTAGCAGGTGTCCCAGGCATTGCGACTTTCGACGGCGAATGCCTGCTGAGCCTCAAGCTCGCGGGCCTCGCGGTCGGCGTCGTCGGACGCTGCGGCGTCGTCATAGTCCGGGCCTTCGGCCTGATGAGCCGCGGCGTAATCAAACAGCGCACGTACGGGACTTTGCCGGAAAAAGACGTGCGTCATCCCCTTCACGCCGTACGTGTCGTCCTTTTCTGTCGCAATGAGGAAATTGTCGTAGGCGGCCAGGTAGTTGTCCTTGCTTTCCGGATTCAGCACCGTGTCAGGGCCGCCGTTGTACTGCGGATCGGGATCATGCAGGAAGAAGTCCCGAAAGAACTTTTTCTCGTCCGAGTTACCGATCTTGCGTCCCATGAAGTCAGCGTAGTTGTGGAACAGAATGGTGGCACTTTGATTGCGTTCTGTGCCACCTTTCAGAAACTTCAGGCCCTCCTTTACCCAAAAGTAACGGTCGTCGACCTTGTCCCATTCGCGGGAGACATTGAACGCCAGATTCCAGCCCTGGTACTTCCAGATTTCGACATAGTGCGGCTGCAGGCGAATGATCGAATCCACCGTGGTTTTCAGTTTCGACCAGTTCTTGCGTTCCTGGTAGCCAATGGCATTCTGGTGCAGCAGGCTGACGGCTGGGCCGCGCAGTCCCAGCAACACCAGATTCATCGCGGCGCTGGACGGATCGATGTCGCCCAGAGTGCTTTCTCCCAGATCCTGCTCGACTCGCAGCTGAGCCAGCAGGCCGCCTGACACACCGGACCGCGTTCCCGGCTGAACGTCCTGTGTCGTGGGTGCTCCCAGCAGGACGATCGGGATCAGCAGCACCAGCACAGCGCCTGCATAGACCATTTTCCGCTGGCGTGAAGTAAGGTCGTTCATTTCGACTCCAGTTCGCGAAACTTCAAAAAGGCTGTGGCGATCAGGATGCAGGGAATCAGGAAGCCCAGAAACATGCACAGTGCGGGCAGCACGGAAGCCGACCACGGCACGTCAAAGCCGTTTTCCACAAACGCGGCCGCTTCACTGAACACGTTGAAGTTGGGCACGATCTGGCTGACCACCATTAATAGTCCCCGGAACACGGAATCGAAAGCGAAGATGACCTGTTGAGTCTGTTCGCTGGAATCCAGCCCGGTCGTCGGATTGCGGTGCCGGACGATCATGATCGCGGACTCCACCAGGCCCGAAGCCGGCGTCTGTCCGGTGACAATCTTGTTCATAAAGTCATGGAAGAACTGCCCGATCGTGAAAAGTGCCAGTGACAGGAAGAACGCCACCGGCCCCTTCACCACACAGCTTGCAGTCACCGACAAAGCCACAACCAGCAGCAGCATCAGACCGATGCTCATCACGGCCTTGCTGTAACCCACCGTAAATGGCTTGTTGGGAAGTCGCACGAACATGTCAGGGCGGGCCATACCGATGAACATCTGATCGTTCAGACAGGCCACTTCCACCCGCAACTGGCCATCTGACACCAGGTCATCGAAAATATCCGCTTCCAGCTGCCAGCCTTCAGGATCCTGCGATATCAGCTTTTCCTGCCGCACAAGCTGATCGAAGAACTGCAGCCAGCGATCGCCCGATGCCACGGAGACTCTGCCGCCTTCAACAGTCAGTGTACCGTCGGCAATCTGTTCGTTCAGAACGTCAACCAGAAGTTCCGCGTTCAGATCGGTAATGTTTGTGCTGGCGACCAGATCGTCCACCAGGCTGTCCTTTAACTGATCGCCTTCCGCGATCTTTCCTTCGTCATTCCACGTGGCCACGGTGTCAGCCAGGAAACGCGCCAGAGTCTCATAGTCCGGAGCGTAAGTCAGTTTGCGCGGGTAAACATTCTGGTTGTCGCCCTCGTGATACTCCAGGACGCGAAACGGTTCAAGCTGCACTTCCAGTCGTGGCATGGCTTCCAGCAGATCGTCGCTGCGTTCACCGATCACCTGAGCCAACTGATCGGCCTTGTCTGCGGCGATCTGATAGGCGGTTTCATCCTCCTGCTCTGTCACATTTGCCGTGGCCGTCGACATTTCAGCAAACGCGCGCTGCACGTCGGCGAAGTCTTCCCCAAGTTTTTCAAGTTGTGTCGAAGCATTCAGAAAACCGCGGGACGCAAACTGATTGTCAGCGACCGGAAAATCGGTCGGCGTGGACCGCATCCGCTCGGCGATGTCCGCGAAACTGGCCGATGCGTTGCGGAACTGTCCCTCCCGCAGCAGTTCGCCCAGCTCACGAAAACTTGGCCCCGCGCGCAGAAATCCGAACGCATCTTCCCGCGGATTTTTCACCAGGGTGTATTGCGCTTCCAGACCTTCGCGGATCGAATCCTCCGACCCCTTGACCGTGCGGAATGACTCAAACCGGGACTCCAGCCGAAGTTCGTTGCCCATACGTTCGGGAGTTATGTCGCTGAATACCCACACGGCTCGAGCACGCGTGTTGCCTTCGATGTGAGACCTGTATTCCCACGGATCACCCACGTTGATGCCGCGGGTCGTTGGAGTTCCCTGGCGATCCAGAAAGTAAAACTGCCCATAAACGGGCACCCGGCAGATCAGCCGCTCCTTCTGCACATCGGCGGGCACCTGACGCTTGATCCAGACCAGTCCGACGACCGCCATCACCGCCAGGACCAGCAAAGCGACAGTGCCAAACCCCAGCATTCGTCCGACCACCACTTCCACTCGGCGAGTCGGCTTCGTCACGACCGTGTGCAGCGAACGCAGCCGGATGTCCTCGGGGATACCCCAGCAGCTGAGAAACATCACCACCGGCAGGATCAGCCAGGAAATGGTTGTCAGCACGAAGGTTATGTGAACGCTGACCTGCATTTCGGCTCTGCTGCTGCTACTCGTGAGAAACCACCCGGCGAACATCAGCAGCATGGCGAACACGACAAACACCATCAGCGCTTTCCGCCGCAGTGCTTCGCGGATGGTCAGTCCGGCCATCGCCAGTGTTCGTCGCGGCGACAGTGATCTGACGTCTGTCAGCAGTGACTTGATGCCGTTGCCCAGCAAACGCACGCCTCGTCTGCCTCTTCCGGTGCATGTCGCCGCCGTGATTCCCAGAAACACGACGCCAGCCAGCGCCGCCGCTGTCAGCGGACCGCTGTCATTGATCAGTTTCGGGGCTCGTTTGGCGATTGGTTCCCACAAAAAGTAGAACGGCCCGGCAAGCAGCGCGGTCGTCGCGGCCATGAGCAGCAGCAGCAGCGCACGAGGCCTGTTGTCGGTCCGTGCGAAAGCCACAATCAGGGCGAAATACAGGACCACAGCGATCAAAGCGACATTGATGATCGCCCAGACCACTGTGCCCTGCAGATAGTTGTAAGGTGTTGGATCAAAATCCATGGCTGGTTAGCACTCGATGTCGTAATAGTAAGGGCGACGTCACGTGGCTGTGTGCGATTGACAAGTCTGCTCGCCGCTCGGCGTTGTCAGGTGTCCGGTGTCAGGTCGCGACCGTTTGTATCAGGACGAATTGTCCGAGTCGGCACGACCCTCGACGCCGCGTCAGTTTTCCGACTTTGACGAAGCCGAGGCACTCATTTCTTCCGCAGTGAAGCGACGCCCCGGTCGTTCGCCGCTTTCGCGGACGGTTCTCAGGAAAAGCTGTTCCAGGTCGGCGCGAGGCCGCCGGAACGATGCGTCTGCCGCCTGATGCTTCGCCAGGACGGCCTTGACTTCGGCAATCGCTTCGTCGCTCAGGTTGCTGGTGCGGATTTCCATTTCGTCGCGAAGTTCCAGCAGACTTGTCACGTCGCTCAGAACTTTGAGTTCCCCCTGGAAAAGAATGGCAATGCGGTCGCTGACGTCCTGCACATCGGCGAGCTGATGGCTGCACAGAACAACCGTCTTGCCCTGATCGCGAAGCTTCAGGATCAGGTCCTTCATTTCGCGGGTTCCAATCGGGTCCAGACCGCTGGTCGGCTCGTCCAGCAGCACCAGCTCGGGATTGTTGATCAGCGCCTGAGCCAGCCCGATGCGGCGCGTCATCCCCTTGGAGTACTCCTTCAGCTGGCGGCGACGAGCCTTGTCGAGCCCGACCAGCTTAATAAGTTCGTCTGACCGGGCCGCACGTTCGGAACCGGACATCTTGAACAGCCGGCCGTAAAAATCGAGCGTCTCGTCGGCGTTCAGAAAGCGATACAGGTACGACTCTTCCGGCAGGTAGCCAATCCGCTCGTTCTTTTCCACATCCGAGGCACTCTTGCCCAGAATGCGGATGTCACCGGATGTCGGGAACAGCAGCCCCAGCAGCATCTTGATTGTCGTCGTCTTGCCCGACCCGTTTGGTCCCAGCAATCCGAACACTTCGCCGCGCCTGACGTCCAGGCTGAGGCTCTTGACGGCCTCCACCTTTTTTCGCCCCCAGAAATCGCGGTACACCTTGGTCAGGTTCCGGATCTCGATGGCATTCTCCCCGCTCCCGCCACCCTGGCTGGAGTTTTCCGGCCGCTGATTGTCCTGGTTCTGCATGTCGTTCGCTTAAAGACTGTTCGGGGCTGAGACACAAACGGCACTCAGCGGTGAAAGATGGACCTTGTCATCGCAGACCACGGAATCGTTCGACGCCCGACAGGAGTCAATTGACGAATGCCCGTCCGAATGAACAGACACATCGCCTGTGCGAACCGCGGGCACGAGACGCGTGGCATAACGTGGTTACGCCGCCTGCCGAATCGGCGTTTGTCGATTTCGGCGATTTCTGCCGCGACGTCGCCCATCGGCTCCACTTCGGGCGGCCGCATCTTCTGCCAGGGCTGCCCCTCTTCCAGGCGGCTGCGGCACACGCGGCTCGGCAGCAGCGGTTTCCCTCCCAAACCACGACCTGACCAACGTCCTGTGTCAATTTCGAAGGCTGAATGACTTCGAAGACTGAATGACGGACGGCACGGACTCCCGGCGAAAGACACGCCGTTTAATCAAGTCATCAAGCCCGTATGTCCCCGGTGGCGGCCATCTGACCGTTTGCTGACTTTCAGGCAGAACTGCAAAGCGGAGGCGCCGGATTGTGTCGCAGGCAGTTTGCGCCGCTGTCGAAAACTGGCGCGATTGTGCCGATTTTTTCTAAGACTCGGGTTGTGCGGCGTCGATAAGTCTGATGTTGACCGGTGTGATGCCGCGTCAGCGCTTGCTCTTTGACAACCCGACCTGAAATCATGATCCGACGGGAACCCCCGAAAAACCGTGGAAACGCGGGATTCGGACTGTTCCTGCAGGCGGCTCGCGAGGGAACTGTCTTGACAGTAAGTCTTTTGCAAATATACAGTTGAGTCATCCTGGCGGCAGTGAACAGAGTCTCATGTTGAGCCTTCAATCACTGTCACTGACGGCTGAATGAAACTGGTTTGCGGAGTGCGATAGTCAGGCGTGGCCAACACGGTCGCGGTCTGCAAACAGCACCTTTCTCGGGGGACGGTTTTCGTGACCAAGAAAGAGATTGTAAAGGCGATTTCGGAAGAGCTTGGACTGACGCAACTGAAGACGAAAGAGATCGTTCAGAAGACGTTTGATGCAATCGTGGAAACGCTGGTCGAAGACCGGCGCATCGAACTGCGAAACTTCGGCGTATTCGAAGTCAAAAAGCGCGCCGCCCGAAAAGCACGCAATCCCCGAACCGGCGGGCAGGTGGAAGTTCCTGCCAAGTACGTAGTTACGTTCAAGCCTGGCAAGGAAATGGAAGAACGAGTGCGGTTGCTCGAAGAAGCCGAAAACGCCAAAGAAAAGGCCGCGGCAGACGCTGCCCGTGATCGGGCGAACCGCTTGTCCGGCTCCGCGCCGACCGCCGGCAATGCTGCGGCTTCCGGACGGCAAAATGGCCCCGGCACAATCGCTTTTTCCGCATCGCCTTCCCCCGTTCAGCGTGGAAGTGATTCCGGAGTCACCAGTTACGGCAACTGACAGTGCCGCCCGGTGTCCCGGCTGAGTGTCCCTTCAGATCATGTTTTCCGGTCGAGTCGTCATGGAACGGTTCAACTGCGAAGGTGCATCGCCCGTATGTGGTTTTTCCACAGCGTGGGTCCGCACATCGCGCTGAAGACTCACAACGGACGATCTGAGGTCTGAACGTTTTGGCGTCGGCGGAGCACAGGCTCCGCCAAGCCGAAGTCCAGGGAAGGACGCGATGATGAAGCTGCGAAGACGTTTGATTGCTGGTCTGTTGCTGGCCTCGACGGTAACCAATGTCGGCTGCGCCCTGCCGATCTGGTCGCCCAATCCTGACGTGCGAGCACGCCAGTTGATCTATTCTTCAGAAAGTCTGCGGCATATTCCGGAGACCTGGGAACGCATCTGGGGGCTGGACATGCCTGACCTTGCAACTCCGTACCGAGTTCACGGCGGCATAATCTGACCGTCGGCGGTCCGTACAGCCCGTTTTGCGTATGTGCGGTACGCGTCCGGCCCTCGCCCTGATTTTCCGCTGAATGCAGCACGATCTGTCAGTCCAGCTTCGCGGGGACCGCTGGGTTCCCGCCTGCGCGGGAATGACGCGCCCGCTGACTCTCCGGGTACGCTGACGCGGGGACCGCTGGGTTCCCGCCTGCGCGGGAATGACGCGCCCGCTGACTCTCCGGGTACGCTGACGCGGGGACCGCTGGGTTCCCGCCTGCGCGGGAACGACGTGTTCCCTGTATCTCCGTTTTCTTTCTCGCAGCCTGCGCGGTGCGTCGTGTGAGGCTCACCGCGCGGCGATGACGGCCGTTTTCTGGTGGCTGTGCAGAATCCGACCGTTCTCATCGTGCCACACAAACCGCAGGATCGGGGCGTCGTGGTGGCCACTCCTGCTGTTCGCTTCCCCAGATTGTCTTGTCCGGACCGTCGGGAGTCGCATTCGGGCTGCGGTACATGCGGTTTTCCGGAAACCAGATCTGCAGATGTCTGCTGACGCGGTGAGTGCGGTACGTCTTCGCGTCGCTGTCGTCAGCCGCAGCGACGGGAAGCTGCTCCAGCATCAGGCTGCGGCCCTGCTCCGGAGTCGGCAGGTAATCTCCGGTGTTGTCGCAGTCGTCGACGCGGTAATCGTGGTCATCGATCATCCAGTACGTCGGAACCGTCGCGAACAGTTCTCGGTAACGCGGCTGAACAAACTGCTGGTGCCATTTGCGGCGCAGTTCCTCAATCGATTCGGCCCGGGGATCCTTCGGCGTGTCGTAGTACACATTGTCCCCTGTTCCGACGAAAAAATCCGGCTGCAGTTTCCGGATCGATGCCAGCGACGGGTAGCCGAGATGCTTGTCCGGGCCGGCATAAGGAGCAGGCAGGTCCGTGTTGTTCTCGACCAGATGTTGTTCCCGGTTGATGCGGTCATCGCCGTGAAACTTGGCGTAGTTCATCCCGGTTACCACCACGAAGCGGGTTGTCGCCGAGGCGTCGGTTCCGGGCAGAGTTCTGAACCGCGCCACTGCAGCCGGCTTGACGGTTTCCGCTGTGGCACCAATGCGAATGCCGCAGTTGTAACGGGTGGCCGGTGTAAGCTGACTGAACCCGGCCCGGGCGATGAAGTCATTTTCCGCCTCAACGCTGACTGTGCGTCGATCCACGATGACCCCGGATTCAGCCAGGCTGAGCGTAAAAAGGCCCGCAGGAACCTCGCGGCATCGTCACCGGCGCGAAAGTTAGAGTGCGTCCCCGCCGACCATCGTTGCGCCGCTGACGCAGCCGCGCAGATGACGCTGCGCCGCGGTATCAGCGCCCTTCCCTCCCTCGTCATGCTGCCTGCACCGCGGTGTGACCGGAAAGCTCTGGCTGTACCACTGGACGAAGACTCACTGCCTCGACCGCGTACCGTCGCGGACGATACCATACCTCGAAGTATCCAGGTCGGTTCTGCTTTTGCAACCAGAACGCCGTGTAACAACCGGAGTCAATTCCATGCGTCTGCTCATCCGATGTTCGTTCGTTCTGCTGCTGTGTGCCGTG
>CAZHET010000131.1:0-13632 GCA_964531585.1 uncultured Planctomycetaceae bacterium | reverse complement strand
CCGATGATGTCGCCAAGGTAAATGTTGCCCCGCGAATCCAGCGCCAGCGCGTGAACCCAGTTCACGTCGCCCGGCTGTTCGGCACCATCCATTCCCTTCGGCACCGTCCACAACTGCTGAATCCGGCCGGACGGATGGAAGCTCATCAGCACCTGGTCCTTCGGCGGGCAGCTCAGCGGAGCACCTGGATAATCCGGGTCTTCCCGCCAGGGCATCGGCGAACACCCGCAGACCCAGATATCATCAGTTTCCGTCACCCAAAACCCCCACGGGACGATCACGTTCGTCCAGCTGTCGAGCAGCTTGCCGTCGAGATTAAAGACCTGCACCCGAGCGTTATTGCGGTCGGCCACATAAACGCGGTCAGCGCTGTCGATGGCGATCGCGTGAGGCAGACTGAAGTCGCGTGGACCGACGCCCAGTTGTCCCCATGACTTCACGAAGTTGCCGTCCGCGTCAAAATGCACGACGCGATTGTTGCCGTAGCCGTCGGACACATAGATGTCGCCGTTTGACGCGAACGCCATGTCGGTCGGTTTGTTCAGGTGAGTTTTGTCTTCGCCGGCAATGCCTTCGGTACCGATCGTCTGCAGGACTTCGCCGTTGGGAGTGAATTTCCGAATCACGTGCTTGCCGATGTCAGCGATCCAGACGCTTCCGTCGGCAGCAATCTTGATGTGGTGAGCGGTTTCGATGGTGTCGTCACCCCACGATTTCAGCAGCGTTCCGTCAGGCCTGTAGACCTGGATCGGCGGCGATGATCGCGTAAAGGTCCAGATATTGTCATCGGCGTCGACCGCGATTCCCGGCATTGCTTCCCAGACGAATTCCGCCGGCCTCTTTGGCCAGCCCGGATCGACTTCGTACCAGGGCGACGGGTTGATCCGCGGGTACGGCGGCGATTCGTCGACCGCCTTTTGGTCCGGGGCATCGGCCGTGGCAGCCTGTTGTGCGCAAGCAGATGCACCGAAACCTGCGGTCAGCAGGACCAGCAGCGCGGTGTGTGACATGGATCGCAGCATAGCGTGTCTCCAGGACCGGGGTTTGAGAAAAGCCGGATCGCGACCGGAACCCGAATTGTGAACAGCACGGGGCGAAGTCGCAATCAGGTCTGCACAGACGATCGTCGCGTTCGACGCGTTCGACGCGTTCGACCTGTTACCTGCCAGCGTCGCTTGCCACAGGCTCGTCAACGTCGCCGCGGGAACATACGTCGCCGCGTTCCGACAGCGACCGAGCGCGGCGCATGATGAGCAGACCGCCGATAATCAGAATTCCTCCGGCGACCTGGCCAGCCGTCACGGACTCACCACGCACCAGCCATGCACTGACCATCGCAATCACCGGCACCAGATTCTGAAACACGGAAGCATGTGCAGCACCGGCGTGGCTGACTCCATAGTTCCACATTGCCAATGCAAGCCCGGTGGAGAAGATTCCGGAATAGATGATCGCCACCCACACTTCCGGGATGCCGAGTTTCCCGACGCTGCCAGCCAGCGTCGGCACCGCGATCAACACATGAAACGGAAGCATTGTCAGCGAGGCAAACGCGGACAACTGCAGCGGGGAAAGCTGTGTCAGCACGGGCCGGCTGGCGACCGTGCCTCCCGCCCATGCCAGTGCCGCGGCGAGCATGGACAAATTCCCGATCAGGTATTCGCTGCCGCCACTGACGTCACCTTTCTGCGCCGTGACCACCAGAGTTCCTGCGAAGGCGGTCATCAGCCCTGCCCAGGCAAGGCGAACGAGCCGCTCATTCAGGAACACGCGAGCCAGCAGCGCAGTCCACATCGGCACGGTGGCGATGATCAGTGCGACGTTGCCCGACGCCGTCCTCGCAATTCCCAGCAGGAAAGTCAACTGGTAGAGCCCCGATGCCAGTACGGCATATCGGAGCATGGACAAGTACGAAACCCCGGGCCAGACCGGAATCAGCGAACCGCGCTCACGCCACGCCAGCAGGTTCAGGACGACCGCAGACAAAGTCAGTCGGATGGCATTGAGCGCGTACCAGTCCACGCGGTCCAGTCCCAGCTTGAAGACGGGGATGTTGATCCCCCAGATCAGAACCACGCCAAGCAGCGATAAGTCGGGCCATAGTGATCTGACCGCGGGTTCCGCGGCAGTCTGTGATGAAGCGCTGGACATTGAGCGAGATGTTAACTGCAGGCTGCGGTTCGACCAACCGGTGCAGGCGAATGCACGTGCGTAACTGTCCTCGAACAGTCGTGAGCCATGTCGGCGCGGCTCGCTGGCCGGACAACGCCCCGGGCCGTCGAGTTCGCAGGCACCACCAGCAAATCGGCGTGCCGGAAGCAATTCTCCGGTAGTCGCGTGCTGAACGGCCTCCCGATTCAGGCCGCGCGGCGAGGTCGCCAGGTCTGTGATTCCGGCCATTTTCCCGGCTGGCCGATCAGCTCCGCGACGGATTCATCGCCGGCAATCAGGCGTTCGCCGATAGCGTCCAGGCGATTCATTTCCTGCTGGATGGATTCGGCGACTTCCGAAATCTGCTCCCGCGTCAGGTCGCGGCCGACTGCAATCGGGCGGCCAGCGATCAGCAGCGCACGGGAAAACGGCTTTGGCAGCATCATGTCGGACCATCCGCCCGGAATTGACCAGCAGCGAGTCGCCTTCAGCGATGTCGGGACAACGGGACGGCACGTCCGCGACGCCAGATAAACAATGCCGTCCTTCATCACTCGCCGCGGCCCGCGCGGTCCGTCGGGCGTGATACAGACGTGCAGCTCGGGGCGATCAATCAACTGCCGCGTGGCCTGAGCACCACCGCGGCTGGCGGAACCTCGCACCGGCGTAATCCCTGCCAACTGAGCCGCGTGAGCCAGATAGGTACCGTCCTGATGACGACTGATCAATCCGGACAGATAATAGGTCTTCAGCCCGAACACGGCAGTGACGATCGCATCGTGCCAAAGGCAGAAACAGTATCGCTGGCGGCCTTGCGGGTTGCGATACGGTGTCGCGTCACGAACGACCGTGCGGTGATCGACACGCACGGTCAGAAACAGCACCCTCAGAGCCCATGTTCCCAGTCGGGCGATCATCCAGTTGGCAAACCTGTTCCGTACTTTCATGGCGACATCCGTGTCCCGAATAGCGTGTCAAGTCCCGTGACATTCGCGACGTCATGGTACAGAGAAACGCTCAGCCGCGCGAACCGCAGCTTCCCGTCGCCTGGTGCGGCATGGTGTGGCAATACGCTGCAGCGAGCATCGTCGAGTCACGCAAATTGCAGCAGTGTGTCGGCCGCCGGCGCGCTCCGTAATTCCACCGGCAAAGTTGCAGACAGAAAAAAATGACCCGCGAATCGGCAGTTTTCACCGTTCAATCTTGCAATCGTTGGAAGAATTTTGCAAAACTGTCGGAAGTTCCGAAAAGTGGCGCGCCCTCTGCGTCAGTTGTCGGAGCGATGGACGCAAATAAGTGTGCGTGTGGCAGGGCCACGTGTCGCTGGAATGCTAAACAGCACCCGGCGGCATCTGACAGGTGATTTATGGGGCAGCACCGCGGGGTGAACCCACATTGATCCGTTCGGAGTCCCCGAACGATGCTCGCATCATTCATACGGAGATGAGATCCGCTCTCTCGGGTTCTTGTTCATTAACGCGAGCAGGTTTTTGAAAAGGCTTCGTCCGGCCTGACCGGATGAAGCCTTTCTTCTTGCGCTGCGACCGCAGATTGCGTGCGACTGCCCATGGCCGCTCACGATTCCTGGAAGGACGCCGATCTGCTGCTGCACCTGCGTGTTTCACCCAGAGCATCGCGAGACAAGGTCGCGGGAATGATGGGTGACCGGCTCAAGGTCGCCATCACGGCATCGCCGGTCGACGGACACGCGAATCAGCACCTTGTCGCATTTCTGGCGAAGAAGTTCCGCGTGGCGAAGTCGCAGGTTCAGCTTGTCAGCGGACAGACCGGCCGTAACAAGACCATCCGCGTCTGCGAACCGACACAGCTTCCGGAAGAGTTTCAGGTGCAGTTCCCGCTCGCCTGACGATGGTCGGGCGTGGCGGGAACTGCTGACGACTGACGACTTTGTCGGGGCCGCTTATTTCCCGGCCTGCAGTTCTTCCGCCTTCTTCTTCAGGTCGGCGGCCTTCGTGATCGTTTCGTCGCGCTTCGTCTTTGTCGCTTCGATGGCAGCCTGTGCTTCTGCGGATTTCTTTTTCGCCTCGTCAGCTGCCTTGGTCGCTTCTTCTGCAGCCTTCTTCACTTCGTCCACGGACGCGTTAGCGGCGTCGGCAGCCTTTTGAGCCGCTGCCTGAGCTTCATTCGTCAGCTTTTTGATTTCCTCCGAGGCGGCCGGGTTGTCTTTCAGCGATTCGGCCGCTTTGGTGGCTTCGGCGACAGAAGCGGCGGCGGACGCTGCGATTTCTTCGGCCTTTGCAACCGATTCAGCAGCCGCGGCCGACGCCTTCGCGGCCTCTTCCGATGCCGTAATGGCGGCGGCAGCGGCTTTGATGTCGGATTCGATCTTCAGCGCCAGTTCTTCCACTTCTTTCGCGGCGTCCTCCGCGGCTCGCTGAGTTTCCAGCAGTTCCTTCGCTCGGTCCTTTTTGAAGTCCGGGACGATTTCGAGTGACGTCAGAACGGCCTTCAAGGGTTCCTGGCCGGCTTCTGTCACTTCCGTCTGCCAGACAAACAGCTTCGTCAGATTCTTCAGCCCTTCAAGCTGCTTCATGCCGACGTCGGTGACCTTCGTGCCGTACAGGTTGAGGTATTCGAGGTGCTCCAGCCCTTTCAGATGAGCCAGCCCGGCGTCCGTGATCGCCGTCGTTTCCAGATGCAGCCGGTGAAGTCCCGTCATGCCCGCAATATGAGCCAGTCCGGCGTCCGTGATCTTCGTGCCTCGCAGGTTCAGCGAATGCACGGTGGTGGCATCCTTCAGCAGCGCCAGCGTGTCATCGGTGATGTCGTTGTCGGACAAATGAAAGGCCACGGACAGGCGGGCGTCATTCATCGCAAGTTGCATTGCCTGACCGCCGGCGTCCTGCACAGCCTGAATGAGCTGCAGATCGGCTTCGGTTGGTTTTTCCTGAGCGATGACGACAGAGGTCGTTAAGGCGATGCAGAAAAGGGGGGCCAGTGTTTTCATGTCGGGTTTCTCCTGCGGATCGCGTGGGACGGCGGGAAGGTGTCGGGAAGCTTTGAGAGTAGGCGGAAACGCGTCGCGGTTCAATGATTCCGCTGCCCGACAGCGCGGGAACACGCAGATCTGTGCTGTCAGCCGATGCCCTGGGCGCCTATGACTTCTGCGCGCCTTTGTTGCGAGAAACTCGGCTGGCGGCAGAAACGCAATGGTTCCTGTGCCGGTGTCGCTCTACGATCCAGCCTGCCGTCTATCCATCAGCCCCGCCGACTTCCGTTTACTCGTGTTCCATGACAGTGCCGACGTCCGCAGCACAAACGCATTCCTTCCTCGACGCTGTGAACTGGCGTCTGCGAGTGAAGTGGCTGATTCTGAAAACGGCGATGGAAGAACGGCTGGTGTATCGCGGGGATTTCGCGTTCTCGACGCTGGTGCGTTTTCTGCCCATCGTGACTCAGATTTTTCTGTGGAACGCGATCTTTTCCGGCGACACTTCGCGAAAGCTGAACAACTATACCTACCCTGACATGGTGGCCTATTACCTGCTGGTCATGGTCGCCCGGGCATTTTCCAGCATGCCGGGGCTGGCCACGGGCATCGCCGAATCGGTGCGAAACGGGTCGGTTCGCAAGTACCTCATCCAGCCCGTCGACATGCTGGACTATCTGTTCTGGCACCGGATCGCTCACAAGCTGGTTTACTACGCGATTGCCCTGGTGCCGTTTGCGCTGGTGTTCTGGCTGTGCCGAGGCTACCTGCCGGCATGGCCCGGAGCGAACGTCATGGCCGCGTTTGTGTCATCTCTGGTGATGGCTTTTCTGATCGGGTTCCTCATCGAAGCACTGATCGGCCTGATTTCGTTCTGGTTCCTGGAAGTCAGTTCGCTGATCTTTATCTACATGATGATGAACTATTTTCTCTCCGGACACATGATCCCGCTGGAATGGATCGGCGAATGGATTCCGTGGGTGTTTTACACGCCGTTTCGCTATCTGGCGTACACACCTGCGGCGATTCTGCTGGGACGAATTCCAACGTCCCAACTGCCCGCCGAACTGGCCGTCCAGGCGACATGGGTGGTCGTGCTGTTGATCGCCAACCGCGTCGCCTTTGAACGCGGAGTCCGCCGGTACGGAGCGTTCGGTGGATAGTGAACCTCGACACGAAACTGCAACCGGCGTTTCGGCGACCGGCGTCGTTCCGCAGCGGCAGCGTTCGTCAACACCCGACGGCAGCGTCGGTGCGAAGCCGTCCGTGCCGGGTTCGTCACGGACTGAAGCGGTCCACCGCATCGACCGGATCTCACATCCGATCTTCATTTTTTCGTACCTGGCAAATCTGTCGCTGGTGACGGCCAACGCGGCGACGTTTATCTTCGCCGACTGGGTTGCCTGGATTTCGTCGAACGGAGATTCGCAGGTCGCGTATCAGGAAGAACTGCCCGGTCGAGTCATCCAGGTCGGGCTGATCGCAGCGATTTCCGCCCGGCTGTTTCTCGGTCAGGCAATTGACCGCTTCGGAGTTCGCCGTGTGTGGGTCGTGATGAGCCTGCTGAACGTCTGCGGCTGCGCAGTCTTTGCCGCGCTGCACACGGTCGGCCCGATGCTGTACGTGGGACGCATTCTGTTTGCGACAGGGCTGGCGGGCATGTTCACCTGCGCGACATTTCATATTCAGTCGTGCGTGGCCGAACTGCGACGAACCGAATTTCTGGCTCTGCTGGGCAGCAGCGGCTTTGTCGGCATGATGCTGGGACCGCAACTGGCCGACCTGCTGCGGTGGCTGGCCGCGGGACAGGACAGTCGCTTCTTCGCCACCGTATTCGGAACAGTGTTCTGTCTGAATTGTTGCTACATCGGATTTCTGCTGCTGGCGACTCAGGGGCACGCTCGGCCGACGAAGCAGGCAAGGCCATCGCTGCTGACTTTGATGAGACGCTACTGGCCCGGCCTGGTGATGGCGGTGTCGATGGTGATGGGCCTGGTTTACACCGTGCCATCGCTTTACCTGGTACGCTTCAACCGCCATGCGGGTATTGGAGGCATCGCGACATTCTGGTCAGTGTACGCGGTTGCTGCGTTTGTGTTCCGCGTTCGAACGGCGGGGCTTAGCCGGCGAGTCGGCCGCTATCGCCTGATTTTCTTCGGCCTGCTGCTGCAGGGGCTGGGATTGTGGGCGCTGATTCCGGTGACGGAGGCATGGCATCTGGCGTTTTCGGCGATGCTCTGCGGGCTGGGACACGCCCTGCTGTTCCCATCGATCGTGTCTCTGGGAGCCGGCACGTTTCCGCCGGAATTCCGGGGCAGCGGGACGAATCTGACGCTTGGGTTTCTGGATCTGGGCTCAGCGATTTCGGCTCCGCTGATGGGCCGCATCATCGACCTGCCGGCATTCGAAGGCGTTGGGTTTCGGCCGATGTTCTTCGTCGCGGGCAGCCTGACGCTGTCAGTCGCGCTGACCTGGCTGATCGTCAACCGCGGCCGCGCTGACGTGGAAAACACTCACGCCCGCGACGTCGCCTGACGCTCAGGCTCTCAGGCCCGTCAAGCCGGCACACGCTTTGCCGACGGGGTGACCTGCCGGATCGGCGGTCCGGAAATCCGGTTTGTGCATGCGTGATCACCGGTGGATGCTCCCCGTATCCAGTTGAACTGCGCGGCGGTGGCAGGCCAATTTCCCGTGCAGCTGCGTTTCCTCGCAAGCAGTCCGCAACCGCTGCCTGCAAACTGAGAAAATGCGGGTACTGGACTTCGTAATAAACCACCGACACATCGTGCATGGGATCTCTGTCATGGCAGTGCTGGAAGACGTATTCGAGACATCTCTCGCTGACCTGTGGTATGACACTCAGGAAGAATTCGACCTGGAAATGGGGCGAGCCCGAACGAACAAAAAGCGGTTCGAGGCCATGCGCGAAATGGCCCAGCGCGACTGGCTGGTGCATGACATGGAAGTTGCTCAGCGCATCCACGACGACATTGCCGGTGTTGTTCAGCTTGTCGAACGAGGTTCGCGTTACGATTCGAAGCGGTTTGATGACATGTTGTTCGTGCATTCCATCGCGAATCATGTGCTGAGCTGTGATAACGATGTTCTGGACGGAGCCTTCGGTGCCGGGCTGGCATCCGCATTGGTGCTGCTGCCGTGGGCTGTTCTGAAGCGCCGGGCACAGCTGCTGCAGGAGAAGCTTGCAGCACTCGAGAAGCTTCTGAAACAGGCGAAACGAGAAACCACTGAGGCGGGTGCTCAACTGGTGATCAATGCAGCGATCAGCGGAATCCTGCTTTGCACGGGTCCCGTGGGGCTGCTTGCCGGAGGCGGCATCGTGGTCGCTCAGATTGTACTGGACGATGTTCTGGGGCCGTCCACATCCGACGCCGCGACGCTCGGCAGCCGTGTGAACAGCAGCACTGGTCCGCTGCTGGAAGCCGTCGAAACGATGGACAAATTCGGCAGCAAGACGAAATCTGTGGCCGGCAAAGCAGGCAAGGCGGTTCCGGTTGTGGGCTTTCTATTCGACGTAAACGAAATTCACACGGCCGTCGGCAATGTCAGCCGCATCGAGGCAGCAATGACTTCCGCCGCGGCGGCGCTGAAATCTCTGCAGCGGGAGATCACTCTGAACAAGGCCAAGCTGGACAAGTTCTTCATCGCCATGCGTGCCTATCAGAAGGAACTGAATGGCATCAGCGAAGCCGCCGGCGACGCACGCGTCGACCTGCTCCGCGCAATGGACAAGGTCGGCTATCATCCGTAGATCGCTCGACGACCGGTTGATTCGCCGTGCAGGACGATGCGGGCCACGTGCGCGACGTGAACGCAACGCTCCTGCATCAGGCGGCAGTCGACCATCAGCGGCTGACGTTTCCTGTCAGCAACTGGCGCGGCGGCCGACGGGCGGCGAAGCGGCTCACGTCGCGACGAAGATTCCGGTGTGAGCAGGCCTGGTCTGCAGCCTGATCCCACGTGGCAACCCATCCCGGACGCCCGAATTACGGCACAACGGACCATCGCTCGAAGGACAAGCTGCTAAAGTCTCAACCTTCCCGATGCGCGGAGCGCGCAGGTTTTCCGACCGGACTCTGATTCCGTCGGTCTGTCGCGACGAGTTCGGATTCCTGTCCTGCCTTTTTTCTGCGGGCGAATCCCGCGTTCAGAAGGTTGAGAAGAATGTGCAAGAAGCCTGTCAACCCGTTTCCTGCCGCGCCGCGGCGCGGATTCACGGCAATGGCGCTGGTGTTTGCGATCTGCAGCGGCTGCCGCGAGGAGCCCGCTGCCACCGCGCCGGCGGAGATTTCGGAACCGCTGATAGGCTCCGCAGGCACGGATTCCGAAGCGGGCGACACGACTGATAGCGCGACGCTGGCCGCGCTTGAAGTCATGCTGGAAACCTCGCGGGCGACGCTGCCGTATCCAATTCGCGCCGCTGACGGAACCGCGGTTGCACCACCAGACGCGGATGTTCAGCGGATTATCTTTCCGAACTACGATCCGAAACTTGACGAACGTCGGCAGGCACAGCTCGCAACGCGGGACCGGTTCCGCGTGCCGCATGAGTTCCGTTTTGCAGACAGGTTTCCGGAAAGTGGCATCACGTTTCGGCATCAGATCGTCGATGATTCCGGACGCACTCACACGGCTGCTCACTACGACCACGGCAACGGAGTCGCGGTTGCCGATGTCGATGGTGACGGGTTGCTGGATGTCTACTTCACCAGTCAGCTTGGCGGCAACGAACTGTGGCGCAACATCGGCGACGGCAGGTTCGAGAACATCACCGAACTCGCTGGAGTCGCCGCGGCGGGACCGGTGGGAGTCACCGCAACATTCGCCGACATCGACAACGACGGGGACGCCGATCTTTACGTCACGCGACTTCGCGCCCCCAATCTGCTGTTCGAAAACGATGGCACCGGCCGCTTCACCGATATCTCGGCATCGTCCGGCCTGGACTACAACGGCCATTCCTCCGCCGCACTGATGTTCGATTACAATCGCGACGGTCTGCTCGATGTCCTGTTGTCGGAAGTCGGAGTCTACACCACCGACGAACAGCGGCGCGGCGGGTTCTATGCCGCTCAGCAGGCCGCGTTCGCCGGGCACCTGATGCCGGATCGCAGCAGGGCCAGCATTCTGTTTCGCAATCTCGGCGGCAACCGGTTTGAAAACGTCAATGACGCGGTGGGCTTTCATGATCTGAGCTGGACCGGCGACACGACGTGGCTGGACGTCAACGACGACTGCTGGCCCGATCTGTACGTGCTCGACATGCAGGGTCACGACGACTACTGGGAAAATGTCGACGGCACAAAGTTCATTCGCAGGAGCCGCGATGTCTTCCCCGCGACGCCGTGGGGGACAATGGGAGTCAAGGTCTTTGACTTCAACAACGACGACCGACTCGATCTGTTTTTGACCGACATGCATACGGACATGGTCGAGATGGTTCCGGCAGAGCGCGAGAAGCAGAAGATGCCGAAAAACTATCCCATGAGTCTGCTGGCAACGGACGGCAACCACGTACTGGGCAACGCCGTTTTTCGTAACGATGGCGACAGCCGCTTCACGGAAATTTCGGATGCGATCGGCGCGGAGAACTACTGGCCCTGGGGTCTCAGCGTCGGCGATCTGAACGCCGATGGCTGGCAGGACGTCTTCATCACGGCCAGCATGAACTATCCGTACGGCTACGGCGTGAATTCGCTGCTGCTGAACAATCAGGGTGAAGAATTTCTCGACAGTGAGTTCATCGTTGGTGTCGAGCCGCGGCGCGGCGGTCGAACGGTCGTGCCGTGGTTCACAATCGACTGCGACTCGGCGGATAAGGATCACCGGCTCGCCAGGGACCGATCCGGAATTCTGGAGGTCTGGGGTTCCATCGGCAGTCGGTCGTCGGTGATGCTGGATCTCGACGGCGACGGCGACCTTGACATCATCACCAACGATTTCGGCAGCGAACCCCAGATTCTGATCAGCGATCTGGCCGAGCAGCGCGACTGCAGATTTCTGAAGATCACACTCGTCGGCACAACGTCCAACCGCGACGGACTCGGTGCGGGAGTGACCGTAACGGCGCACGGTCGGCGATTCGTTCAGCAGCACGACGGCAAGAGCGGCTATCTTTCACAAAGCCGGATGCCGCTGTACTTTGGTCTGGGAGACGCGACGGAAGCCGATTCGGTTCAGGTGGTGTGGCCGTCCGGCATTCAGCAAACGATCAGCGGACCGCATGCGTCAGGCGAGCTGCTGACGATCACCGAAGCGAAAGACTAACCGATGAACTGCGGTGCTGGTTCGCGAACTGCCACGGCGGTGATGCCGACTCGCCGCGGCGGCACACGGGTTATCACGGCGCTGATCGTGATCGCTGCTCTGTGCGTTATCGCAGCAGTGATATGGTCGCGGCACGAGTCGGAACCGGCGCGCAAGCCTCAACGGACAGCAACCGTCCTGCACGAATCGGCGAATGGCTACGTCGGTCCGGAAGCCTGCCGTGAATGCCACGCGGCGCGCGTCGAAGAGTTTACGTCGACCAATCATTTCCGCACGGCTCGCAAACCCGACGCGACAGACATGGCGTCCAGACTGAAGACGGCAGGAACTCGATACCAAAGCCGCGATGCCGGCTGTCGTTTTGAAGTTGAACAGCGCGGCGACGAATTCTTTGTGACCGCGTTTGTCGCCAATGAATCCGGCGACACGACGCGAGAACAAAAGCGGTCAGAAGCCGTCGCCCTGGTCTACGGAGCTGGCACGGCCGACGAAGTGTTTCACTACCGCGACGGCGACCGTCTGTTTCAACTGCCGCTGGCGTATATCAATCCGGACGGGCAGTGGGCGAATGCTCCCGGATACCACGACGGTTCCGCAAGTTTCCTTCGCGATACGACTCCTCGCTGCGTCGAATGTCACAACACGTGGGCGGAATACGCCGCCGGAAGCGGCAGCGTATACAATTTCAAAACGTTCATTCCCGGTGTCACCTGCGAACGCTGCCATGGTCCCGGAGCGGATCATGTCGCCTGGCACCGCCGGCATCCGGACGCTGCCGACGCACATGCCATTATCCAGCCGGCAACACTGCCACGAGAACGACAGCTCGACGTCTGCAGCCAGTGCCACAGCAATTCACAGCATCGCCGCACGGCCCCGTTCTCGTACCGGCCGGGCGACGAACTTGCGAATCACTTTCGGCCGGATCAGAACGCGCTTCCGGAAAGAAGCCACACGGCCAGCCAGATCACATCGCTCAGGCAGTCGAAGTGTTTTCAGCTTGACGCGGCCATGACGTGCACGACCTGCCACGATCCCCACATTCCCTCACGGCCAGGTGACAGCCCGGAGATTCGTTCGTGCCTGCAGTGTCATCAGCCCGAACACTGCGCGAAACGCGAGCAACTTCCCGACGATGTGCGCGATCGCTGCGTCGACTGCCACATGCCTCAACGCCACACGATGAATCTGTGGTTCAGCAACGCGACGGAAGATTTCATCCCGCTGGGGCATCGGCGTGAGCATCGCATCGGCGTGTATCCGTGGGCCGCGAAGGCCGTGCTGCTCGATTCGCTCCGGAGATCGGGTGATGCCGACAGCACAGCAGCCGCCGAACAACTGGCCGCTGAACTTTTCGAACACGAGCTTGCCCGGGGGGACGAACTTCAGTCGCAGCATCGTCTGATCGCGGCCATTGGAGCATGGCGTGACGCGCTAAGATGGCGCGACGACACCGGAGTGCGTTCGAAGATCGCCGATGCAGCGAATCGACTGCTGCGGCTGGACGAAATGCAACACACGGCCGCGCGGCAGCTTGCGCAAGGCGACTACTCCGCCGCCGTCTCAACGCTGCGAACAATGCTGGAAGCGAAACCGAACGAAGCGATGGTTCACGGCAAGCTCGGTCTTGCGCTGGCGTCCGCAGGGCGTACAGAGGAAGCGATCGAACAGCTCAGCGCCGTGACGGAATTCGACCCGGATCTGGCCTACGGCGATGCGCTGCTCGGCTGGATCTACTACCTCGACAACCGCTTCGACGACTCGGCCAGGCACTATCAGCTGGCGATTGAGAAGACACCGTTCGAAGCGAAGCTGCAATACCAGTACGCTCTGACATTGATCCGACTGGATGAACCGCAAGCCGCAGAACAGTGCCTGCGAACGGCTCTGGAAATCGATCCGTCGCATCAGCAGGCTCGCCAGGAACTGGCAGCACAGCAACGCCGAGGCAACATGGGCCAAACTCCGCTTCCGTCACCACGGCGGTAAGGTGCGGACGTGTGCGTGAACGACGTGAACGGTGCGTCTGACGGGAGTGTTCGGGCGAGGCGAATTCGCCCCGCCGCACGCACGACTCGGTCATGTTGGCACAAACCCGTCAGCCCGCCACTCGCGGTTGAACATGTCAACACGGTATGATGACTGAAGGCTTCAACCGTCGCGGGAGAGACTTCATGCATTTGCGGAATCATCATGTCGTCGCGGCAATGTTCTGCTGCATCGTCTCAGGCTGCGGAGAACCGGTC
>CAZHET010000130.1:671-13661 GCA_964531585.1 uncultured Planctomycetaceae bacterium | reverse complement strand
CTTCCATGAAAACACAGGCACTGAAACGATTTCGCGAAAAACTTGCACGCGGCGAATCCGTATGCGGACTCTGGGTGACGCTCGAATCGGCGACAATCACTGAAATGGCAGTGGCGATGGGACTCGACTGGGTCGTCGTCGATGCGGAGCACGGTCACCTCGACTGGAAAGACATCCTTGATCACATCCGGGCCACCGTGCGCAGCGACACCGTGGCGCTGGTTCGCGTGGCCGAGCGTAATGCCGGGCTCGTCAAGCGTGCCCTTGATATCGGTGCCGACGGTGTCGTGATTCCGTGGATGGAGACCGCAGACCAGCTCAGGGAAGCCCGCGATATGGCGCGGTACCCTCCGAACGGGATTCGCGGAATCGGCGCAGAACGCGCGACCTGCTGGGGTCAGTGCTTTGCGGAACACGCCGCAGCGGCCGATGAAGAAATTCTCGTTGTCCCCCTGATCGAGTCCGTGACGGGCGCGGCGAATATTGACAGCCTGCTGCGGATCGACGGTGTGGACACTTACTTCTTTGGTCCGGCGGATTTCTCCGCGACGGCCGGCTTTCCCGGTGAATGGGAAGGGCCCGGCGTCGCGGATTCTATTCGCGCGGCCGCCACAAAGATTCAACAGGCCGGTAAGCACACCGGCGTGGTCACCACCGGCACGGACGACTTTCGCCGCCGCGAGCGGGAAGGCTTTCGCATGCTGGCGCTGGGGCTGGACGCCGGACTGCTCATCCGCGAACTTCGCCGGTCACTGGGTGAGATCGGCCGCGATTCCACAATCACCGCCGACTTCGTCCCGCACCTCGAACGAGACTGGGCGGCGCAATCCAAAGTCACACCGCTCAAAAATGTTCCCGAAAGCTTTCGCCCGAAGCGTGCCGAAGTGATGAATGCCGTCGGTTCAGGCCAGCGTATTGAGATTGAGCCGGGTGTCATCTTCGAATGTCTCGTCGGAGCACACAACAACGCCGAGAAAATCAGCACGGGCATCGTCCGGTTTTCGCCTGGTGCAACCGTCCCTTATCACACGCATCCTTTTTCCGAGTCCATCACGATTCTGGAAGGAACCCTCACCGTGGAGGTCGAGGGCCGCCGCTACCGTCTTAGCAAAATGGACAACATCACCATTCCCGCAGGTGCCAGGCACATGGCCGTTTGTGGCCAGCGCGACGCTCCGTGCGTCGCTCACGGCATGCTGGCAACGACAACTCCTGAACGGACTCTCTGCCAGGCTCCTTTCAGTCGTCGCGCGATGCCCGACGCCGCCGCCGGATTTATCGGGCCGGAACACGTCGTGCGCTTTGATTCCGCTGAACGCTATGAAGCGGGCCCGAATACCGCATTCATCGACTTCTTCAACGCCCGCATGATTCCGGGCATCGAAATGAGCGGCGGATACGGACTGTTCCACCATAAGGGCCGTCTTCCGGCGCACATTCACGATTTTGATGAGTCCATCACCATCATCACCGGCGAAGCCACCTGCAACGTCGAAGGTCGTCGCTACGCAATGTCAGATCGGGCGACCGCCTTGCAGCCCCGCGGTCGCATTCACTATTTCATCAACGATACTCATCAGCCGATGGAAATGCTCTGGGTCTACGCCGGTCCGCTGCCCGAACGCATCGAGATCGACGAATCGCTGACATTGCCCAACGCCCGCCCGTGGGGCTGAACGAGTCACACGCCTGGACTGCCGCGGCGGCAAACGGCAAAGTGTGAAACCGGGTGTTCGCCGGAAACCCGGCAACCCGCAGGGCGAGGGCTTGAAATTCTGTGATCGATGCACCGGCACGGCGCGAGCCGTCCGATGCCGGGCAACTGGAGGGACTGCGCCACTGCCGGTCCCTGTGCGCGGTCACCGAATAGCCTGCGAATTCTCAGTCTGGCAGCCGGGTGGCAGTGTCATGCAGCTCCAGGCCGCTGGCAGCTTTGATCCGGAACAGGAAAGGCCGCAGGCTGCCAAAGCAGAATTCTCTGCGCGGCCCGGCCCGGTGTTCCCACAGCCAGGCCGCGCGAACGACAGCAGTTTTTTGCCGACGTCTTTGGCAGCGATGTCCGTGTTTCGCAGAACATCGCCCCGCCTGAGAACCGGCAGGTTTTTCGCGAGCCTGCCCACACGCTGTGAATGGTGACCCACAGCACTGGACCGGGGTCTTCGGAAAGGCAGCTTCAACCCCACGATCTGCTTGGTCGATCGGCGCCGGGCAGCGAAACCCCGATGGCGGGAGCGGCGAGGATGTTCGTTGCCAACTCCCCGGTCTGCCAATACGTTACGCGCCGAATCTGAGTCTCGCCGCCGGGCGACGTGCTCATCGCTCCACACTTCGATCCTGGAAAAACACATGGAAGCCGGAATTGTCGGTCTGCCGAACGTCGGCAAGAGCACGTTGTTTAACGCGCTGACGATGTCCGAAGCCGCTCAAAGCGCCAACTATCCGTTCTGCACGATTGAACCGAACGAAGGGATCGTCAGTGTCCCCGACAGCCGGCTGGACACGATCACGAAGTACATTCCGCCACAGAAGGTTGTTCCGGCGGTTCTGAAGCTCGTCGACATCGCCGGCATCGTCAAGGGAGCCAGCGAAGGCGAAGGTCTGGGCAACAAGTTTCTCAGCCACATTCGCGAAGTCGATGCAGTTCTGCAGGTTGTCCGCTGCTTCGAAGACGAAGACGTGACTCACGTTTCCGGGACCGTGGACCCGCTGTCGGATATCGAGATCATCGAAACGGAACTGCTGCTGGCCGACATGCAGACTCTGGATAACGCCCGGCCAAAAGCCGACCGAGCCGCTCGCGGAGGTGACAAGGACGCCAAACTGCGAGTCGCCGTGATCGACCGGTGCATCGCTCACGTCAACACCGAACAGCCGCTGCGGAATCTGGAATTCAGCGCCGACGAACGCCGCATCGTTCGCGGACTGGGTCTGATGACGGCCAAGCCTGTGCTGTACATTGCCAACGTCGACGAAGATGACGTTGTCGGCAACGGACCGCTGGTCCAGAAGGTCAAAGACTACGCTGCGAAAACGGGAGCCTCCGTCGTGCCCGTGTGCGCGAAGTTCGAAGCCGAACTGGCGGAACTGAACGACGCCGATCGCCTGGAAATGCTGCAGTCAGTCGGGCTGACCGAACCGGCGTTGGGTTCCGTCGCCCGGGCGGCCTACAAGACGCTGGGGCTGCACAGCTACTTCACCGCCGGCGAAAAGGAAGTTCGAGCGTGGACCATTCCCATCGGAGCCACTGCTCCGCAGGCAGCCGGCGTGATCCACACCGATTTTGAACGAGGCTTCATTCGCTGCGAGGTTTATTCGCTGGAGGCGCTGGAAACGTACCAGAGCGAAAAAGAAATCCGTGCCGCGGGAAAACTGCGAGTGGAAGGCAAGGAATACGTGATGCGCGACGGTGACATCTGCCACTTTCTGTTTAACGTGTAATGCTCCGTCCAGGCGATGAAACGAGGTTTGGACATCTCCGCGGCGGCCGGAATCCAGAGCGCCGAAGACTGGATTCCCGCCTGCGCGGGAATGACGATCGCGCCCGAATATCGGGTTTGACAAAGCAGTCGTGGGATCGCAGTCGTGGGATCGCGAACTCACTGGAAAGCCATCTGCATGCACTCCATAGATGACGCCTTCAGAGACATTCTGGCTCACGTGTTGACAGCGGAATCCGTTTCCACGCCGCTCGCGGATTCGCTGGATCTTGTGCTGGCCGAGGATCTGACGACGCCGCATGACTCGCCGCCGTTCGACAAGTCGATGATGGACGGCTTCGCGGTGAATTCTGGCGGCTTCGCCGACGCAGGATCTCGAACGCTGCCGGTGCTGGAAACAATCACTGCCGGCACCGTTCCTCAACGCGCCCTGACCCCGGACTGCGCGGCTCGAATTATGACCGGGGCACCGTTACCCGGCGGTGCAGACGCGGTTGTTCCCATCGAACTCGTCGCGTGGAACGAATGTGCTCCGGAAACGGTGACAATTCGCGCAGACAAGGTGGCCGCAGAACGGAACGTGCTGAGACAGGGCTGTTCGGCCAGGTCCGGCACTCCGCTGATGTCCGCCGGAACGCTGCTGCAGCCTCAGCACATCGCGGTGCTGGCGGAATTCGGCGTGGCCGCTGTGCCGACGTTCCGGCGTCCGACAGTCGCGGTCCTGGCAACAGGCGATGAGCTTATCGACGTTGCCGAACCGCTTAGCCCCGGCCGCATTCGGAATTCCAATGAACCGATGCTGATCGCTCAAATTCGTCGAGCGAACGCGACGCCGGTGGCGCTGGGAGTCGCGCGCGACAATCGCGACGACCTGCGCGATCATATTGCTCGCGGTCTGCAGCACGATTTCCTGCTGCTGTCTGGTGGCGTGTCGGCGGGAATGCTCGATCTGGTTCCGTCGGAACTGGCGGCCGCCGGAGTCCGCGAGGTATTTCACGGAGTCGGCATGAAACCTGGAAAGCCGCTGTGGTTCGGGGACCTGCGGACCGCCGAACGGCATTGCTCGGTGTTCGGTCTGCCCGGCAATCCTGTCAGCAGCATGGTGTGTTTCGAGCTGTTCGTACGCTCGGCAATTCGGCAATTCAGCGGATGGCAAGATCCACTGCCACTTGTTCGTCCGGCCCTGTTGACCGAAGAAATTTCGATCCGCGGCGACCGGCCGACCTACTTTCCGGCCGTGCTGAGGGAATCGCCGTCCGGCCTGACGGCGACTCCGGTGAAGTGGGGAGGTTCCGCTGACCTGCGAGCGACCGCGAACGCCAACGGAATGTGCCTATTCGAACCGTGCGCGGAACCCTACGCCGCAGGAATGCTCATGAGCGCCATTTCGTGGTCGTAAATGCAGCCCGCCCGCTATGGGCGGTCCGCATTGGCTCCACGTGTCAGCGTCGTCGTCGTCAGCAGCGAAGGTGTGAGCTATTGACGCTTGCGTTCTGTCCAGCTCGTCCACGCCTGACTCGTGTGGGGAACTGCAATGATGTAGACAACGTCGCCGATGACTTCATAGACGAGAATGTGGGCGAATCTCTTGAGCGTCAGCCGTCGCAATCCCGGGGGATTCTCGGGGTACTCAAGCAGAGATCCGGCATCGGGATCCTCGGTGATTCGCCTCTGAGCACTCTCGACATCTGAGAGGAATGCCGCTCCAAGTCCCGACTGCTTACGCTCGTACCACGTCGCCGCGTTCAGAACATCCGCGTGCGCCGCACGGTGAAATCTCAGGATCATTTCCCGGATTCTTTGTTCAGGTGCCCCCTCACCGAAGCGGTGACGGTTTCCCAGTCATCCAGTTCGGCTGATCCGGCATGGATTTCCATCCGTCGCCTTTGAATCTCGGTCAACCACGATCCATCGAAGTGGGCATTGATCGCGTCGCCACCGACACTTTGGAGGAGTCTGTGAGCGATTTCCATCCGATCATGTTCGGGGAGTTCAAGCGCCTGGTCGACAAGTTGGCTGGCAGTGACCACAACGTGTTCTCCGATTGAAGTCTGCTGGAATGAAACAACCGAATCATAGTCTCACTGCTCACCTCACTGAAGACTACTGCAGGGATTCATCCGAAGGACGTTGCCGATCACCAGAAATCTGATTCCGGACCGTGCCAGATTCTCGCGAGGACTCCTCCGACGGCACCGCCGATGCCACCAATGACAGCGGCGAACAGACCTCCCCATGGGCCGAACAGTGCAGCCGCAGACAGAAATCCGGTGGCCGCGCCGCATGTTGCAGAGACCGCGACGACCAGTCCCGATGTCACTGAGTCACGGACAATGAACGCGGCTACCGTTATGACGACTGTCGACACTACGCAGCCGACACTGAGTGCAATCATCGAGCCGAACGCAAATCCGATAGGACCGGCCCAGATGCCAAATACGCCACCGGAAATGCCGGTACAGATGATCGTCGGCAACAGGGCAGACCACATCGAGCAACGATCGTTGCTCACTGTGAGCTGCGTACGGAATGCTTTGTTCTGAAACTCCGGCGGTAAGTAGGGATTCGTTGTGTCCATGATCAGATCTCACGTTCGGGCTGACTTCGAGTGCGTTCCTTCATAATCCGAACCGCCGAATGCAGAGCGGATTAACGCTGTCGCCTCGTCATGTTCACCGCTCGCGTCACGGCAATCGCAGCCAGCCATCGTCCAGCTGCAGTCTGGCTTCGTTGGCGAATCTCAGCGGGAGGCCATTCGCAAGCGGGTTGGCCACGCGCGTCGCAAACGCAGCATTCTTCGACGGCAGCTCATTGACTGGAATATCAACCGTCCAGATTCGAGCTTGTTCGTCGGGCAGCAATCCCGTGACCTTCCAATCGACAGGAATCATCGTTGACGGATCATTGTCGTCGTTCAAGGCAGTCAGTTCGACCATCCAGTCATGGTAGAACGGAGCGACTCCGGTGTTGCGAAGTTGAACCGTCACGGTGACGGTATCTGCGTTCCGCGTGACTTGCGACGAAGCCACATGAAACTCGTAGCCCATGTGCTGCACCTGACGAATCGCGTTGCGAATTCGTTTGGCGGACTGCTTCTTTTCAAACATGCCGGTGTCCATCAGCCATGTCGCGTGAGTCTGCCGGACGCATTCGGCAAAGTCCTGAGCCTGGGCGTGTTTGGGCTTGTCATCGAAGATTTGTCCCCAAAGTTCCGGACGAATCTCGCCGCCGATGGGCGACGTTTTCCATTTCTGCATGGCGTCGGGACCGGCCGCCTTCAACGCCGGGATGTAGAACCAGTCATCGGCTTCCTTTCCCGTATCCAGAGTCGCCCAGGCAAACGAATCGTCGTGATAACCAAACCGCCGCCGATGATTTGGCGCGTGAGCCCAGGCGTCGTCTCCCGCCGGATACCGCAGCAAAACGGGAGTCCTGTGAAACGCTTTCTCGTACGCGTCCATGACTTCGGCTTGAACAGCTTTGCTCGCCATCAGATCGTCGCGAGGATATGTGTGCCATTCGCCCCACGTTCCGAGCAAACCGGCCGTGATGTAGCCGATGCGAAAATCGCCGTCATAACGATTTCCAAAAGCCTGAATGAATGACGTCAAAGCGGCTCGCAGTCCGGGATCGTTGTAGTCAGGAGTCCGTACCATCTGGCGAGGAAACGGATCGGTGTTGGTGTTCAGCCACTCGGTGACCTGCAGCCCGTTCTGCTCCAGAAACTCGGGGATGCCTTCCTTCCGGCCTGGATATTCCATCCAGATGCGAAAGACCGTTTGGTGCCGGCGCGACGCGATGTCGTCGAGCAGCCCTTCCAGTTTGTCCCACTGGAACGTGTCGGGCCCGGTCATCAGGTCGCTCAGCGGCAGATAGCTGAATTCCATGCTGTGCGGGAACCGGTCAGGATCCGGCTGAGAATACGGAACCAGCCCCTTCAGCGGATTGTCCGCCGGTGCCGGTTCGTACTTCAGCGGCGTTTGACCGAATGCGGCAGCTGCGTGGGAAGTAAGTGCAGCGCCGAGATACAATATTGACAGCAGCACGGGTCTCATAGAACGTCCTCGCGACATGGGATCTGAATCATTGCGGCGTCCGAGTACTGCGAGGCTCTGGCCCTCAATAGATGCTCGGTTCCTCGTCATGGCTGCCGTCGGAATGCAGGAAGCGGAAGTCGCAGCCGGCGTCGGCCTGAGTCGTCTGGTCGAAGTACAGCTTCGCGTAGCCTCGCGTGAAACGAGCCTCCGGCTGCTTCCAATGTGCCTTGCGCGCTGCTAATTCGTCGTCAGAAACTTCCAGTTGCAGCGAGCGGTTTTCGACATCCAGCGAAATCATGTCGCCGGTCTGCACGAACGCCAGCGGGCCGCCGACGAAGGATTCCGGAGCCACGTGCAGCACGCAGGCTCCGTAACTGGTGCCGCTCATTCTGGCGTCGCTGATCCGCACCATGTCGCGGACGCCCTGTTCCAGCAGGTACTTTGGAATCGGCAACATGCCCCATTCCGGAATGCCAGGAGCACCCAGCGGCCCCGCATTCTGCAGCACGACCACGTGATCCTTCGTCAGCTTCAGCGAAGGATCATCGATGCGAGCTTTCAGGTCCGGATAGTTCTTGAACACGATTGCCGGGCCACGATGCTTCAGCAACTGAGCTTCCGCGGCGGCCGGCTTGATGACCGCTCCGTCGGGACACAGATTGCCCCGCAGCACGGCCAGGCTGTTGTTCGGGCAGATCGGATTGTCTCGCGGACGAATGACGTCGGCGTCGTAGACTTCGGCGCCTTCAATCGCCTCGGCCAGAGTTGTTCCGGCTACGTTGGGCGCATCCAGTTTCAGCAGATCAGAGATTCCGGACAGCAGTGCTCGCAGACCCCCGGCATCGAAGAAGTCGCCCATCACGTACTTTCCCGCCGGACGAATGTTGCCGATGACGGGCGTCGACTGCGAAATCTCATCGAAGCGTTCCAGAGTCAGCGGCACCTGAGCCCGGCCGGCCAAAGCCATCAGATGCACGATGGCATTCGTGCTGCCGCCCATCGCCATCAGTGCTGTGATTGCGTTGTGGAATGCGTCGTCGGTCATGATCTGCGAAGGACGAACGTCGTACCACGCAAGTTCCACGGCCTGCCGACCGGTCGCCGACGCCATCCGCGAATGACCCGAATGAGTCGCCGGAACGGACGCCGAACCCGGCAGAGCCATGCCCATCGTTTCCGCGATCGACGTCATGGTCGACGCGGTTCCCATCGTCATGCAGTGCCCCGGCGACGCGGCGATATGACTTTCCAGTTCGCACCACGCTTCGCAGCCGAGTCGACCGGCACCGCGTTCGGCCCAGTACTTCCAGACGTCGCTGCCGCTGCCCAGCGAGTCGCCTCGCCACGACGTTTTGTTCATCGGTCCACCGGGCATCACGATCGATGGCACGTCCGCGCTGAGTGCCCCCATCAGCAGCGCCGGAATCGTCTTGTCGCAGCCTCCCATCAGGACCGCGCAATCAATCGGATACGTCCGCAGCACTTCCTCGGCTTCCATCGCCAGGAAGTTGCGGTAGTACATCGACGTCGGCTTCATGAACGTTTCCGACAATCCCATCACCGGCACTTCGACGGGAAAGCCGCCCGCCTGCCAGACGCCGCGTTTGATATCGTCGGCTCGCTGACGGAAGTGAGCGTGGCAACTGATGAGGTCGTTCCACGTGTTCAGGATCCCGATAACCGGCTTACCGGCGAATTCCTCGGTGTCGAACCCGGATTGCTTCTGACGGGATCGGTGCCCGAAAGAACGCAGATCATCCGGCCCCAGATAACGATAGCTGCGAAGCTGCTCGGGAGTGCGCTTGGTGCGTGAGTGCATGGAACGAAGATGCCTTCAGTTGAGAAGAATGCAATTCGACGCATGCTAGCAACGACACAGGACGACCGCGATTTCCTGCCCGGAAGCACAGCAAATTCCGTGCAGAAACTCCCAGTCCTGTCGCGCCTGTTGCCGGCACAAAAAAACACAGCCCGCACGATGATCAACCGAACCGTGGCCGCCTGGCGGTTGGCGATGGAACGCCATGACGCAGAAGCCGAATTTTCAATTCTCAGGATTCCCGCGAAATTCGTGCACACGCCGCGTTCCTGCTGCACACCTCGGGGTGTGAGTCGTCGAAATGACGGCTCGTCCACTTCCCTTCCCGTTTGAGCAAGGACATCCCCGTGATCGATGAAAGCAGTCAGGCCAACCGACGCTGGGAAGACGACGGCGGCCCCGCACCTCCGCCTCGACATCCGAAAACCTCCGGACCGCCATCCACCCCGCGTCACGACGCGGCCAACGCGCGCGGGCTGATCGATCTTGTCGTGCTGCCGTATCGCGAATATTCCGTTCAGTTTCGTGAGCGCATCGACGCGTTGCGCGAACGGCTGACCGGCTACCCGCCCGAAGCGGCCACGCAGTTCGTCATTGTGGACACTCAGCGAGTCGAGCGTCCGGGAGTCTGCCTGGTCGGAGTCCTGCATTCGGCGGCCGGTGCGTTGCGAGTTCACAATCGTCGGCTGGTGCTTGTCGGCGACCTGGGCGGAATGCTGCGGGTGACTCGACTGAATGAAGTCTGCCCGTTGTTTCCAAACCGGGCAGCCGCGTTCCGCTGGTGTCACAACAATCTGCGAGACGACGACGGTATGATGGCCGGCGTGACGTAGGCCCTCTGTTGCCGCTCTCCCGAGACGTACCCCATGTCTGACCTGACCGAAAAACTGATCCCTGCTCTGCAGGCCGGCGACATGACGGCGTTCCCGGCCGTGTACGAACAGATGGCCACGCGCGCTCGCGGAATGATGAAGGCAATTCTGGCCGGCAGGAACCCGGCTCAGCGAATGGAAGAAAGCGACCTGCTGAACAGCGTCTGGATGCACATCGCCGCCGATCCGGCGGGCACGCTGGCCAGTCTGACGACGTCGGATGAACTGGCGGGCCGGCTGCATCGGCTGTTGCTGCAGCGCTGGATTCAGCAGTGCCGCAGACAAACGGCTCAGAAACGAGGAGGCCAAAATCCAACCCCGTTCAGCCAGCTTCACGGCGAGAACGACTGCCCGCTGCAGGTTCCCGACCGTCGCCTGGCAGTTCAGGACTTCGACAGCCAGATCCAGGCGATTCTGGAGTGCTGGCCCGAAGGGTCGCACGAACGTCAGATCGTGTTGCTGTTGCTGGAAGGACTGACTCAGCAGGAAATCGCCGACCGGCTGAACCTGTCTCGTCACAAGATCGGCCGGTATATTCGCGGTCTGATCACACCTGTTGTCGTTCGATTCAATTCGGGCGACGAATCTGAAGGAAGGGCTGCCAGTCCATGACCTGGAAACCTCGGGATCTCCCCAAAGACCAACGTCGAGAAATTGTGCGCCTGGCAGACGGTTTCGAAGCCGACGAGAACGCCAGTCTGGCCGACGCGCGCTGCGTCGCTGATGGATTCGACCGGGCCTGTCGCGACGAGCTGCTGGCGGAACTGCTCATTGTGTACATCGGCAGGATCATTGCGCGTGACGAAACTGTCGTCGCCGAGCAGATTGCCGCTGGACTCGGGTGCAACGTGGAAGTTGTCGCGTACGCGGCCACTCAGGCGCAGCGGGATGCCGAGCCGAAGCCGGTCCCCGCCGTCACCGCCGCCCACGGTTCCTGGAACGGTCGATTCATCTTTGAGCGACCTCTCGGGCACGGCGGCTACGGTCGAGTCGGACTGTTTCAAGACACGCAACTCGGACGCGGCGTCGCGATCAAGTTGCCGCGTTCTCCGAAGGACACACTCTTCACACCGGACGTAATGGCTGAAGTCCGCACAACGTGCGAAGTGAATTCGTCCCGAGTCATACAGATCTACGACGTTGGCATGTTGTGGGATGACAACGACTTCCTGTGCAATGACGCGGCTGATCCGCATTTCCCCGCCGACCGACCGGCAATCATCATGCAGTTTGCTGAACGTGGCCGGCTGGCGGATGGACTTAAAGGCGACGCATGGAATCTTGACAACATCCGGCGGCACTTTCCGAAGATGGCCGCCGGAGTGAAGGATATTCACGACGTCGGCCTGGTGCATCTCGATCTGAAACCCAGCAACATCCTGTTCGCGGAAGATCAGAAACCTCGAATCGCGGACTTCGGACTGGCTCGAGCCTGGTTGCGGGCCGCTCCCGAAAGACTCGGCGGCACGCGATTGTGGATGTCGCCCGAACTGCTGCGGGCGTTCCTGTCCGGAACTTCCATTTCGCCGGATCGCACATTCGACATCTGGAGTCTGGGTGTCATCTTTTACGAAATGCTGACGGGGCAGCATCCTTTCAAAATGCACTCTGACTGGCAAACCGCAATTCAAACCGCAAACGTTGTTTCGGTGGGAGATGCCAACAAGCAAGTCAGTCCGGACTGGGACCGGTTCGTCAAGGGCTGCCTGCACGAACAGCCCGAAAAACGTTACCCCAATGTTCAGGAACTGATCGACGCCTTCTTTGAAGCTCTGGAACACGTCACCGGACGACGGAACTTCAGAACGGCGGATGTAAACGCCGACGGAGCGGCGCTCAATGGCCGCGGCGGCGATGGCGGGCGCGATGGAACGGGCGACAACGGCCCGCCGTCAGATAACGAATTGGATGCCGGGCATTCATCGTCCGGTCCGGGTCGAACGGGCTCCGGATTCGATCGTCGGGCGGCCGAGCTGTTCGTCGGACGTGACGATTTGCTTGCCTGGCTGGATGGCATCTTTGGGGAGCTGGATTCCTCCGTGCCGGTCATCGAACCGCAGGATGCGGCTGTGGTCGCTTATCTGCACGCAATGCCGGGGTCGGGCAAGACGTACCTGATCGATCGCTGGCTGTATCTTCGGCAGCAGCGGGCACGCGAGGCCGGGCGGCACGATAGCTCTTCTTTCATCATCGATCTGCCGCTGGATCGGACGCGGCAGTACACGGCCGATTCTCTGCGGGACGAACTTGCCGCCAAGCTGAATCTGAACGGGACCGATATTGATGCCGCTTTGAAAGCGACGCTCCGCAGTGGTTTTCTGCGGATTGAAAATGTGGACTCGGCGGAGTTTGGACGTGTGGTCGCCGGGCTGGCCGCAAAGCTCGACGGCTGCCGCCTGGTCGTCAGCGGGCGGTGGTACGCCAAGGGCACCGTTCCGAATCGCTGGCGAGAACGGGCGGTCGAACTGCTGACTCCGGATCAGGCGGAGACGCAGTTCTTGGGCGAAGTCGGTCAGGAGTTCTGGCTGGAATTGCCGGCAGAACAGCGGACGAATTTGATCGCGCGGACCGGGCGGTTGCCGCTGGCGATTCACCTGGCGGCCGCGTTTCTTCTGAAGGGGATGTCGGTCGAACGGCTGCTCGAACGGTTGTCGCAACTGACACTGCAGGACGCGGATGATCCGCGCTTCGGTCAGAGCGTGCTGACTGTCATGGTGGACGAGCTGCTGAATTCGGCCGAACAGACGCTGCGGGCTCAGCCGTGGCTGCGGGCGGACGATCTGCTGGCCGGCGGAGGCCGATTTTTCAGGGTGAAACTGCACGCC
>CAZHET010000130.1:0-661 GCA_964531585.1 uncultured Planctomycetaceae bacterium | reverse complement strand
TCTGCTGGCCGTCTTCCGGCGGCTGGGGTTTGCTCATCCGGCCGGCATTGGTCGCAGCCTGGGATCGGCGATCTCGGGCCTGTCGGTCGCGGATCTGGACGACCTGCTGATCGAAGCGGCGACGCTGCATCTGATCGAACGTGACCCTGGCACGACGCTCGACCCAGCCTCCGACCGCTTCCGGCTGCACCCGCTGATTGCCGAACAACTGACCGCCGGCATGGACCGCGATCCGATCGATGCCGACGTCACCGACTGGTTCTGCGAGCGACTGCCGGAACCGAAAGACCAGACCATCGATAACACCGCGTGGCACGAAATTCACGCCGAGTACGACTCGCTGCTGAGCTGGCTGGGGCTGCTGTCGGGCGACGGCGACGCCTCGACCGACCTGCGGGAGGTTTCACACAAAGGCACGAAGGCACAAAGGGGGGGAATGACGGACGACGCGGACAGTGAACACTTCGTGCCTTTGTGCCTTCGTGTGAGCACCCTCGTCCGAGTCGAACGCGCCGGTTCGTGGTACGGAATGCTCAACGGCCCGTACCGGTCGTGGATAAGTCTCTGCCAGCGGGGCCTGCGCCTGACCGACGACCTCGACGACCGCTCGAACTTCCTGTGGACCCTCGCCAACTGCGCGTTGCGCGGCGGCGATCCGCAC
>CAZHET010000129.1:0-13675 GCA_964531585.1 uncultured Planctomycetaceae bacterium | reverse complement strand
GAAGCACCCGAAGGGCCGGTTCCCGGCAATTGGGGTCAGACACTTTTTTTCCGCTTATTGCTAAGGGTCTTCCATGCAGGATATTCGTATCGCGGCTGCTCAGTTCGAACACCGCAACGGCGACAAGCAGTACAACCTGTCGCGCATTGAAACGCTGGCTCGGCAGGCGGTTGCGGAAGGGGCCGACGTGGTCAGCTTTCACGAATGCTGCATCAGCGCGTACACCTTCGTGCAGCAGTTTTCGAAACAGCAACTCGCTGAACTCGCCGAACCGGTTCCCGACGGTCCGAGCGTGCAGCGGCTGATGCAGATTTCGACGGACGTGGGTGTGCCGATTCTGGCCGGCCTGTTCGAGCTTCGCGGCAGCGAACTCTTCAACACGTATGTCTGTGTCGACGGCCGTCGGCTGGTTGCGAAGTTCAGCAAGCTGCATCCGTTTGTGAATCCGCATCTTTCGCCCGGCAACGAATTCGTCGTCTTCGACCTGAAGGGCTGCCGCTGCGGGATTCTGATCTGCTACGACAACAACCTTCCGGAAAACGTGCGAATCACCGCACTCATGGGAGCGGACGTGATCTTCATGCCGCACGTGACCGGCTGCCTGCCGTCCGTTATGCCGGGGCGAGGACTCGTTGACCCCGAACTGTGGCACAACCGCGAACGCGATCCCGCAAGGCTTCGCAAGGAACTGAACGGTCCGAAGGGGCGAGAATGGCTGATGCGCTGGCTGCCTGCTCGTACCTACGAAAACGGCGTCTACGGCATTTTCACGAACCCGATCGGCATCGACGACGACCAGGTTCGCAACGGCCATGCGATGATACTTGATCCGTTCGGTGAAATTCTTGCCGAATGCCACAGACTCGGCGATGACGTCGTGGTCGCAACCTGCACCGCCGACAGAGTGATTCAGTCCGGCGGCCAGCGTTATCTGCGAGCACGCCGCCCGGAACTGTACGGCAGGCTCGTTCAGCCATCCGCCGAACCTCCTTCCACCGAACCCGGCTGGAAGCTGAAGTACAAGTCGTAGAACACGACTCTGCGGTTAGAGCGACGATTGCTTTGCCAGACCCTGAATTCGGGGTTGATCGTCAATCAACCCGGGGCTGATCGTCATTCCCGCGCCGGCGGGAATCCGGTCTTCGACGCTCTGGATTCCCGCCTGCGCGGGAATGACAACGCGGAACTGCTGGTGAGAAGCGGCTGGGAACGACGCTCTGGATTCCCGCCGGCGCGGGAATGACAAACCCCTGTTCCCGGCTTTGACGGAGCACTATGCTCGTATGCTGAACCGACAGCTTTCCAGGTGATCCTTTCCAGGTGATCGAGGAGTTCTTCTGATGCCGTCGCCGTTTCCGGGTATGGACCCGTTCATCGAAAGCCAGTCGTGGCGCGATTTTCATTCTCGATTTATCGCCGCTGCGGGCGATGTGCTGGTGGCCGAGGTCCGTCCGAAATACGTCGTCAAAGTCGAAGAGTACGCCTACCTGTCCAAACCACCTGACCCACCCGACCAGGTGGTCGAACCGGACATCTTCATTCGTCGAACGACAGAAGCGCAGGAACCTGGTGGCGGAACGGCAGTCGCCATCCGCGCACACATTGAAGTGGAGCCAGTGGTCTACGCGCTTCCTGAACCGGAACTGATCCGAGTCCCTTTCCTGGTCATTCAATCCGGCGACCGGCACGACATCGTGACGGTGATTGAACTTCTTTCGCCCACGAACAAGTCGGCCGGTTCCGGTCAGCGGCAGTATCTTCAGAAACGTACGAACTTTCTGAGAACCGACGTCAACGTGGTCGAAATCGACCTGCTGCGCGCGGGGCGACGGCTGCCTACCGAGCCACCTGTCACGGGCGGAGACTACTTCGCATTCGTCAGCCGCACCGCAGACCGGATGCTGGCCGAAGTCTACGCGTGGCCCCTGAAGTCACCGCTGCCGAAGATCTCCATCCCGCTGGCTGGCGGCGACAAAGATGTGCTGCTGGATCTGCAGTCTGTCTTCACGACGACTTACGAACGCGCCGGCTACGACTACGCTCTGAACTACACGACCCCGTGTGTTCCGGAACTCTCCGAGGCGGATGCCGCATGGGTGCGGGACGCGTTGGCAGCATCGAAGCCGCACGCATGACCCATGACGTCCGGTGAAATCTTCCCGCCGAGGCTCGCCGCCTTGCGTTCAAGACGTGACGTCTGTAATCTCGGGGAATCGGGCAGGGCGAAAACGTCGTCCGCGAATTCCCGCACGGAGTCAGGACATCATGGGCTTTTGCGCCTTTTTGCTGCGTTGTTTCTGCATTCCCGTCACCGTCTGTTCGGCTGCTGTCATCGTTTGCGGCCAGTCCGTCGCGCAGGATGATGACCGCGCTGCGCGAACGACCAAAGCGCTGATTCAGATTGCGTCGGAGTATCAGATCTCGCTGACCGATCCGCCGCAGCCGGTCAGCTTCCACAAGGAACCGCTGCTGGTCTGGGTGAACCCGGTGAGGCATTCTCAGCAGGGAGTCGTGCATGTGTGGACGCACGAAGGCCGCGCGTGTGTGATCGGCGGCGTCTTCGTCAACACGATCGACACGGGCAGCATACAGATTATTCATGAGCTGCACTCACTGGCTCCGACCGGACTGACCGCCACGCTGCCGCGGCTGGGAAATGTCTGGCATCCCGCCGGCGCGGGCGTCGAGTTTCGATTGCTGCCCGGCGCACCCGCACCTGCGGATTCGCGAGCGAGAAGGCTGCTGGACATGCGGCGGCTGGGTCGCGCGTTTTCTGCGCACAGCATCGACTTCGAAGGCGGGCGCTGGGAACTCCGCCTGCTGCCTCAGCCGCTGTACCGCTACGAAACCGGCGACGACATTCACGACGGAGCCGTCTTCTCGATGGTTTCCAATGCCGGCACCGACCCGGAAATCCTGCTGACATTCGAAGTGCGGGACACTCAACAAGGCCCGCGGTGGCACTACGCAGCCGCCCGGTTTTCGGATTTGCGCCTGTACCTGGATCATAACGGCAGGCGAGTCTGGGAGTTCGAAGCACCAGACGGTGTGGTCAGCTATTCCTACCAGGCATCGGAGACGGACGCGTATCGGTTGTTCATCGGGGGTGAAATGAACGCTGTGGAAACCGAGGCCTTTCTTCAGGACGAATGAAGCTCCGGCAATTCTGCAGATCCTCATTGAATTCAAGACGTAATGTCTGTAACCTTTGGGCGTCGACGGCGGCGGGTTCGCCGCCATGACGCGGAGAACAGGAATCTATGGCACGAAAACCCAAAGATGTCACCGACGCCGAGCTTGCCATCATGCAGCGCTTGTGGGACGGCGAAGCGACGACGGTGAAGGAATTGACTCAGCAGTTGTATGCAGAATCCGGACCGTCGCAGAACGCCACGGTGCAGAAGCTGCTGGAACGGCTGGAACAAAAGAAGTGCGTCAAACGCAATCGCAAGTCCTGGCCACACACATTTCGAGCGACTGTTGGACGCGACGAACTGATTTCCCGCCAGTTGCAGGAAACCGCGGACAAGCTGTGTGAAGGATCGCTGACGCCACTGCTGACCCAACTCGTCAAGGGGAAGAATCTGTCGGCTGAGGAGCGTTCTTCGCTGCGGCAGTTGCTGGATGACCTGGATGATTCTTAGCCGCGCGGCGGTGAGCAAATCCTGGTGCAGGCCGGGCCAGGTGTGCTGCCCCGATCGTTCGCTTCGGGCGGGACACTTGCGGCCTTCTGCAGAAATTCTGAATCGGAGCCCCCCCACTCATGTCTCGTTCACAATCATTCACTCGCCGCGAGTTTTCCCGCATCTGCCTGGCGAGCGCGTTTGGGCTTTCGTTTTCAAAGTGGCTCCCGGTTTTGGCCGCGGAAGCCACGGCAAGAGATCCCAGGCGAGCCTGTATTCTGCTGTGGATGGGAGGCGGTCCAAGCCAGCTCGACACCTTCGATCCGAAGCCCGACCACAAAAACGGTGGTCCTGTCAAACCGATCGAGACTTCGGTTCCAGGCATTCAGATCAGCGAATACCTGCCGCAACTCGCCAGGCAGATGAACGACATGGTGCTGGTTCGCGGCATGACGTCGAAGGAAGGCGATCACGGGAGAGCGTCGCAGCTCATGCTGACAGGGTATCGGCCGCAGGAAGCCGTGCGGTATCCCAGTCTCGGAGCGCTGATTGCTCACGAACTCGGACAGGCCGACAGCGAACTGCCGAACTTCGTCAGCATTTCGCCGTTTCGGTTCGGCGGAGTCGGCGGACCGGGATTTCTCGGGCCGAAGTTCGCTCCGCTGACCGTCAGCGGCAACAGCAGCGATCCAACGACACGCGCCAACCTGACTGTCGAAAACATGCTGCCGCCGGCTCATGTCAACAAGGATGCGATCAGGAGCCGCTTTGACATTCTGAAATTCCTGCAGGAAGAATTTAACACGCGAGTCGAAAGCGAAGCGGCGGTCGCTCATCAGGCGAACTACGAACGAGCAATGCGGATGGTTGAAACGCAGGGTCGTAATGCATTCAAGCTGGATGAAGAACCAGACGCTCTGCGCGACGCCTACGGTCGTAACCGGTTCGGCCAGGGGTGCCTGCTGGCTCGGCGGCTGGTCGAGCGAGGCGTGCCGTTCGTCGAAGTCTCACTGACCAGCGCCGGCAATGCGTTTAGCTGGGACACGCACAACGACAACTTCAATCAGGTCAGGAGTCTCTGCGACGTGCTGGACCCGGCCTGGTCCACGCTGATGAACGACCTTCGCGACCGAGGCATGCTGGACTCAACAACGATTGTCTGGATGGGCGAATTCGGCCGCACGCCGATCATCAATCAGAACACGGGGCGTGATCACTTTCCCGCCGCGTGGTCGACGGTCCTTGCCGGTGGCGGTCTCAATGGCGGCCAGGTCGTCGGCGACACGGGCAGGTCCGGCATGGAAGTGGAGAACGCCCCGGTCGAGGTTAAGGACTTCTATGCCACCATCTGCGGTGCCCTGGGCATCAATCACGAAACCGAAAACATCAGCGAACTCGGCCGCCCCATCGCCATCGTGGATTCCGGCGGCGAACCCGTGAAGCAGGTGCTGAAGAGTTGAGCGTCCACTCGCCGGGCTTGCCCGGTGGAGAGTTTGCGAGTCTTCGCTCAGACAAATTCGCCCGCCTGGGCCATCTCATTCATCGCATGACTGTCCACTATCACATCCTGACCGCCGTTATCGGAATCGCCGTGGCGACTGCGTCTGCGTTCGCAGTGCAGCAAGTGGCGGTTCGGGAGACCGACCGTTCCGGCCGCGCACCGACCGCGACGGAAGACCCCGATGCCGGCCGCACGTCGTGGGACGCCATTCTGCTGCTGGATGACCGACCGTTTCACATTCGGTTTCAGGTGCTGCTCGACGGCCGCAGTCTTTCAGAAGCCCGTGAACAATGTGTGCGCGACCTGGTGCAGCGGCTGGACACTAATCAGGACGGCAGGCTCAGTCGTCAGGAAGTCGACCGGTCGCCGCTGATCCGACGAAAACAGCGACCGAAGGCTGCCGCGTTTCTGGAATCGCTCGGACCGCAGCCATCCGTCGATGAAGACGAAATCCGCAGTCAGGTCGTGCGGGCAGCAGGCGAAATCATCTCCCTGCGAGGAGAACGAGCTTCCGCCGAAAACGATACGTCAATCTTCGAACTGCTGGACCTCGATAACTCCGGGTTGCTCGACCTGCACGAAATGCAGGTGGCGAGCGAACAACTGATGCTGCGAGACGCCGACGACGATCAGTGCGTCAGCTTTCGCGAATTCATCCAGGCCGAAGATGCGGTTGATGCGCTGGCAGTCAACTTCGCAGTCCAGGAAGAGGCTCCGCAGGCGACACGTTCCGATTTGCTGATGCGAGCAGAAGACATCAATCTGCGCCGCGAACTGACTCGCAGGTACGATACCGACCGCGACCGCCGTCTGTCGGGCGAAGAGCTGAAATGGCCGGCGGAGCGCATTACGCGGCTCGACGCCGACAGCGACGGCAAACTCAACTACGCGGAACTGCGACAACTGCACCAGACGACCCCCGACCTGGAACTGCAGGTGGAACTGACCGGGCCCGCCGGTCAGGAACCTGCCATCCGGGTCATCTCCGTCGACGGAGAGATCGTTGGCACTGTTCAGCGGCCGGATCTGGTACGGGTGCGTTCCGCCGGTGTCATCCTGACGCTGGCGTTTCGCCACGTAGATCCGGAAGAGGCAGCCATCACAAACGCAATGCAGGGCTTCAACCGCCTTGATCAGGACGCAAACGGTTACCTCGACGAAACCGAAGTCGGTCAGCGCATTCGCTTCGCCAATGGCCTGTTCGACATGATCGATACCGACGGCGATGGCAAAATCTTTTTCGAGGAAATGAAGGAGTACGTTACCTTCGCGGGAGCACCCTTCGCGTCGACATGTCAGGTCAATGTCTACGACACAGGTTATGGCTTTTTTCAGACGATGGATGTCAATAACGACGGTCGCTTGTCGATCCGCGAAATGCGGACAATTGCCGAATCATTGTTATCGATGGAACGTGACGGCCAGGAAGGTCTCTCGCCCGCCGAACTAACTCGCAACTACTACCTGGAATTTGTCCGCGGCAGTTTCAGCCTGTTCGGCCCGCGAAACCAGTTGGTGTCACAGTCGCCGGAATTCAGTCAGCGAACCGCCAGCGGACCGGTCTGGTTTCAGCGCATGGACCGCAACAACGACGGCGATCTGACGTGGGACGAGTTTCTCGGACACCGCCTGGACTTCGACAGACTTGACACGGACAACGACGGGCTCATTGATCCGAATGAAGCGGCTGCGGCGGACGCACCATAAAGCCAGCTGCAGGGCTGCTCATTTACTCGCACTCAAAACGAAGACTTCAGTATGTCATCAACTCAGGTGGAACCCGCGCCGGTCACAACGTCCGACGACGACATGGCTGTCGTCGAAAAGCTGCGGACCGCACGCCGAAAGGTGCGCGAACAGATGGCACGCGTCATTGTCGGCCAGGAATCCATTATTGATTCGTTGCTGATCGGGCTGCTGTGTCGAGGCCATGTATTGCTCCACGGAGTGCCCGGTCTGGGCAAAACACTGATGGCGCGCACGCTGGCCACAACGCTCGATATGGATTTCCGCAGAATTCAGTTCACTCCTGATCTCATGCCGTCAGACATCACCGGCACGGATGTGATGGAAGAGAACCCCGAAACCGGCGGCCATTCCATGAAATTCATGGAAGGACCAATCTTCACCAACTTTCTGCTGGCCGACGAGATCAACCGCACCCCGCCAAAAACGCAGGCCGCACTTCTGCAGGCAATGCAGGAACATGAAGTGTCGATCGGCCGGACAACCTATACGCTGAAGCCTCCGTTCTTCGTCGTCGCCACTCAGAATCCCATCGAAATGGAAGGCACCTATCCGCTTCCGGAAGCTCAGGTCGATCGGTTCATGTTCAGTCTGCGAGTCAAATACCCCACCGTCGACGAAGAGGTACAAATTATCAAAGGGACCACCAGCACGCTAAGTTCCGCTGCTGACCGTGTCCTTGCCGCGGATGAGCTGATCAGGCTGCAGGCACTGATTCGAGGAGTTCCCATCGCCGACGCCGTTGTCCGCTACGCCGCGACACTGACAGCGGCCACTCGACCAGGAGAAGGCATCGGGGATCCCGCGCTGCACAAATACATTTCTTACGGTGCCAGCCCGAGAGCGTCTCAGTACGTGGTTCTGGGAGCCAAGGCCCGCGCGATCATTGAAGGACGCTATCACGTCGATTTTGCTGACATCAGGGCCGTCGCGCACAATGTGTACCGACATCGCCTGGTGCTGAACTTCCACGCTCGTGCCGATGGTGTGGACGCCGATGATGTCATTGATCGGATGCTAAAGTCGGTGAAGGAAGAGTAGTGCGCAAGGCATTTGTCAACCAGGGCAGGCCCGGTGAGATGGCAGTCAGTTGAAGCTCTCACCACAACTGCCCCCGGTGATTTCATGCCACTGCACGACTCAGTAACAGGCCCTTATGCAATCCACATCCCAACAACTCGTTGACCCGGCTTTCTTTTCCCGGCTGGACAATATCGAGCTTCGGGCACGCTCGATCGTCGAGGGGTTTATGCATGGACTGCACCGCAGCCCGTTTGTCGGTTTCAGTGTCGAATTCAACTCGCACCGCGAATACGCACGTGGTGACGATTTGCGGCACGTCAACTGGAAGCTGTACGCTCGCCAGAAACGGCTGTACGTCAAAGAGTACGACGCTGAAACCAATATGAACCTGTACATCATGCTGGACGTCAGCGGCTCCATGGAATGCGCCAATTCGGGAATCAGCAAGCTCGCGTACGGCTCCGCTCTGGCGGCGGCCATGGCGCATCTGGCGCTGAAACAGCACGACGCCGCCGGAATCACACTGTTCGCGGACGAAGTGCTCAGCCATCTGCCTCCGCGAGCCAAACCCCATCAGCTTGACGAGATCCTGCGAGTCATAGAAACAACATCCGCACGTCCGTCATCGGATGCCAAACGGGCACTGCAGCAGTGCGCGGAACTTGCCCGGCACCGTGGAATCTGTGTGATCATCAGTGATCTGTTTGATGACGTGCCGTCCATCATGCAGGGCATTGAACACATGCGATTCCGCAATCACGAGGTCATCCTGTTTCAGATTCTCGATCCGTGGGAACGGGATCTGCCGCTGGAAGGCAATATTCGGTTCCACGATATGGAAAGCGGCTGGGAAGTCACAACTCAGGCCGAGGGCATTCGTGACAGGTATATCGCGGCTGTCGCTTCCTGGCGCGATGAACTCGATCACGAATGCCGCAACCGCTCTGTCGATCGCGTCGAACTGACAACTGATCAGCCGCTGGATCAGGCGCTGTTGGATTACCTCGTCAAAAGGGCTCAGAGTTTTTAGAACGCCTGACAAAACCGGGACTTGCTCCCGGACGAAGCAAAACTCGCATGAAATTATGGATGTGCGAGGGTGCCCGTCCCGGTTTTTTTCGGGCCTCGCAGCAGCTATCTGAAACTGGAAACCTGTCCTCCGTGCAATTCGTCCAAACAACCTTCCTCTGGTCACTTGCGGCATTGACGATACCCGTCGTCGTCCACCTGCTGTTTCGACGCCGCAGTCGCCGTGTCGATCTGGGGACGCTTCGTTTTCTGCGGATTGTGCTGGAAGACAACGCGAGGCGGAAGAAAGTAAAGCGTTGGCTGCTGCTGAGTCTGCGAATGGCGGCGGTAGCCCTGCTTGCGATATTGTTCGCCCGTCCGTTTCTTGTCGCACAGAATGAGAGCGGTGAAGGTCGGGCCGTCGCCATTCTGATTGACCGGTCGGCAACAATGCACCTGCAGGTCGATGGTCAGCGGTTGATTGATCAGGCCATCTCCATGGCCCAAAGTGTCGTCGCGGAATCAGCCGGCAGCGCGGATATTCAGGTCGCCTTCTTTGATCATCGCGTGCAGCCGGTGGCGCACGATCATGGAGTGCCGGACCTGACCGACGTTGCGGTCGCCGATGTGTCTTACGGTGCAACGAACTTTGGAGCGGCTTTGGCGTGGGCTCGCGATGTGCTGGTGGCGACGCCTCATGCAAGGATGGAGCTGCACGTATTCAGCGACCTGCAGCGGTCAGGGCTGGACTGGAGCAACATCGAGTCTCTTCCTGCAGAGGTCTCTGTGCATGTCGCGGATCTGGGACGGGAAACTGTTAACAACGTGGCCATCACGTCGTCCGACAGCAGTCGAACTTTGATCCGGCCGGGCGATCCTTTTGCTGTGACGTGTACCATTCTGAATGGCGGGCCGTTTCCCGTCGAAGAGCAAATCGTTCAGCTCACGTTACAGAACGGCGAGCGCCGGATTCGCATTCCCAAACGAGTGAAGCTGGAGGCCGAATCTTTGGTTACGGTGGATTTCCAGGTGGACTCGCTGACTCACGGATTGTGGCAGGGGCTGCTGGAATTGACGGAGCTTGCCGACGAACTCACGTTTGACAATACGCGTCATCTGGCGGTGATGGTCGCAGAACAGATTCCCGTAACAATCCTGGACGGTCGGCCTCACGAATCGCCATTGTTGTCGAGCAGCTATTTTCTGGATTCGGCACTGCGGCTGGCCGTTTCGGGGCAGCAGTTCGAAGGGACACCATACGCTCCCACCGTTGTTCCCTGTGCGGTACACACGGTGGCTCTGCCGGCGATTGATGATACGCAGGTCGTTGTGCTGACGGATGTGGAGTCCATCAATGAAGGAGTTGCCGCCGACCTTGCAAAGTTCGTAAATGGCGGTGGAGGGCTGTTGGTGTTCACCGGAGACAACGTGAGCCAGGAAGGCTGTGCCGCGCTGCACTCAGTTGGACTGACAGCGGGAACCATCAATGGCAATTCGGTCACCTTTGACCTGCCATGGCGGTTCGATAAATGGGACGACGAACATCCGGTATTCGCTCCTTTCAAAGATCCGCAGAACGGCGACCTGCGGCGGCTGGCGTTTCGAGGAATCACAAGGATTGAGCCGGCGCAGGACGCCGTTGTGTTGGCAACGTTTCGAGACAGCGTGCCGGCACTGATTGAACGGCGAGTCGGTGATGGCAAAGTGCTGTGGCTCGCCACCGCAGCGGATCGTCAATGGAGTGACTGGCCTCGCAGCCGATTATACCTGCCGTTTGTGCATCAGTTGCTGGGTTGTCTGACCGGACTGGCGGAAGGCGGTCCGGTGCGCGAAGTGGTGATCGACAGCGATTCACGTCTGCCAGCAGACGCAGTGCCGGGCGTGTTTGTGTCCGGGCGGCATTGGCAGGTCATCAACAGCAGCCCTCGCGAATCAGAAACGGAGCGGGCTTCCGTCGACAATTTCGCAGAACGGTTCGAGCTTTCGTTGGCTGCTGAGGACTCCACAAAGGGCAGCTCGGAAATCGCCGCGGCCGGAATGGCGCAAACGGATCTTCGCCAGAATGAGATCTGGCATTGGTTTGCCCTGTCGCTGATCGGCGCACTTTTGCTGGAGACAATCCTGGCCAACCGCACGACGGTTTAGGATTTGTTGTTTGTTGTTTGTGATTTGAAACGTGCTGCGGCTGCATCCGTCAGCAGCGGTGTTGGTGGGCACGATTTGTGGTAATCGGCAGAAGAGATCAGTCCTGTGGATGCTGTCAGCGTCCGCCCGGGGAAATTCGTAGCGGCTGGTGACCTTGACATTCGGTGGTGTTGCGGGAGACAAACGATGAGCATAACGAGTACACAATCGCGTTTCCTGCGGCGGTTTGATGACGTCTGGGTTCGCATGCGTCGCGTACAGTTGCTGAAAGCCATCAGTGTCGGCGCACTGATCTGGCTGGTTGGCTTTACCGCACTCGTCGTGATCGATCATGCACTTGAACCAGTTCACACGATACGGCTGTTCGGACTGGCGATTGTGTGCGCCGCGGCGATCGCTTACACGGGCTGGACGCTGATCCGTTCGGTCGTATCGTGGACGGCACCGAACACGGCGGCAGAAATCGAGCGCAGCTTTCCGGAACTGGGCCAGTCCGTTCGAACGGCGATTCAGTACGGGCGGATGAATGATGCCGAAGTGGAATCTCAGGGCGTCGTCAGTTCACTGGCCGCAGCGCTGCAGCAGCACACGGATCGTCAGACATTGCCGCTGGATCTTCCGGCGATTGTTCGCACCGGCACGCTGACGGCGGCCATCGCGGGTTTGTGCTTCCTGCTGGGAGGACTACTGACGGGTTCGGTGCTGGACTGGGAATGGCAGACGGCCGTTCGCCGCGCTCTGCTGGCGGATATTCCGTACACGACTCTGTCCGTTGAGCCGGCCGATATGGCGGTCGACGAAGGACATTCCACGGCGCTGAATGTGGCGGTCACAGGACGCACCGACCGGAACGTGCAGTTGCAGACTCGGCTGCTGAACGACGAAACCGCGGACTGGGTGACTCAGTATCTTACCGACGACGCGGTCATGGAATCGGCGAAGAACCGCGACCACTATTCCGTCGCAGTGAATGACATTCGGCGGCCGTTTGAATACCGGTTTTCGGCCGGGCCGGCATCTTCGGAGATCCACCGGGTTGACGTGCGATACCCGTTGCGGATGCACAGCATCACCGCTGACCTGACGCCACCGGAATACACCGGTCTGCCGATGGCCACTGTGGAAGGCGGCGACATTTCTGCGATTGAGGGATCAACCGGCGTGTTTCGGTTTGTCCTGGATCGCGCGCCGGAAACCGCGACGCTGCTGCTCACTACGGCGGGCCGAACGAAGGCGGACGACGTCACGACCGAAGTTCCGCTGAATGTCGACGGCACGACGCTGACGGTGGCCCTGCCGCTGAACGACAGCCTGACGTATTCCGTGTCGGCGACGGCGGCGGACGGAACGGCGCTGCCGGAGAAACAGTATCGTGTCCGTATTCGTCGCGACCAGGCTCCGCGAGTCTGGTTTGAAGAACCTGCTGCGGATCTGGAAGTTCACACGCTGGCCGAAGTCCTGATGCGAATTCGCACGACGGACGACTTCGGCCTCAGCAATGCGGGTATTGTCTTCGAAATCAACAACGAACAGGAACATCGTCTGGCCTACGAAGACTTCACCGCGGCGCTGGCGGAGCTGGAGCACGACGGGTCTCCGAACCCGTTGGAGGAAGTCGTGGCGGACGGTGCGACGGCCCTGGAAGGCCATCTTACGGATGGCGCGACGCGAGCGGAATTGCGTCGTTCGGAACAACGCACCCCGGAGACAAAGGCGGCGCTGGAAAAAGTGCTGCCGCTGGAATTCTTCGAACTGACTCAGCGCGACAGCGTAACGTACTACGCCTTCGCCACTGACAATCGGCCTGGCGAACCGCATCGCACGGAAACCGATCTGCGGTTCATCGACATCAAACCGTTTCGGCGGCAGTATCAGGTCATTGACCCGGAAGACAATCCCCGTGGCATGCCTGGTGACGAGCGGGTGATGTTTCTGGATGAACTTATTCACCGTCAGCGGACGCTGCTGAATCGGACGATGCGAGTTGCCAAACAGGCCGCGCGGGACGTGCCGCCGGATACAGGTACGGTCGACAGGCTTGTGGACGAACAGCAGACGATCGCCGACGGTACAGTGCGACTGGCTGACTTTCTGGTATCGCGAAATATCGGCGGCGAGGAACTGCTGTTTGAAGCTCAGAGCGTGATGCTGACCGTCATCGATTCGCTGTCGGTGGCTGAATTCGACAATGCAGTCATTCAGGAAAAGGACGCAGTGCGGTTGCTGGTGGAGGGCCGCGAAACACTGCGACTGCTGCTGTTGAAGAATCCTCGCGCGGCGCGGGCCGCGTTGCAGGCGTTCAGCCGACAGCAGACTCAGAAGCTTCGTCGTCCGAAATCCGACGAAGAAGAGCTTGCGGAAATTGTCGAACGCCTAAAACGGCTGCGGGCCGGTGAGCAGCAGGTGGCGTCGTTGCTGGCTTCCCTGGGAATGGGCGGCTCGGGCGGCAGCGGTCGTGGTGATGCGGGCCAGGGCGTTGCCAAACCGCCGGAACCAGATTCGGCGGAAAGCGCCACGGAGTCGGAGTCCCGCCGTACAGGCGATGCAGACGCAGATGCCGCGAACGGAACCACAGGGTCAGAAACGGAACCGGCTGAAGAAGAAAAGTCTCCGGGTGAGGACAACGGCG
>CAZHET010000128.1:2483-13782 GCA_964531585.1 uncultured Planctomycetaceae bacterium | reverse complement strand
CCGAAGACTCCCCGGGCTGGGTGCGCTGCATCGACGTGCCGCTCGAGCGATGGTGCGACGTCCGGTGCCGCACTGGACGAGCTACGCCATGGTCGTGCTGCAGCGCACCTGAGGACGCCGGCCGCCCGCCGTACGGCGACGGGATCGGTGCCATCGTCACCAGCAACAACAGCAGCGTCAGAACCAGGCAGACTTTTCCGAGAGTACTCATTCAACGTCTCCGAAAACTGGCCACTTTGGACCAGACGATTTCGAACGCCAACGCGCGCAGACAACCACCGGAGGCATTCCCTGCCTGAACAAACCATCGACGCACTTCCGCAGCAAACTTCCGCGGAAGTCCACACACACCGCTCGGACGATGTTTTCCTACTCTTCGCCGCCAACCGGGTTTCCCAGCTTAACCAGTCGGAAGGCTCCCCGTCACCGGCTATGTCGCCGCAGACATCGTAAAGCCGGGAAAAAAGAACCGTCAAGCAGAAAGCCGCTGTAAGCGTCGTCGCGACCAATTAGTCCGTCACGATCGCGCCAACGTGCCGGATTGCACCTTCGGCGGCGACAAACAGCGCCGAGGAATATGCGGGTAGTCACAGATGTCAACGCTGACTGGCGGCTGATGACACGATTTACTGAGGGTTTTCCGGGATGTTTTCCCAGATCGGGACGCTTTTGCCGATAGAAAAAGTCAGGCCCGTGTCGCAAAAGCTGAACTAGGCTTTCATCGTGCCGGGTTCCCTGCCGTCTGACGCTCGTTCACGAGTGGCCGATCTCCGGTGAATGCCCGTCCGACTTAATCCACGCGACCGCCGCCATCTCGTGCGGGAGAAAACTGCCATGCGTCGAATTAGCTTTCCGGTTGTTTCCCTGCTGCTGGTGTTCGCACTTGTCATGTCTGTGGCATGGATGTCAGCGGGCACGACGTTCGAATTTCCGCCTGCGATCTCTTCTTTGCTGCTGATCGCTGCTCTGACGACGCTGTGCATGGACCGCTTTGTCGGCCAGCGGGAAGAACGGCATCGCCTGCTGCGCGCGCTGGCTCGCGAGATCTACGAGAACCTGTGTGTGCTGAAGGACGTCGAGAATCTCGCAGCGAACGTTGACACAAAGGTCATGATGCTGCCGCGACTGCGGAACTCCACGCTGGCAACCGTGATTGATTCCGGAGCATTCGACACGCCGGCGGACGCACGCCTGTGGAAGCTGCTGCACAACTGGCAACACCGCTGCAACGAGGGCAACTGCCGCCTTGCCGTCACCGAAACCTGCGTCCTGCAGAACGGGGGTTCGGTGGCAGCCCTGGAAGACCGGATGTCATCCCGCAGCGGCATGCGGGACACAAAGAAGGCCTGCGTCGAGCTGGCAAAGCACATTGTCGAAAACTATGCCAAAGAATCACAGCTCGAAGGCGGTGCGGACATGATCGAATCGCTCGGAACTCCGCAGGACGCTGCGGCCTGATAATTCACCGCGATCACTGGCCGTGCCGCGCACAGGGAAGACCGGAGAGGTTACGTTCGGCGTCGCGACTTGCGTCTTCCCTTGCGGGCGAATCCCGGCGACTTGCTTCCCTTGTCTTCGGGAACCGGCTGGCCGAGTTGCTTCTTCAACTGGTGAATTCGGTCGCGTAGCCGGGCCGCCCGTTCGAAGTCGAGCTGTTCGGCTGCCGCCAGCATTTCCGCTTCCAGTTCGCGGATGAATTCTTCCGTCACAAACTGTTCTTCGCTGCCGATGCCGGCTGATTCGCGTTCCACCTTGCGAGCCGCGATTTCTTCTTCGATGCCCCTGCGGATTGCCTTCTGGATTGTCTCAGGCGTGATTCCGTTGGCTTCGTTGTAGGCGATCTGAATTTTCCGGCGACGTTCCGTTTCGTCGATCGCTCGCTGCATACTGTCGGTGACTCTGTCCGCGTACAGGATCACCTGTGCGTTAACGTTTCGTGCGGAGCGGCCGATCGTCTGAATCAGACTCGTTTCGCTGCGCAGAAAGCCTTCCTTGTCGGCGTCCAGAATCGCCACGAGCGAAACCTCCGGCAGGTCGAGTCCCTCCCGCAGCAGATTGACTCCCACGACGGCATCGTGAACACCTTCACGCAGCTCGCGCAGGATCTCGACGCGTTCGATCGCATCCAGTTCGGAATGCAGCCATTCGCAGCGGATGCCTTCTTCTTTCATGTACCCGACCAGATCTTCCGCCAGCCGCTTGGTCAGCGTCGTGACCAGCGTACGTTCGCCGGTCGCCGTTCGTTCCCGGATCGCTTCCAGCAGGTGAGGAACCTGTCCGCGAGCCGGTTCGATGCGAATCACCGGGTCGACCAGGCCCGTCGGACGAATCACCTGTTCGACGACTTCGCCCTGAGTCTGTTCGAGTTCCCAGTCTGCGGGAGTTGCCGAGACCAGAATCAGATCCTTCTGCTTCGCTCGCCATTCGTCGAATGTCAGCGGCCGGTTGTCCTTCGCCATCGGGATGCGAAAACCGTGCTCGACCAGGGTTGACTTGCGAGCGTGATCACCGGCGTACATGGCTCGAATCTGAGGAATCGTGACATGGGATTCGTCGACGAACATCAGGAAATCCTCGGGAAAAAAGTCGTACAAAGTGTACGGCGGCTCGCCCGGCTTTCGCCCCGCCAGAGCGCGGCTGTAGTTTTCGATCCCCGGACAGAAACCGGTTTCCTTCATCAGTTCCATGTCGTAGCGGGTGCGAGCTGCCAGTCGCTGAGCCTCCAGCAGCTTGCCTTCTTTGCGGAACTGTTCCAGCGACTGTTCCAGTTCCTCGCGGATTTCGTCGAGCGCATTGTCGACACGGCTTTGCGGCAGGACGAAGTGCTTTGCCGGATAGATGTAGATTTCCTTCAGCGACGCGGATTCTTTGCCGCTGACCGGATCGATCATGCTGAGTTTCTCCACTTCGTCGCCCCACAGTTCGATGCGGTAGGCGAACTCCTCGTACGCAGGCCAGCATTCGATCACATCGCCTCGCACCCGGAACTTTGCCCGGCCGGGGTCAAAGTCGTTGCGGTCGTATTGAATGTCGACCAGCCGCAGCAGCAGCGCGTCGCGATCGATCTGCTGGCCGACATGCAGCGGGATCATCATTTCCAGATAATCCTTCGGCGATCCCAGACCGTAAATGCAACTGACGGTCGCGACGACAATCACATCGTTGCGGCTGACGAGAGCGCTGGTCGCCAGCAGTCTCAGCCGGTCGATTTCCTCATTGATCGACGCGTCTTTTTCGATGTAGATGTCTCGCTGAGGAATGTAGGCTTCCGGCTGGTAGTAGTCGTAATAGCTGACGAAGTACGTCACCGCGTTGTTCGGGAAGAATTCGCGGAATTCCGAATACAACTGAGCGGCCAGCGTCTTGTTGTGCGACAGAACCAGCGTGGGTTTCTGAATCTGCTGAATCACGTTGGCCATCGTGAATGTCTTGCCGCTGCCCGTGACTCCCAGCAGAACCTGCGTGTCCTTGCCTTCGCGAATTCCGCGCACGAGCGATTCGATGGCTTTGGGCTGATCGCCGGCCGGAGCGAATTCGCTGGAAAGTTCAAACTGCTGTGACATGGGTTGCCCGGTCAGAACGTGTCGCTACAACTCGACCCGTTGGAATACCACAATTCACCTTGTTCTGCGAACTGGCGACTTCATGCGTCTGGGAATTCTCGGCGGCACGTTTGACCCCGTCCATTATGGCCACCTGCTGCTGGCGGAAACGTGTCGTCAGGAACTTCGCCTGAACGAAGTGCGACTGATTCCCGCAGGCCTGCCGCCCCATAAGACGGACGCTCACATCAGCGATGGTCATGCTCGCGCGGACATGCTGAAGCTGGCTGTGTCGGGGTATCCGGAATTCGTCGTCGACCGCCGTGAAATCCGCCGCCACGGCCCGTCGTACAGCGTGGATACGCTGACCGAACTAACCGCGGAATTCCCCGATGCCGAACTGTTCTTCCTGATGGGAGCCGATTCACTGCGAGACGTGCCGTCGTGGCGGCAGCCCGAACGAATCGCCGAACTGGCGACGATCGTTGCGGTAAACCGGCCGGGAACCGCGTCGCCGACTGCTCAGCAGGTCGATGAATGGATCGGCTCGCATCTGGCCCGAAGAGTCGTCATCGTGTCAATGCCCGGCACGGACGTTTCCTCCACGGACATGCGTCAGCGGGTTGCCGCCGGTCGCGGCCTGCGTTTTCTGACTCCGCGCGCAGTCGAAGCCTTTATCAATCAGCATCGACTCTATTGCCCCGTTGGGAATCAGCCATCGGGCGTGTGATAATTCCTGCATCGATCTCACAACACGGAGCTTCCAATGAATCGAGTTCTGATTTCCCGTTGCCGTCGGACCCTCCTGACGGCGTTTGTCACGTGTTTGTCCTGCGCGACCGCGGCGGCAGAGGATTCAGCGCTGCCGGGTTCCGCGTCGTTTACGCCGGTGGCGGGCAATCCGGTTTTCGAAGCAGCTCCCGGCCAGTGGGATTCGCTGATCCGCGAACGCGGCTGGATTCTGAAGGAAGGCGACCAGTGGCACATGTGGTACACCGGCTACAACCAGGCCGAACAGCCACTAACGATGAAAATGGGATACGCCTCGTCTGCAGACGGAATCCAATGGGTTCGACATTCTCAGAATCCGGTCTTCGACGACGTCTGGGTCGAAGACATGATGGTCGTCAAACACGACGGGACGTATTTCATGTTCGCTGAAGGAGCCGGCGATCAGGCCCAGTTGCTGAAGTCAGCGGACGGCATCGCGTGGCAACGTATTGGCACGCTGGACGTGCGACTCGCGAACGGCGACCCGATTCCGCCCGGTCCGTACGGAACACCCACGGCATGGTTCGAAGACGGCACGTGGTATCTGTTCTATGAACGCCGCGATCAGGGAGTCTGGCTGGCGACGTCGACCGATATGAAGGTCTGGACGAACGTCAGTGACGACCCGCTGATTGTGCCCGGTCCGGAAGAATACGACAGTCTGATGATTGCCATGAACCAGGTGATTCGCCACGCCGGTCGTTACTACGCGGTCATGCACGGCACCGGCACGCCAACGAAACCGCGCGAATGGTGTACGTACCTTGCCGTGTCCGACGATCTGAAGCACTGGACGAAAACGGCAACCGGGCCACTGCTGCCGGTCAGCGACAATCGTTCGAGCGGCCTGCTCATTCGGGACAAGTCCGGCTTTCGGCTGTACACGATGCATGCTCGGGTGGACCTGCATGTCGCAACGGACCGTTAAAGGCTATCTGGAAAAGGGTCTCCCCTTTTCAGCCAGCTTCTAACAGGACAGCGCCAGGTTCCGTGAGCGGCACGGCGCTAGCCGCCGGTTTGTCCCGGCGTTTTTCAATGCAGACACCGGCGGCTAGCGCCGCGCCGCTCACTTCGACGAAATCCTGCGGATAATTGGTTAATGCATCCAACATGGCGCTGTCCAGCTAAATCAGTTCGCGAAGCTCAGCCAGGTACCTGGGAATTTCCGTGAACGGATCTTCGGCTTCTTCGTATTCCAGCGCCAGAAAACCGCGGTAGTCGGCCGCCTTCAGAATATCGACCGTCCGCTTAAGATCGGCTGGCTGCTTCTTCTCGTTCACGGAGACGGCGACTTTAATCTGAGCGTTCACCGCGTAGGGCGCGATTCGTTCCAGATCGCGATAGGGATCGTCCGTGCGAAAGTTGCCGCTGTCGAAGTTGACACCAAACCAGGTGGAATCGGTGACTCCGCCGATGATCTTCAGCATCTGATCGGGCGTCGCCGTGATGCCGCCGTGGTTTTCCAGCGCCAGGAAGACTCCCTTCTGAGCTGCGTATTCCAGGCTGCGGTTGATGCCATCCACGCAGCGTTCGATGGCGGCTTCTTCAGAGTCACCTGCCGGAACTCTGCCCGCAAAGATGCGAATCGCCGGCGCGCCCATGACTGCCGCATAATCGATCCACCGGCGACATTCCGCCAGTTGCTCGTCTCGGCCGGGGCCTTCAGGGACACAGAAGTCGTTGCCGATTGCGGTTCCGGAAATCGTCAGACCCAGTCGATGAGCCAGCCCCTTCACTGTCAGCAGATATTCCGTGGTGATTTCCTTCGGAAAGTAGTAGCCGGTCAGTTCCGTCGCGGTCAGTTGCTGTTCGGCGCAGAACCGCATGAAGTCTTCCAGCGTCATTTTTGCCGAAGCGATTTCGTCGGCGGTTCCCCGACGCGGCAGCATGCGGTTGAAGCTGTAGGCCGCCAGGCTGAGCTTCATGCACGAGCCGGGCATTCGCGCTGGCGGATCAGCAGCAGCAGCCACGATGGCGGGACCTCCGGCGAAGGCAGCCGCTGTGCCAAGAAAACGGCGACGAGACACGTTCATGAGAATACTCCGCAGGAAGAGCAACTGTTGGTTGCAAAGACGCAGCAGGGAAGGACTGGCCACTCGTCGCCAGTTGACCGACTGAGGCCTCGTTTGTCCAGCGTCACACAGCGCTCGCACCACGAGTAGAGAGTAGATGCAGAAACGGCAACGTCTGCCGTTGCGGGTTCAAAAATGAATTGTCCTGCCGCCAGGATGAACAACCCTGTCAACCGGAACGCTGCTTATGCGGGATGTACAGTTTCGCGACGTCGGGTCGGTACACCGCCGCTGCTTTCGCATTCTTCAGAACATAACGATGGCAGGCGTTTTCCGATTTCAGTGTCAGACAAGTGCGCCTCGCCATCAGACGTAAATGGCGTCGTGCGTGACGGGGGGCTGCGGAGTCTTTGTTGGTGCCGACAGAACGCCAGCGATGACCAACCACGAAAACGATAATGCTGCAGGGATGGCACACATGGTACTGCGAAGAAGTCGCATCACTGCGTCTCTGTTGCTGCTGACTTGTTCGCTCGCGATGCTCGTCAGCATTCCGGTACGGGCCGCAGACGAATGCACCACGGCGCAATGTGGCGCTGAACCGTCGGCGGACGGTTGCGCGAGTGCAGGCTGTAACAATGCGGCCGAATCCTGCTACCACACACTGGACCTGAAGGCCATCTTCCACCATTTCGCCGGCGACGAGCTGCTGCTGAAAGACTTTGAAGACCAGAAGAACGGGCCGTTGACATATTCGGTGGGTGGTGAGCTGCGTTATCGCTACATGAACGAAAAGTACCGCCTGCGGCCGGGAGGTCCCGCTGCGACCGACTACGATCTGTGGCGATTCACTCCCAACATCAGCCTGAACTACAACGACCGGATCGGAGCCTTTGTGGAAGCCATCGATGCTTCTGCCTTCGGCTACGACGCTGGCCTGACTCCCGCACCAATTGACGTCAATCGCGCCGACCTGCTGCGGTATTATGTTGAGCTGAATCTGGGAGATGTGGGGGAGGGAAACCTGAAGTACCGTTACGGTCGGCAGTTTCTGAACTACGGTTCACAGCACCTGCTGTCACCACTGGCGTGGGCCAACACATTTCGCAACTTTGAAGGCCACAAGCTCAGCTACACCGGAACGGACTGGAACATCGACGGATTCCATATGGCGGCCGTCAACGCGGTCACCGGTGCGTCTTTCGGCGGCCCAACGTCCCGCGACCGGCCCGACCACGACCGCACGATCAGTGGCGTGTATTCAACCTACAAAGGGATCAAAAACAACACACTGGACCTGTACTGGCTGTACTCCGACGAACAAAACGGGCTGGCGAACCGCATGGACGGCGAACGACACACAATTGGTTCGCGATTCGCCGGCACTCAGGCCGTCAAAGAATGTGATGACGTTGTGGGCACGTGGAGCTGGGAAGCGGAAGGAGCCTACCAGTTCGGCAAAGACCAGTTCGGCAGCGCTGCGATTCGCGACGTGCAGGCAGGAATGTTCAACGCTAACGCCGGTTACACATTTAACAGCCTGCCGTGGTCACCGGGTGTCAACGGCATCTTCTACTGGGCTTCCGGCGACAACGATCCGAACAACGGCGACATCAACACGTTCTTCTCGCTGTATCCGCTGGGCCACGCGTACTGGGGCCAGATCGACAATCTCGGCGGACAGAACCTGCTGGATTACGGACTGCAGGTCACCGTGAAGCCGCACCAGAAGCTCGTTGTGGCGACTCAGTGGCATCACTTCGACCTGGCTCAGGCCACGGATCAGATCTACAACGTTGTGGGCGCGCCGGTTCCGGGCACAGGAGCCAGCAACATCGGTCAGGAAGTTGACGTCGTTGGAACCTGGGCCGTTTCCAGGACGTTCAATGTGCAGGCGGGCTACTTCTGGTTCTTCTACGGTGATGCTGTGGCTCCGCGCCCGGACGCCAGCCAGTTCTACGTGCAAACCACGTGGGCATTCTGAACGACAGCTCACCGCGGAATTTGTCAGGAACGGCCCTCCGCGTGGATGCGTCCACGCGCTGCGTCTCCGGCTCGCACACCGCTTCGCCCCGACACACTGCTGACGCGGGCCGCCTGCGCGTCAGCTCATGCCAGTCGGCGTGCCACTGCCGATGCGCCGCGTGAGGCACACGGACCGGCACGACCACTCTGACCCGCGCGATCTCTGACACGTGAATTCCGATTTCCTCTGTCGGTGGCGTGGAATTGATCGCTTCCGGCGCGTACTGTGTCAGCAACAGAATGTCGGCCCGCTTGCGCAGGCAATCCCGTAAGACGGCGGGTGACACGGCATTTTGGCGATCTGAGCGGCAGAGGTCAGCAAATGACGAACGAAGAGCTTTCCGAGACAACTCCGTTACCGTCGGTCGATCGCGTCAACGATCTGCTGGACGAATGGTCGGCCGCGAAAGCTCGCGGGCAGGTGCTTTCGGTCGAAGAACTGTGCCGCGACTGTCCTGAGCTGCGCGGACTGCTGGATCTGAAAATTCACGCGATGCAGAGAACGGACACGCAGGTGAGTCCTTCGTCAGCCGCCAACGACGACGCCAGTCGCGAAACGCTGTGCGTCAACAGCGAAATCACGAATCTGGAATTTCACGCCAAAGGTGGTCTCGGTGCCGTTTACCGCGGGACTGAACGCGAACTCAACCGCGAAGTCGCCGTGAAGTTCCTGCACCGAAATCTCGTCGACAATCCGGAATGCCAGCACCGCTTCGAGCTGGAGGCCGAGGTCACCGGCCGTCTGGAACATCCGGGCGTGGTGCCGATGTACGGAATCGGTCGAGCTGATGACGGGCGCCTGTTCTATTACATGAGGTACATTGACGGCGAGACGATGGACGAGGCCATCACGCGCTTCCACGATGCTCGGGTGGGCAGTAGTTCCGCGACGGTCGGCGCTTCCGGCACCGGCGGTGATTCCCGGACCGCCGGCGCTTCCGGCGCGCGAAAACGTTCACGCAGCGCCAGAAAGGCGCTGGGAATTCACAGCGTCGAATTCCGTCGCCTGCTGACGTGTTTCGTCTCCGTGTGTCGCACCGTTGCGTACGCTCACAATCGAGGCATCGTGCATCGTGACATCAAGCCGGCCAACGTGATGCTGGGGCGCTATGGCGAAACAATCGTTGTCGACTGGGGTCTTGCCGTTCCCGTCGCGCGCGACGACCGCTTTCGATTAAGCGGCGAAGCCACCCTGATGCCGACATCAGGCAGCGGTTCCGGCACGTCCTCCGGCGCTGGAGTCGGCACGCCGGCGTACATGAGTCCCGAACAGATGACCGGGCTGGCTCCGACACCGGCCTGCGACATCTATAGTCTGGGAGCCACGCTGTACCGCATTCTGACCGGCGAACCGGCGTTCAAGGCCAACCGCGCCGAACGACTGGCGTGGATGGTTCTGCACGGCGACTTTCCCAGACCCCGTGCCGTGTGTCCGGACGTCTCGCAGACACTGGAATCCATCTGTCTGAAGGCGATGTCACTGCAGCCGACAAACCGGTATCCGACGGCTCTGGAACTCGCCGACGACATCGAGAACTATCTGGCAGACGCCCCGGTCTCCGCGCACCCGGAACGATTGACTCAGAAGATTCGCCGCTGGGCGAGGCGTCACAAAGCGGCAACTCGTGCAATGCTCGCGGCGACCGCCGCCATTCTGCTCATCAGTTTCTTCTCGGCGGTCCGGATGAAGCAACTGGCTTCGAAGGAAACTCAGGCGCGGCAGGAAGCCGACCAGCTCTACGTCGCTGCTGAAGTCGCTCGCGAGGATAACCTGAAGAATTCCGCCGGGTTTCTTGCTCAGGCGATCGGCTATGAAATCGATCGGCGCTGGCGACTGCTGGAGACAGAGGTCCGGTCCGAAGAACTCCGCCGCATGGTTCAGGCAATCAACGCCGATCCGCGCAACCCCGAGCTTCGCAGGCCGCTGCAGAACTGGCTGAACGACCGCCGTGTCCTGAAAGGCGACGCTGTGCAGAATTCCGGCTGGTCGCTGTATGACGCTTCGGGAATTCAGATCGCTCGTTCGCCGCGTGCCGACAGCATCGGGAAAGATTATCGCCACCGTGATTACTTCCACGGACTGGGACGCGACCTGGCACCCGATGATCCGAGCCTTGCTCAGGTGTCGGCGTTTCAGCATGTGCTGCGCCGCGTCGGCAGTCAGGATGCTGTTTACATGTCGTGCGTTTTTGAAAGCACGAATACCAGGACACTGTTCGTCGCCTTTACGACGCCGATCTGGGACAAGCCTGCCGAAGAAATTGAACGCGCACCGGTCGGAATCCTGTCGCTGCCGGTGGAAATCAGCCAGTTTGATATTCCGATAAATGCAATGCTGTTCCAACTGGACGACGATCCCTTCGAACACGAGCCGGGCCTGGTGATCGCTCATCCTCTTTTGGGTGATCGCAGTGAAGACAAGCTCCCGCCTCGCGTCACCGGCGAGGTCCTGGAAATCGCGGCGAGACTGCGAGCCGAACGACTGCGCACCCGCCGCGCAGGAACGGTGACGACGTCGAACGGCGACGGATTCATTCGCGAGTTCGTCGATCCAATCAGCGGCGACGTGTCACCGGCGGTGATCGAACCGATCATTGTCCGCGGCCGGCCGGAAACCATCGCCGACACCGGCTGGTTCGTCGTCGTTCGCGAGATGTGAGCATCCCCCATCGCACACCGCGAATTGTGAGCGGAGTCGTCGCACGCGGTGATGGCATCCGGTAGACTTCCGCCCGTGCTTTTTCGATCACTCGCTGCTGTCAGCGGATCATTGCGTACGGAGACGTGGAGATGGGGATTTCGTCGTTCGTCGAGTTCATGGAGCGAAGATTCGCGGCGCAGGTGGCGTCACATACCGTACTGGAAGCGTCCGGCGGCGAATTCGAAGATCTTCCCGACCAGCTCGATCCTCGCCTGCGGCTGGCTCTGGAGGCCAGCGGCCTCACGAAG
>CAZHET010000128.1:0-2473 GCA_964531585.1 uncultured Planctomycetaceae bacterium | reverse complement strand
GAGTGAAGCGTTCGAGTCCATCCGACGCGGCAACGACACCGTCCTGGTTTCAAAGACCGCCAGCGGCAAAACGCTTTCGTTTCTGCTGCCGATTCTGCACGAATACCTGCAGGCAGACAGTCCGTTCGGCGTGGCTCTGCTGTATCCGACGAAAGCGCTGTCGCGCGATCAGGAAGGCACGCTCGGTCGCCTGCTGCAGGCCGCCGGAGCTGACCTGCGACTGGGGACATTCGACGGTGACACGCCCCGCGAAGAACGCAACCGCATTCAGGCGCAGGCGGACTTCATGATTACCAATCCCGACATGCTGCATTCCGGGATTCTGCCGAACCACAGCCGACGATGGCGCACGTTTCTGTCTCGTCTGAAGTACATCGTCGTTGATGAAGTGCATACGTATCGCGGAGCCTTCGGATCACACGTTGCGAACGTAATGCGGCGGTTGCTGCGAGTCTGTGAGATGCACGGCAGCCACCCGACGTTCGTGTGTTCTTCCGCGACGATCGGGAATCCGGCGGAGCACGTCGAAGCCCTGTTGCAGCGACCGTTCCATGTCATTACGCGAGACGGCGCGCCGCGACCGCAGCGGGATCTGTATTTGATCAATCCACCGGTCGTACAAAGTCACGGTCATGCGATGTATCGCAAAGGCCCGGCGTCAGTCAGCATTCCTCTGATTCGTGAAGCCACGAAACAGTGGGTACGAACGATTTGCTTTTGCCGTTCGCGCCAGCAGGTGGAACGCCTGCGCCGCGCTGTTGTCGACGGGCAGGCAGGGCTGAGCAGCAAAGTGCAACCCTATCGTGGTGGATTGCTGCCGAACGAACGACGCCGGCTCGAACGTGATCTGGCTGACGGTCGGGTCACCACAATTATCAGCACGAATGCTCTGGAACTGGGCATTGATATTGGTGATCTGGATCTGTGCATTCTAAGCGGTCATCCTGGCTCGATGGCCAGCTTCTGGCAGCAGGCCGGACGAGTCGGTCGGCGTGGGTCACGGGCGGTCATTGTGTACGCCGCAAGAGATACGCCAATCGACCAGTACTTCGTGAATCACCCGGAATTCCTGCAGCGGGCACCGATTGAACGGGCGTGGCTGAATGCTGACAATCCCTACATTCTGCTCCAGCATTTGCCGTGCGCCGCTCACGAACACCCGCTGCGAAACGAAGAGCCCGCGTTTCCCGAGCCTGCTTACCCGGCGGCGATGAACGTGCTGATCGACGACGGAAGTCTGAAGGAATACCACGGCAACTTCCGCTACGCGCTGCGCGACTACCCGGCCAAAGGTGTCAATCTGCGCGGCATGACGGATTACAACATCGACATCTATTGCGGCACGGAAGTGATCGGAGAAATCGACCCGATCGGGGCTCGCGGAGAGCTCTACAAGGATGCCATCTATCAGCATCTCGGCCGACGGTACATGTCAATGGACCTTGACCTGGAAAAGAAACTCTGCCGCGTTGAACCTGTCGATGTGGACTACTACACGGAATGCGTCTGGGAAAGCCGCGTGACAGTCACAGCAAGCCTTGAGCAGTACGAGCTGTCCGACGCGAAGCTGGAATTCGGCTTCATCAATGTCAACCGCCAGCCAAAGCTGTACAAGAAGATTCGCGAACGCACGCTGGAAAACGTCGGATACGGCCCCATCACGCTCGATGCGTTTATCTACGACACCGCCGGATTCGCCCTGTATCCTCCGGCTGACTGGAAAGACGCCGTCGGCAAAGTCGACCAGCGACATATCGGAGCGGCACTGTACGGCCTGGCTTACATCCTGAAGAAGACCGCCCCCAGCCTTTGTCTGTGCGACGAACAGAACATCGAAACTGACGTCTCACTGACCGAGATCGCACCGGACCAATGGAAGAGTGCGCTGTATCTGTTTGACACCATCGAAGGCGGAGTCGGTTATGCAGAAAAGATCTTCGAAGTGTTCGGTGAAGCCCTGAAGCTGGCTCAGACAATCATCGACGACTGCCCCTGCACCGCCGGCTGTCCGGCGTGCGTCACCTCGCTGCCGCCTGGAGTTGCCGACGAGGCGCTGGAACAACTGCTGACTGAAAGCAACGCGTCGGTCGTATGTACCGCCAGCCTGATTGCCACGCTGCTGACCGGCGAAGTGTGCATGCCCGACGTGACCGAATTTGCCATTCAGAAGCAGCCCGACGTGGTCCCGCCGGATCGGGACGAAGAACTCGAACGCCTGCAGCACCGGCTGGCAAAAGCCGGAAAACTGCTGCAGCAGAAACGTTCACGCATTCACTGACCGACCCGCGCCGAGGCCCCCCCGGTGCTTCGTCATCCATGTCTCGATGAATCGCACCGGCGCGGCATCAGGCCGGGCCGAGGCTCCTGCCGTTTGGTTCGGGAGGCCGAGGCTCCTGCCGAGCCACGCGTGTTCCAACGGTCGCCCGATGCGGCAGCGGCTCGGCGGGACCTCGCCCTCCCGAGCGTCGGCCGC
>CAZHET010000127.1:10149-13890 GCA_964531585.1 uncultured Planctomycetaceae bacterium | reverse complement strand
GTGGCAACCGTGGCGTCGGTGTCGGGAAGTTCCGTGTCCGCAGCGACGGCCTGAGTTTCCGCGGGGGTGCCGACGAACGTGTTGAAGTCGACGGCGACTCCCGTTTCCACAAAGAAAATTGGGATCAGCAGCGCTGACAACGGAGCCAGCGCGTCTTCCAGTCGACGGTTCTTCCATTTTTCGCCGACTTCCTGATAGTGGGCTCCTTCCAGAATCAGCCCGGCTGCGAACGCTCCGATGATCGGAGCCAGATTCACCTGATTGGCTCCCCAGGAAAACAGAAAGCAAATGACCAGTGCCGTGGTGACCAGCATTCCGTGACCGCGCAAAGCACTGGCCGCTCGAAACATCAGTCTGGGCAACTGCAGAAATCCCAGCAGCAGTGCTCCAGCCAGAAAAGTGAACGACAGGCCGACGATCTTGACCACGCTGAAGATGTGGAAGTTTTCCCCTTCCAGAATCACGCCGGATACCACGGCCAGCACGATCAGTCCCAGCACGTCGTCGATCACCGCGGCCCCCAGGATGATCCTGGACTCACGAGCCTGGTTCTGCCCGATGTCTTTCAACACTCGCGCCGTAATACCGACGCTGGTCGCACACAAAGTCGCCCCCAGAAATGCCGGTATCTGCCAGTGAGCCAGAGAGTCGCTCAGCAGAAAGTAGCCGACCGAGAAACCCAGAATCATCGGAACGATCACGCCCAGAAGTGCCACAATCAGCGACGACACTCCAACGGACAGCATTTCTTTAACGCGAGATTCCAGACCGACTTCGAACAGCAGCAGGACAACTCCGATCCGCGACAGAATGTCCAGCGTGTTGCCCGTCAGAGCATCTGCGTCGTCGGGGCTGGGTTTGAAGAAATCGAAGACATGGGATCCCGTCAGAAAGGCCCAGTTTCCAAGGAGAATTCCGACAGCCAGTTCGCCCAGAACTGCCGGCATGCCAATGCGATCGACCAGGTCGCCGACAATTTTGGCAAGCAGCAGAATGATCAGAATGGCCATCAGAACTTCAGCCACGGGGTCCTTGTGCCCGCCGGAATGTTCGTCGCCGTGGCCTTCTTCAGGATGAGCTTCTGAATCCGCGCCGTTCACCGCGTTTTCAGCACCCGCGTTTCCTGTACCGTCGTTTTCTGTGGCTTCGTCTTGCAGCCAGGCTCCGTCAGCCGAGGGAACTAATGCGTCCGTCGTGAAAAACTGGCGACTCCATGCCAGTGCCGTCACCACAGCAAAAAAACCAATGGTTCGCCACGAAATGGCTCGGCGGGTACGTTTTCGCTGCGACAAAGCCGGCTGGATGGACACCAGGGTGCTCCTGAGTTAACCGAACGCACGATCCGTAGTGAGTGCGTCTGCATGAGTTTCGATACGGATGCAGTGGTTTAGCGATCACGATATTCGTCCGCAATCAGAACTCGCTGACGTTTCTAAAATCACCGAATGTGACAGGAAACTACCGGCCGTCACTGAACATCTTCGCCAGGTCAAGCCGCGCACGAGGCTCCGCCAGCGGGGTGGCACAATCGCCAACCTCGATCGTGACTTCGGCCTGATACCTGCCGCTTTCCGGCTGGCGGAACACAAACAGCCGTTCCCGCGAAGCATCGACAATCCAGTACTCTGCGATTCCTGCTTCGGCGTAGAGTTTCGCCTTCACGACGCGATCCGGCCTCAGGCTGCTGTCGGCGACCTCGATCGCCAGCAGCACATCGGTGGCACCGGGATGCCGATCCCGTGGATGGCCGGCTCTGACCCACAGGACATCAGGTTCGGGGCGACTGTCCCGTTCGGGAAGGCTCAGACCGCTTTGGATTCGAACTCGGACGCGTTCGAAATCCGTGTTCTGCACGGACCAGTGGTTCAGGTATTCAATGATGTGGTCGTGAACGGGACCGGCTGGATTCATCGCCTGAATCTCCCCATAAATCAGTTCGATTTTCTTCATGATTTCATCAAACGCCCCCTTGGCGACCATGGCGTCGTATTCCGCAACCGTCAGTTTCAATGCCGTACTCATAATTTTCCCCTTTCACGGCCCGTATGGCGAATGCCGCAATCCTAACGCATTTCTGCGTTTCGACGCCATAATGCTGACCGCGTCGCGGGCCGGCATTTCGGTCTGATCGCGTGCTGCGTCGCGGCGAACGCTGTCCCGAGTCGCGATTGACATGATTCTGCAAAACGCGGTAAAAGGCTGACAAAATGCTGACTTCGTCCGTTCCAGGGAAGGAACCGAGATGCGATACGTCCTGCCAGTTCTTGGGTTGCTGCTGATTTGCGGCTGTGGTTCTGATTCCGGCGACGCCGGTGCTGCCGCCGGGATCGCACTGTCGATTTCCAACCCTGAAGCGGATCCCGGCAAGTCCGGCACTGCCGCCGCGGAGCCTCAGGAATCGGTCACCAGCGCGGCCGTCGAACAACTGGTCGGGAAGGCCAAAGCGGCCGTCATCGGCGGTCAGAATGCGATCGCCATTGAATCGCTGAGCCAGGCGATTGGCATTGCCCCAACGGATTCCCGCCTGCTGCGAATGCGAGCGGACGTTTATGTCGTGATGGGCGAGTTCGCGAACGCTCGTGCCGACTTCAGTATGGCCATTCAGGCAGACCCGGACAACGCGGCGCTGTACAACGTCCGCGGCTACTTTCTGATGACGCGCGGTCTCACTGAAGACGCGCTGCAGGATTTCGAAAAGGCCATCCGCCTGGATCCGCAGCAGGGAGAAGCTCTCAACAACCGTGGCCTGATTTCTCTGGCGACACAGGACTACGCCGCCGCGGAGATCGATTTTACGCGCGCCATCGAAGGAAATTCGAAGTACGCAGATGCCTGGAACAACCGCGGATACACACGTCTGAAAAACGGACAGCTGACAGAAGCCCTCGCTGACCTGAAACAGTCGCTGAAACTGAATCCAAACTACGTCACGGCGTGGAACAACTGCGGCCTGGTGTACATGGCACAGAAGGATTTCGAGTCTGCCGTCAACGCGTTCAGCAAAGCGGTCGAACTGGCGCCTCTGGATATCCGCTGGTACAACCACCGACGTTCGGCGTACCAAAAGCTGGAGAAATTCACCGAAGCCAGTGCCGACGAACGGCAGATCCGCTGGCTGGCGGGACTGGAGGCAATCACGAAGAAGGTTGCGTCCAACGCACGAAATCCTGCCGTCTGGATTGTTCGAGCCGACTACCTCGTGTCCGGCAGTCAGTTCGGAGCCGCCATTCAGGACTACACGCGAGCGCTCGCACTGCAGCCCGGTCAGCCAGCCGCGTTGACCGGCCGGGCGAAGGCCTGGATGCGAACCGGGCAACTTGAAAAGGCGATGAGCGACTGCGACGAATCACTCGTGATCCAGCAGACTCAGGAAGCGTTCTCAATTCGCGGCGATGCCTGGATGGCACTGGAAAACTTTGATCAGGCGGTTCAGGACTACGAAGCAGCCCAGCGGTTTGATAGTCAGGTTGCGGAAGCCTATCGCGCTCGTGGCAGGCAGCGCCAGTCGGCCGGACAAACGGAACTGGCAGAAGCCGACTTCCAAAAGGCTCAGCAGATCGAAGCCGCTTTGTCAGGAACTGCTCCGGCACCTGAGCGTACCGCGACGGCTCCAGTGGATTTCTCAGGCGAGATTCAGTAACGGTGGCGCAGCGGCGGTAGCCCCCGCCCTCGAATTGCTTCGCGCACGAATTGCTTCGCGCACGAATTGCTTCGCGCACGAATTGCTTCGCGCACGAATTG
>CAZHET010000127.1:3856-10049 GCA_964531585.1 uncultured Planctomycetaceae bacterium | reverse complement strand
CTTCGCGCACGAATTTCTTCGCGCACGAATTGCTTCGCGCACGAATTTCGTGGCGGACGCTGCCAGCGTCCGCAATGTGATTTCCCACCTGCCTGTCGCCTTACGACACTGCCGCCGCTCGTTTCACCGGACGAACTTTCGTACCGTGCATCACCTGCATGGAGACTGCCATTGGCTCCGTCGACTTCGGTGGCACAAACATCCGGTCAAGTTCCTTCAACATGGCTTTCGTATCGACGGCACGCCGCCCCGACGGCAGATGGACCATGCCGGCAATTCTGACATCGGTGCCGGGCGGCGACGCGGGACTGTGCAGTTCGGAGCTGATGTGTTCAGCCATGCCTGACAGCATGTCGATGTTGAGCCCCGAGAGCAGCACGAGCAGTTGCGTTCTGCCGTAACGCACGATCGCGTCTGCCGGCCGAATGTTGTCACGAACGATGCTGGTCACGCCGCGCAGAATGCGCTCGCAGTCGTCGCCAGCTGCTGCCACGTCCAGGCACAGAAATGCGGTTGATGAATTTCGCTCATGGTTGCGTGCCAGTTCATGCGGCAGTGAGGTGGTCAGAAAGTCCATGCTGTAGATGCCGGTGCAGTCATCCAGCCACTGACTTTGATCAACAGTGTCCTCCTCGTCGCCGTCGACAGGCAGTGGCAGAGGATCGATGTCCGCAGCCTTCCCGGGGGCCAGCCGCGCAAGGTGGCTCCTCATCGCGATTTCCACCAGAGCGTTCTGAGCGCGCGACAGGATGGATTCGCGGCTGGGCATGTTGCCGACATCGATGGAGAAGCCGCTGGCCAGCTCGTTCACATGACAATCGACATCGGCGAGCAGGTGGACCACCTCGTCGGGGCGCAGGCCGAAATCCAGAATCAGCAGCTTTTCCAGATCTTTCCGTGCGTAAGTCAGTTCGCGAACGACCTCTTCCATGTAATCTGAGCAGCAGTTGGCAGCGATCAATGCGGCCGCCAGAGACGTCCGGGAATGCTCAACGTTCGGCAGCACGTCTTCAACCGAGTGATGATGCACGGCAATGGATTCAACGATCGACGGATCGAGCGTCCACTTGCGGCAAAGCCCGACGCTGACATCGACGTGAGAATAGCCGAACGTCGCGACTTCCCGCTGAACCATGCTGCGGTTGTCGTCTGCCGCCAGAACGTTCTGAACGTACTCAGTGCCGCAAGTCGACAGCAGTGCCAGGCGGCCAATGTCCTGCAGCAGACCGGCCAGAAACCACGTTGGTGCATCGAGTGACGGAATGCGTTCGGCCAGAGTTTCGGCCGTTGAAGCCTGGATCAGCGACTCTCGCCAGATCTGCTGAAACCAGGGACGCAGTTCGTCGGACGAAGTTTCGAACTTCGCCAGGGAAAAGCCCAGTACGACAGTCCGAACCATGGTCGTTCCCAGCAGCGGAACGGCCGCTTCGATCGATGACGGTTTGTGGCGAACTCCAAACAGTGCGGAGTTGGCGAACTTCAGGATTCGACCCGCAATGGCTCCGTCGGCTCGGATTGTGTCGATCAGGCTCTGGATGTCCGGTTCCGGCTGCTTCGCAATCTCAATGACCTTGACGGCGACTTCCGGAAGACTGGGAAGCTGATCGGATGCAAGGACGCGTTCGAGTGAATGACAGGTCATGACGATTGTTCCGAGGTATGCAGCAGGAAGCGGCCCCGTCAGGACGACGGAACTCTGCGTGCTGGCTTCATCGAGCGAAACGTCTGCAACTTGCGGACGAATCGTCAGCAAACGTCGGACAGACCATCTTCCCCGCGGAGTTGCGTCGATGAGATGTCCGCGCGGAACAGATGCTCGGGGATTGCTTCGAAGAGTTTCTGCAGCGGTGGCGGAATCTGCAGGTCCCGGGCAGTCCGAAACTTCGCGGAGCCGGATTCGTGCAGCATTCGTCCGCCAACCAGGAAGCGGTGGCCTCGACTGGCGAGCGTTTCCATAGCTACGGCGACGCGACCGGGATCGTTTTCGTAGAATCGTGGGTCGATGATGCGTTCGGCGGTGTCAAAGCCGACTACAAAGGTGCATCCCGGAAACAGCAGCGACTTTTCAGAGAACAGCGGGGCACGAGTCAGCACGACCGTGTCGGAGCGCAGGCTGTTCAATCGCCGGTGCAGTTGCTGGAACGTCAGCGCCGGTTTGTCGACGTTCGTGACAGACAGTTCAAATACGACGGACAACCCCAGAATCTGCTCCGCGACGGTCTTCAATCGTCGGTGCCCTTCGTGGACAGGGTTGAATGAACCCGGATAAACAGCGACATTGGCGAGCGACGTCAGTCGGCGAACGTTTCCGTTCGCCGGAATCAGAACGACCGGATGGCGTTCATCCGGAAGTGGCGGCATGCCGTCGTTACTCGCAACGTTCACAGCGGTCCTCGTTCGATGCCAAGAGTTGAATTGGATGATATCGCGGCGAATCTGGTCGTGGCACTGAATCGATCACGGCACACGATCGTGTTCGCCGAAAGCTGTACGGCCGGGCTGATTTCCGCCACGCTCGGTCGTGTTGCCGGAGTTTCCTCGGTGATGGCAGGTTCGGCGGTTGTGTATCAGCTCGCCACGAAGACCGCATGGCTGAACGTCGCTGCGGCGATGCTGGACGACCCCGGTCCGGTGAGTCGCGATGTCGCGGAAGTCATGGCAATCAATGTTCTGAACAGGACGGCTCAGGCGTCAATAGCCGCCAGTGTGACGGGACATCTCGGCCCGGATGCTCCGCCGGAACTGGACGGCGTTGCGTGGACAACGGTCGCGGTGCGAAACGAAGCGGGAACCGCCGTCGTGGCGGAATCGCGACGGCTTTTGCTGTCCGCCACACACGAAGCCGACTCCCCAGCCGCCCCGTCAGTCCGGCACGCTCGCCAGACGGATGCTGTCCGCCAGGTTCTGCAGCTTTGTCTGCAGATCGCGCAGAAGTAATCCCGGGCGAATGAGATCCGGTCACGGGACTGAAGCGTCGGTGCCTGCAGACGGGTTCAGGCTGCAGCGCTTCGCTGCGACGTTTGGATTTCGCACCGATCCCAGGTACGATCTGCCGCGTTGCTCAGGCGATCGTTGCTCTGACTGCCAGCGTATCGCTTCTCTGCCAGACTGTCTTACTTCTCAGCCAAAAGCTTCTCAGCCAAAAGCTTACTTCTCAGCCAAAAGGAACCCGCCTCATGTCTGCCACACTTGACGTTTCCAGCGAGCTGCATTCCGACGTTGCCGACTTCCTGTCTGCACCGCTGCACAAGGCGTATGTCGGCGGGCGCTGGATCGAAGCCAACAGCGGCCAGACGTTCGACGTTGTCGATCCCGGACGTGGCGAGAAGATCGCGACCGTCACCAGCCTGCAGGCAGACGATGTGAATGCCGCCGTCGACGCGGCCGTCGATGCGTTCCACAACAGCGGCTGGGCAAAGACTCCGGTGAATCAGCGCAGCGCCGCTCTGCACCGCATCGCCGACGCGGTGGAGAATCGCAAGGAGATCTTCGCACAGATTGAATCGCTCGACTGCGGCAAGATTTACGCTCAGGCCGAAGCGGACGTTCAGAACTTTGTCGACACGTTCCGCTACTTCGCCGACCTGTCGCAGGCGGTCAATTACCGCAACGTGATCGCCGTCAAACATCACGAAGCCTGGGTCGCCCGGCATCCGTGGGGTGCCTGCGGATTCATCATCCCCTGGAACTTTCCCTTCCTGCTCGCCGGCTGGGGGCTTGCTCCCGCACTGGCGGCCGGCAACACGTGCGTGCTGAAACCTGCTGAAGACACGCCTCTGTCAGCCCTGTACCTGTGCCGAATGATCGAGGAACTTGATCTGCTGCCCGCCGGAGTTCTGAATGTGGTCACGGGATTCGGCGAAACGGCCGGAGCCGCAGTGGCGACCAATCCGAAGTTTCGCCGCATGAGCTTCACCGGATCGCCCGAAGTCGGACGCCTGGTTGCGGAAGCGTGTGGCCGCAATCTGATTCCGGTGAAGTGTGAACTCGGCGGGAAAGGTGCCGCAGTCGTTTTCGAAGACGTCGACATTCAGGAAACGGCCGACAAACTGGTCAAGGCGATCACGTTCCATACCGGCCAGGTGTGCTGCGACGCGACTCGCTGGCTGATTCACAGGAATATCTACGACGATTTCGTGGATGAATGCATCACGCGCATGAAGTCGGTGCAGATCGGCTACCAGATGGAAGACGGGTCCGAAATGGGCCCGGTCGTGAATCCGAAACAGCGCGAGCGTGTGCTGGGCTATCTGCAGAAAGGCGTGGCTGAAGGAGCCGAACTGGTGCTGGAAGGTGGACCGGCCGAAGTTCCCGGGCGCAATGGTTACTTCGTGAAGCCGGCACTGCTGGCTGGCAAGCTGGACAACGTGGCGGCTCGAGAAGAGATCTTCGGGCCGGTCGCGTTCCTGGCTCCGTTCAGTAACGAAGAAGAGGGTATTCGGCTTGCGAACAACACGGACTACGGTCTTGGCAACAGCGTGTGGTCGAAGGATCTGGCTCGCTGTGCCCGTGTTGCAGAAGCATTCGAAAGCGGCAACGGCTGGATTAACGCTCACAATGTTGTGGTCCACGGAGTTCCATACGGCGGCGTCGGTAAGAGCGGCATGGGCGGCGGCGTTGTTTCCCCGGACACACTGAATGACTACCTGCGCCCGATTTCGGTCGTTCGTCCGCTGGAAAGCTGAACCGCTGCGGGGACGACGTCCGCTTCGAAATCGCAGGAGGCCCGGTTCGCCGGGCCTCCTGTCTGCGCACGACGTCGAAAGTGCGGTCCCTGCGGACGACGCCCGGCTCGCATGATTCACGCGAATCCGTGCTGTTGGCTAAGTCATCAGTTCGCGAATTTCTGCCGGTGTGAATCGTCGCTCCATTCTGGCTCCAAGCTGCGACACGATCCGCGCGGCGGCGTGAGAGCCCAGGTGCCCCGCCTGCTTCCATGTCATGCCGTTCGTGATGCCGTACAGCAGTCCGGCGGCATACATGTCTCCGGCTCCGGTCGTGTCGATGGCCTTAACGGAAACACCTTCGATAGCGATCGCTTCACCGCCATGCATCACGATGGAACCGTTCGCCCCGAGCGTCATAGCGACGTTGCGCGCATGGCGGTGAATCTCCGCAGCACAGGCGACCGGATCGTCCTTGCCGGTCAGGCTTTTGGCTTCTTCTTCGTTGCAGAAAAACAAGTCGACCGGCCCTTCGATCAGCGACCAGATTTCATCTCGCAGCAGGTTTACCAGAAACGGGTCGGACGCCGTGAAGGCGACCTGCACATTGTGCTTCTTAGCCAGTTCGATGGCCTTCATCGCCGCGCCTTTGGTGGTGTCGCCGGTCAGCAGGTAGCCTTCGATGTACACATACTTCGACTGTCGCAGTTCGTCTTCATCCACGTCATCTGCAGTCAGTGTTGCCGACACGGCCAGGTTCGTCAGCATCGTTCGCTGAGCGTCCTCGGTGATCAGGACGGCACACGTACCGGTCTGTCCGGTGGACGACGGAGTGACTTCAATCGCGACTCCCATCTTCCGCATGTCTGCCAGGAAGAATTCACCGACCGCATCGGCCGCGACTTTGCCAACGTAAGCGGCTTTGCCGCCGAAGTCGGCGACGCCCACGATCGTGTTCGCCGCAGATCCACCGGCGCAGCGGTTGAAAGACACGCCGTTCAGGCTGGCCAGCACGGCCTCCTGTTTTTCGTCGTCAACCAGCGTCATGATTCCCTTGTCGAACCCGCTGGCCTGCACAACGGCGTCACTGACGCGAGCCTGAATGTCAACAAGCGCGTTACCGACACCAAAGACATCGTATTTCATGGAATTCATCGGAACCTGAAGAATGATGTGATGTTGCTGAACTGCGTTTTTCGCGGCCGGCGGAGCATACCAAAGATCGCCGACGACGGAATTCGCCAGGTGCCGCCTGGATGCACTCCACCCGCGGCTTTCGGCGACCACGACGCGACCGTCTACGTTTGGGCCATGCCCCAGCCGGCTCAATGCTCTTCTGAGCAGTCGCTGCAGCGTCGTGATTCGGAAATGCGGGCCGGTGGTGCGTTCCGTACGATGCGGCCAGTGGTTATGCTGCGAGCCCGAAGCATGTCGACCGCAATCATGTCGACGCGATAGAGAAATCGAATCCGGACAACCATTCCGGATGATCCGTTCTGTCGTCCCGCGGGCAATCAACAACCCATCGC
>CAZHET010000127.1:0-3756 GCA_964531585.1 uncultured Planctomycetaceae bacterium | reverse complement strand
CAACCATTCCGGATGATCCGTTCTGTCGTCCCGCGGGCAATCAACAACCCATCGCGAGTATTCCTGCCATGAAACTGCTGCTGACGTCTCTTGCCGTTTTGACTGCCAGTGCCACTTCCTTTGCCGGTGAAGACGGCAACTGGGTGCGAATCAAGCTCGATGAACGGTTTCGCTCCGAAGGTGTCGCTGCCGCGGATGTCAACAACGACGGTACGCCCGACGTGATCGCCGGCGACGTCTGGTACGAAGCTCCAGCCGCCGATTCCGCCGGGCACACCGACGCCGCGAAGTGGAAGCTGCACGAGATCCGGCAGCCGGGAGATTTCGTTGCGGGCAAGGGCTACAGCAACAGCTTCGCCAATTTTGCGTGGGACGTGGATCAGGACGGCTGGCAGGACGCGATTCTTGTGGGTTTTCCGGGCGATCCGTTTCACTGGTACAGGAACCCCGGCAAGTCGGGCCAGCACTGGAAAGAGCACGTGATCTGGAACAGTGCCTGCAACGAATCTCCCGAGTTCGAAGATCTGAACGGCGACGGAATCCCGGAAATCATTTTCGGCTCACAACCTGAAGCTCAAATGGGCTTCGTCACAATTCCGTCCGCCAACGCCGCTGCACAGAAATTTCCTTTCCACGCGATCAGTGAGCCCAGCGGCGAAGCGGCCGACAATCCCAACCGAGGTCTCGACAACGGCACCTTCAAGTACTACCACGGCCTGGGAGTCGGCGATCTCAACGGCGACGGACATCTCGACATCGTGATTCCTCACGGCTGGTGGCAGTCGCCCGGCAGTCTGACGGGTGACGGACTGTGGACGTTTCATCCGATCCGCATCGTAGTCGACGGAACCGAACAGCCGCTGCCTCAATGTGCGAATATTTACGTTGACGATCTCGATCAGGACGGCGACATGGACCTGTTCCTAAGTTCCGCCCACACGTACGGAGTCTGGTGGGCGGAGAACAACGGCGATGAACCGTGGACGCTGCACACCGTCGACGACTCGTACTCGCAGACTCACGCAATGGAAACGGTCGATGTGAACGGCGACGGTCAGCTTGACTACGTCACTGGCAAGCGATTTTTCGCTCACAACGGAGCGGACCCCGGTGGCAACGATGCGGTCGTGATGTACTGGTACGAAGTCAAACGTGCCAAAGGTCAGCCGCCGAGCATCACCGCTCACGAAATCGTCGCTGGCCGCGGCACCGGCGTGGGGACTCAGTTCGAAATTCACGACATGAACAACGACGGCAAACCAGACATCGTGCTGTCGAACAAAAAGGGCGTGAACGTACTGCTCCAGAAGTGACCGGGGCGGCTCAGTTACGACTTGTGCTTTGCGATTCGTGATTTGGACATGAGTACGCGAGTGGCGGGCTGACGTGCTGCCACTCGCGCGACTCGTTGCTGCCGATCCCCGATTTCTGGTCCCTGCTCCTCGTTCCTGATTTGTGATTGTGAACCTTTCCGGCCTTAACGCTCCTCAACGCGACGCAGTAAACACGCTGTCCGGGCCGTTGCTTGTTCTCGCAGGAGCGGGCACCGGCAAGACTCGCGTCATCACGTACCGCATGGCGAATCTGATCGTCCACGGCATTCGCCCCGACCGAATTCTGTCCGTCACATTCACCAACAAGGCCGCTCGCGAGATGCGGGAGCGAGCCTTCGCGCTGATCGGCAAACGGCTGAAACAGAAGCCGACCGTCTCCACATTTCACGCCTACTGTGTGCGCGTTCTGCGGGAGAACATCGACTCGCTGGGTTACCCGAAAGGCTTCGCGATCTACGATCGAGGCGATCAGGAATCCGCCGCCCGGACGGCCTTGCGGGAAATCCGGCTCGGCGACAAAGCCATGAAGCCCGGGGACCTGCTGAACCGCATCAGCCGCTGGAAAATGGCCGGTATCACCGAAGAGCGAGCCGGCGACCATGCCGAAGCCGACTTTGATTTTCTGGCCGCGATGGGTTACCGCAAGTATCAGAAACAACTGCGCTCGACCGGTGCCGTCGACTTCGACGATCTGCTGCTGCTGACGCTAAGGCTGTTTCGCGAACATCCGGACGTGCTGCAAAAGCACCAGTCCCGGTTCGACCACGTGCAGATTGACGAATACCAGGACACCAACGGAGTGCAGTTTGAACTGATGGAAAGACTGGTGGCGGTTCACGGCAATATCTGTGTCGTTGGCGACGACGACCAGTCAATCTATGGCTGGCGCGGAGCGGAAGTCGAGCACATCCTGAACTTCGGCGGCCACTTCCCCGGCACGAAAACTGTTCGGCTGGAAAACAACTACCGCTGCACCGACCAGATTGTGCAATCCGCCAACCGGCTGGTGAAACACAACCGCAACCGCCACGACAAGAAGCTGATTGCTCACAAGCATCAGGGGGCACCGATCCGGATTCTGGCGTACAAGGACGAAACAGAAGAAAGTGAAAACGTCGTTCGCGAAGTGGCGTATCTCATCAGTGAACTGGGAGTACGCCCCAAAGACGTGGCCATTCTGTTCCGCACCAATGAACAGCCGCGACTGTTCGAAACCGAACTGCGGCGACTGAACGTTCCGTATCGGCTGGTCGGCGGTCAGTCATTCTTCGACCGCAAGGAAATCCGCGACGCGCTGGCGTACATGAAAGCGCTGGCCACGCCAAAGGACGAAGTTTCGCTGCTGCGAATCATCAACACGCCGGCTCGCGGCATCGGCGGCACGACGACGGAGAAGCTCATTGCGCTCGCAGTGTCGCGGGGCGAAAGTCTGTGGGACGTGCTTCCCGACGCCGTCGCATCCGGAACAGTCCCCGCCAAAGCCGCTGCGGCGCTGCGGGATTTTCGCATTCTGCTGGGCCGCTATCAGGCGGCCATGCGAGACCGACCGGCTGATATGGCCGAGATCGCCCGGCGGCTGCTGAAGGAAGTCAACTACGACGCGGAGATCGAACGGCAGTACAAGGAAGAATCGCAGCAGGAAATCCGCAAGTCCGTCCTGCAGGACTTCGTGAATTCGATGGGCCAGTATGTTGAACGCGAAGACGCGCCGACTCTGGCTGGTTTTCTGGAAACCACCGCGCTGATGGATCGCGATGACCAGACGGATCCCGAAAAGAATTCGGACGCCGTCGCGCTGATGACGCTGCATTCGGCAAAGGGGCTGGAGTTCCCGCGAGTCTATCTGGTGGGTCTGGAAGAGGGCCTGCTGCCTCACAAACGCAGCGTCGAAAGCGGCCTGGAAAAAGACATCGCCGAAGAACGCCGTCTGGCATACGTCGGGGTGACGCGAGCAATGGACTATCTGACGTTGACGCGGGCGAAGTCGCGGATGAAATGGGGCAAACGCCGCGATTCCGTGTGCTCGCGTTTTCTGTTTGAAATGCAGAAGGAACCCGGCAGCCAACTGAACGAGGAACACGTCGGCGAGGACGAAGAGTCTGCGCCAGTGCTTCCAGGAGCTGTGTTCGCATCAAGGCGGTCCGGCAGCACCGACGAGGCTCCGCCGTTCTAGCGCGGATGATTCACGACTTCGTACGACGGGACTCCGATCCCGTCGAATTTCAGCGACGGGATCGGAGTCCCGTCGGAAAGTGTCTTTTCGCCACTTGGCGCAGACCTGTTGCTGCCACGTGTTGTGTCAGAACACGCGAGTCGCGTGAATAGTCCGTTCCAGCCTGAACCTGTGCAGCCCGGGACCGGCAAGTCGTGCGGTTCCGCTAAAACAGCAACTTAGCAATGAGCGGAAAAAAAGTGTCTGACC
>CAZHET010000126.1:0-13917 GCA_964531585.1 uncultured Planctomycetaceae bacterium | reverse complement strand
CGCACCGGATCTTTGAGCCTGACCGGTTCCGGCTTCTGGTGAATTGGCGGAACGGACTTCTTCTGCTTTGTCATCGATCGACCTTCCGAACAGTCGACTTCCGAATCTGAAAGCAAACTGACCAGGCGGTTCGGATGCCGCTTTTCGTCCCGTCGGACTAGGTCAGTTTGTGGTGTCATTGAGACGTCGGGATTCTACAGCGATCGAACGGTCATTGCACACCGTTTTGAATGCCCCCGCCGGCGCGTGAAAAGTCCCGATTTCGGCAGGGGTCCCCTCAAAGGTCCCCTTGAAGCAAGTCGAATCGACCAGCTCCACGGCGGCGGGTGTTCAGAAAACACTGGAAAAAACAGGCATTCGCACCCTATTCACACCCTGTTCGAACATTGCCGACGGATTGCAAATCCGTTATCCGTGGGTTCGAATCCCACTCGCCCCTCTTTCCTGTTCTGCGGTTCACCGAACCGCCGGAATGAATTATCTGACCCCGGTTCCTGCCGGGGTCGTTTGCTGCGCCGGGAATCGACTTCCCCTGCACGTCGGGTCGACCGGAGCAGCGCCGAAGGCCTGCAGCCGCGCCTCAATTCTGCGTGGCGGGTTTTGCTTCCACCGTGTCGCGGTGAGAGTTCTAATACGCGGATATTCGAACCAGCGACGAGTCATGGGAGCACAACGATGCCCGTTCACAACGAAGATCTGGACCTGGCGACCGTGCCCGTGTGGATGCGTGAACTGGTGAAATCCGGCATCCGCTCGCCGCGCGTTCGTCAGCTTTCACCGGGCACAAAGATCTTCCGCTTCTCGAACTCGAGTGTCGCGGCGGCCAGTCAGGCGGCGGGGCCATGGTGGTTCGGAGACAAGGCGTTTCAGCAGATTAAACGCGACGCTCTGGGCAATCACGACAAGGGGTTTGGCCTGGGCTGGAGCGGTCGGCGCGCACTCGCAATTCGTCAGGAATGGAGCCAGGTGGATGTGCTGATCGAAGCCACAATCGCCGAACCGATTAACGTGTTTTCCGGCCTAGGCACGAAGCAGTACCGCGAACGGATGCCCAACGGCATGTTCGTGACCTGGGAAGGCTGGCCGCAGGTCGATCAGTGGTTCATTCCAAACATCAACGACGCGTTCAGCATGATGACGCCTCTCGGAAAAAAGGTCATCACCATTTACCGCGCTCATCAGGTCGACAGCTATCAGTTGTACCAACTTGCCAGGTGACCGACGAAAGGTCGTCGCCTTGTTTCGTGATCGACGCCACTCGCATCGCCGCATCGTTTTCGCATTCTGACTCTGCAGCGCGTGATTCTTCGCAGAATCGAAAACGATTGGTTATGATGCAGAAAAGTGTCTCGGCTCGCGCGCTGGCGTCACGGCTCGTGGGCTGGATTCTGCCGACAGACGACGCTTCTGACCACGCGAGCTGCCCGTTTTGTGCGAAGATTGGTGCATGGCCGGTACCGAAACTCAATCTCTGGAGCGATTCGGCGATTTCGAGATCGTTGGCGAACTCGGTCGTGGCGGCATGGGAGTTGTCTACGAAGCACGGCAGCTTTCGCTGAAGCGCCGGGTGGCCCTGAAGGTCCTGTCCGGCCGCATGGGGCTGACTCCGCGAGCCATCACCAGGTTCCGGCTGGAAGCCGAAGCTGCGGCCAGCCTGCATCACACGAACATTGTGCCCATCTTTGCCACCGGCGAACAGGACGGCATTCCGTTCTACGCCATGGAGTTCATCGATGGACCGTCCCTGGATCGCATCATTCGGCAGATGCGTCTGACTCGCCGCGGCCCGCCGCTCGATGGTGGCACGACAAAACGTCAGGCGGAAACTCCCGGTACAGAAGACGCCGGTGACGGGGAGGACGCGGACACGCAGGACCCGGCAATCAACTGGTCTGTGGAAACAATCATCGGCCCGAGTCACGAAGGTGCCGGCGATGCCACCAGCCCGGTAAACACCAGTCCCGGCAAGCGACCTCGCCACGACGTCCATGGCGAAGGCAACGCTGACCGCGACGACAAAGGTCGCCCGCACAATTCTGGTGCCGACAGCGGCCAGGCAACAGCGTTCGCCTCACCGGCTGCCGATTCTGCCACGGCAGGCACCGTCATCGGTCCTGCACCGGACGACCCCGAAGCCACGTTTGTCAGCAACGACGTTGATGCGGATGCCAACACGGCGAATTTCGTCAAGATCAGCGGCAGCGGCATTGGACATACGAATCTGGCACAGCAGCCGTCCCGGTCCGGCGCGATGTCGCTGGCATCAAGTCTGTCGGGGTCGGGTGTCGGCGACAGCGGAACGCAGGACCAGTCGCTTTCCAGCGGAAGTCAGTTTTTTCGCAACGTCGCACGTCTGCTGGCTGACGTCGCGGACGCGCTGCAGCATGCTCACGACAAGGGCATCATTCACCGCGACATCAAGCCTGGGAACATGCTGCTTTCGCGAGACGGTCGGCTGTGCCTGAACGACTTCGGGCTGGTCCGCGTGATGGATGCTCCCGGCGTCACGGTCAGCGGTGAATTTGTCGGGTCACCGCTGTACATGTCGCCCGAACAGATCGTTTCCGGCCGCAGACCGATCGACCATCGCACCGACATCTATTCGCTGGGAGCAACATTGTATGAACTGATGACGCTGCAGCCGCCGTTCATTGGCACGCGCCGCGACGAAATCCTGACGCAGATTCTGACGAAGGAACCTCGCGAGCCGCGATCCATCAACAAAAAGATTCCGCCCGATCTCGAAACGATTTGCCTGAAGGCTCTCGATAAGGATCCGGATCGGCGCTACGCATCGGCTGCGGAAATGGCGGCAGACCTGCGCCGCTTCGTCAGTTTTGAACCAATTCAGGCACGACGATCGGGATTCGCCGGGCGTTTGGTGAAGTGGGCTCGACGGCGACCAGCCGTTGCCATTCTGACCGCAAGCCTCATCGTGCTGCTGACGACTGGAAGCGTGCTGGGAGTTCGTGTGTATCGCCACAACATCGCGGCTGCTGACGAGATTCGCGAAATCGAAGAACGTGCCAGACGAGAACAGGACCAGCGGCTGGCGGAGGCAGAACAACGGCGCATCGAGGATGAGTCACGTCAACGGCAGGAAAAAGCAGACCGCGCTCTCGAAGCCGCGACCCGCGAAGCCATGAACGGCAGCTATGATCGCATCGAACGTCATCTTCAGGAAGCCGAGTCATTCGGTGCTGCAAGCGGACAGATTCACCTGCTGCGCGGTCTTGCCGCGGCGGAATCCGGCTTCTACGGAGAAGCCATCGATCACCTGAAATTCGCTGTCACGGAGCTTCCTGAAAGCATGGCGGCCAGAGTTCTGCTGATGCGAGCCTGCGCGCTGGACGGTCGTTCTCCGCAGACGAACGCTCTGGCCATGGAGATGTACCGACAGTTCCAGCAGATGCAACCCGTCACACCGCTTGACAAGCTGTACGGTGGTGCCGCGATGACCGCCAGCGATCCGCTGGCCGCGATTCAGTGGCTGCGAGATCTGGAACAGGAACACTCCGCTCCCGCCGTCCGCTACATGCTGGGGCGAGCTTACTTTGCGCGTCTCGTGCAGACGTACGAACGTCAGGATCTCGACGCGGACTTCGACGTCGAAGAAATGCTGCGGCTGATCGATTCCGCGCGAGGGTCACAGCCGGACAATGTCCTGGCCATTCGCCGACAGGTGCTGGCGCATTTCCTGGCCGCCGACATTTACCGCCGAGTCGGGTACACCGACGAAGTCGAGCGCAACATGGACGCAGCAAAGAGAGCTGCCAGAGAAATGCTGATCACCTGGAAAGACGATGCCAAAAGCCACCAGGTCAACTCGCTGCTGGCCGCATTCGACGGCCAATGGGACTTCGCGCTGCAGTACGCGCAGAACGCCCGGGGCTGGGCGCAAACGCGCGATGACCTGGCAGATGTGATGTCGTTTCTCCATCGAGCCGGTCGCACCGCCGAAGCTCTCGTTGAACTCGACAGCAATCCGGATGCCCTGACCGGCCTCACAGGCATCTACCGCTGCTACCTGATCGCGGACTGCGAAAGCGTGGAGTCGGCCCTGCAGGCGTACGACGAATGGCTCCTCACAATCGACCCGAACGTACCGCCGGACCGAGGAGTCGCTGTGTTCGGACTATTTTGCTATCTCGGCCAACCTGCGGAAGCCGTTGTCCAGGCAAAGAAGTTTCAGCAGTTGATTCAGGCTCAGCCGTCACCGGATGCGATGACAGCGGCGACCGACCGCTTCATCTGTGGGCAGATCGGCGAAGGCGAACTGCTGGCAGCAGCAAAGACGCGTCAGGATCGGATCGGTGCTCGTTATCTTGCCGGCCTGCGAAGTCTCGGACTCGGCAATCGCACGGCAGCCATCGCCCACTTCGAAGCCGTCGAAGGAGAAGGATTCCCAGCCTGGGGGCTGGACGTTCAGGACCTTTCCAAGGGAGCGGCCATCCTGCTGCACCGCCTGCGCGACGACCCGCAGTGGCCGTCATGGATTCCGGCCGAAGACGATCACGTCGACAGCGACTGATGCGGCACCTGCGACCTCAACGTCAACGGTCTTCGCGGCCAGTCGACCAGCCAGCGAATTAATGCTGTCGAAATACTGCGACAAAACATTGCCGACCTCGGGTTGCACCGCCGAATCCGCCGGCCGCTCGACATGCCGCGAGAACGCAACCAGCACGTATGATTCCGCCGCTGTGGCATTCAAAACGTAGCGACCATCGTCGCCCGCCGTGGCGATCTTCACACCCAGCACGTCCAGCGCCGCGACCGTCGCTCGAAAATCCGGATCCTCGGGTTCGCGCCGCAGGCTCCGCCCGCTCAGCAGCACCGTTCCCGTTCGATTCTGTGGCAGGAGAATCACCATCGCTGCCGTGTCTGGCAGACGCTGCCCGGAAGCATCTTCGTACAGCACTGTCCCGTGTACAGTCCCGCCCAAGGCCGTTGGCTGTCGATGCGGAGCCGCGCCGACACCCTGACCGTTCGGTCCTGCACCCGTCGCATCGTTTGGAGCATCCGCGGTATCTGATGTGGCCACCGTGGTCCCCGAAGAGACTTGCCCCAGCCACCACCCTGCTGCCGTGCCAGCCAGCATTGCCATGGCAACGCACAGCCAACCGACACCACTGCCCACAGTACACGATCCCGGCTTGAATCCGAAATCCTCGACATCGGTCGGCCCGAACGAATCCGCCAGCTCCTGCAATGGGTCACCGAATCTTCCCGTCTCGTCAGAAGACGGAATCACTCTGCCCGCAGCCGGAACAGGGAGTTCTTCCACATCGGATTTTCGAAGCGGGGCAGGCGTCGATTTCTCCGAATGGTTCGGACTCCCCGCGCTATTCGCATCTCTGTCAGACTTTGGCGATGCGACTGACTCCGAAACCTGCGTCGACAACGCCGAAAGCTGACTCAGCGCCGACAGCAGATCACCGTCTTGGCGAACGGCTTCTTTAGCGTCCGGCACAGGCCCGATCTTCCCGTCCAGCGACGGCACGCGCAGTGACCGCCCGCACTGCGGACAGTCAACGTGCGCACCGGCCCGAGCACGCGAAATCCCCAGCAACTGCTGGCAATGCTGGCATCGAAATTTGATCGGCATATCACCACTGTATCAACAGGACGGACCGCGAACAGCAATCCGGTCGCTCGACACCATCACAGAACAGACACAAAATGCGGAGGCTCAGAAAGCGAGCCGCCATATCATTGTTGTTCCGTCAGAATGGACATGCCATGCACACCCTTCGACCTGCGTTTCTACTTCTCGTCGCCCTCCTGGCCGCTCCCTTCACAGTTGCCCAGCCACCGCAGACGCTTGGCACGATCGTTCGCACGGACCCCGCCATCAACGATCTGATCCCCACCGATGCGAAGATCGAAGTGCTGGCGTCCGGCTTTACATGGACCGAAGGACCAGTCTGGATTGGGTCCGCCGCCGATGGGCATCTGCTGTTTTCTGACATCCCGCGGAACTCCGTCTTCAAGTGGAAGGATGGCGACGGCATCTCGTTGTTCCTCAATCCGTCCGGCTACACAGGAGCCGCATACTACGGGCTGGAACCCGGCAGCAACGGCCTGCTGCTGGATCCTCAGGGCCGGCTGGTGTCCTGCGAACATGGCGACCGCCGAGTCTCCGTGCTGACTAAAAACGGCGGCAAGCGAACTCTCGTCGACAACTATCAGGGCAAACGTCTCAACAGCCCCAACGACGGCGTTTACCACAGCAACGGAGACCTGTACTTCACCGACCCGCCCTACGGCCTGCCGAACCGCTACGACGACGAACGTCGCGAACTCGACTTCTGCGGAGTCTACCGGCTGTCGAAATCCGGCGAACTGACGCTGCTGACGAAGGAAATGACCCGCCCCAACGGCATTACATTTTCCCCCGATGAAAAAACCCTGTACGTCGCTCAGTCCGATCCGCAAGCCGCCATCTGGAAGGCCTTCCCGGTCAGGGATGACGGAACACTCGGCAACAGCAGGCTGCTCTACGACGCCACCGATCAGGTCGGCAAACTTCCCGGCCTCCCCGACGGCCTGAAAGCCGACTCTGAAGGCAACCTGTTCGCCACCGGCCCCGGCGGAATCCACGTGTTCACACCGGAAGGTAAAGTTCTCGGCCGCATCGACACCGGCCAGAGAACCGCCAACTGCGGCTGGGGCGAAGACGGCTCAACGCTGTTCATCTGCGCCGACATGCCTATCTGCCGACTGCGAACAAACGTAAAGGGAGCCGGCTGGAAGTAAAGCGAGCAACCACGCAGACCGGCATCATTCATTGTCCCGAGCGAACCGCCGGGAACTTCTCATTCATCGCCTGGCTTGACCCGGACCATTCCACGGCTCTGAAACGGAATTGAACGCACACCGATTTCCCGAATGAACTCTTTCTTCGGTCTATGGCCGGGGCAGCTCGAAGCGTTCCCGCGTGCGGCAGTAGCTGGTGCCGCCCATCCTGCCAACTGCGTCCAGGAGGTCCGGATCAACGACTCCCGTTGCGTCGAGAACCGAGTCATCGATGTGCAGATGGACGAATCGGCCAATCACAATATTGGCTCCTCCAGGACCAGTGCCGAGGTGAATCGTCTGCATCAGTTCGCACTCAAAATGCACCGGCGATTCGGCGACTCTCGGAACGGTCACACGGATGCTGTCGACCGCCGTCAGTCCGCAGGCATCAAACTCCGACTCGTCCGCCGGCAGGTCCGCCGAAGACGCGTTCATCTGCTCAACCGCCGAAAACGGGACCATGTTGACGACGAACTGACCAGTCGCTTCAATATTTTTCAGCGTGTCCTTCGGCGTTCCGTCAAGCCGGTTCGCCGGGCAGAACAGAACGCTGGGCGGACGCGAGCCGACGCCTGTGAAGTAGCTGAACGGAGCGACGTTCGTCACACCCTCCGCCGAACAGGTCGATACCCAGCCGATCGGCCGGGGCACGATCACTCGGATCATGTGCTGATAAAATTCCGACGGTCGCTTTTGAGCGGGATCAAACTCCACACCAGCTCTCCGAAAGGAACGCACTACGCGGCGAAATCGTCAACGGGTATCAGACGCGGCACGGCAAGCCGCAGTCCGACGACCTGGCCATGATATGCACGCAGCCCCCGAAAATCGTGCTGCAAAAACGCATACAGCTTTCGGGCGGGTCGGCGATTCAGATACTCGCGCGCGAACACAGCCATGCGCTGATCGTAGTCCCGCTGGCTGTCGGTATGCATGTAACATTTGCCGGTGAAACGGCGGATATCACCATCGAACTGCGGACTGATGTGATACAGCTCGTGAAAGACGGTCACCAGCTTTTCATCAAATGGCAGGTTCAGAAACCGCGGCAGATAAAACGTCAGGACGTAGAGCATTTCCAGGCCGCCGTGATAAATCCTCTGCACGGTCCACATTCGCCCATCGCGGAGGGTTGTGAGGCTGCCGCCTTCGAATCGCATTGGAGTGAGCCGGGCCTGCATGCCCCAGTCGACACTGGATCGCGCCTGAGCAAACGTAACCACGACGCGACGCATATCAATGTGGCGAAATTTTGGGTGCCGACGGCAGACGTCCTGGCACAGCAGTCGCATGGCCGAACAGAAATCGAACAGATTCGGCGGCATGACGATGATACTCCGGGAAACCGCGAAAATTCGGCCCGGAGCGTACGCAGTCAGCCAGACGACGACAAGACCGCAAGCGGTCACAGCCCGGGTCGGTGGCGGGAGCAGTTTATGGACGTTTGCGGGCGACCGGATAGACTTCGCATGCGGTACGACGCTGCTGGCCAGTGTTCCCCGTGCTCCCAGTCGCATTGCGATGCATCGGCGGAGCATCGCACATCGGTTTCATCTCAGGTGATTCGCAGTGACCATTCAGCGAAATCCAACGCGAGAAGTCGCGATTGGTCGTGTGACCATCGGTGGCAGCCAGCGCATCGCTGTGCAGAGCATGACGGCAACGCGAACTCAGGACATCGACGCCACTGTCCGGCAGATTCGAGATCTCGTGGATGCCGGAGCAGACATCGTTCGCGTAGCCATCGACAGCCAGAAGGACGCGGACGCTCTGATTGAAATCCGCGGTCAGGTCGACGGAAACCTGTCGGTCGACCTGCAGGAAAACTACCGTCTGGCGGAGGTCATTGCTCCGCACGTCGACAAACTTCGGTACAACCCCGGCCACCTCTATCACCACGAGCGCGAAAAGCCGTGGCAGGACAAGGTTCGGTATCTGGTCGGCGTGGCTCGTGACAACGACTGTGCGATTCGCGTCGGAGTGAACTGCGGTTCGGTCGACCCGGACAAGAAATCGAAGTTTTCGCCGGAGGATTCCGTTTCGCCGATGCTGGAGAGTGCGTGGGAACACTGCGAACTGCTGGATGAGCTGAATTTCACGCGATACTGTGTGTCGCTGAAGGATTCAGATCCTCAAAACGTGATTGAGGTGAACCGTCGGTTCGCCGAAAGGCGGCCGGATGTGCCGCTGCATCTGGGTGTGACGGAAGCGGGGATGCCTCCGGAGGGCGTGATCAAGACGCGAATTGCATTCGAGCAACTCGTCAGCCGTGGCATCGGCGACACGATTCGCGTTTCGCTCACCGTGCCCAATGACCGCAAGTCTGAAGAAATCGCGGCGGGGCGGCAGATCCTGGACGACATCGCAAACGGCCGGGTGCGTTCTGTGGTCGACTACGGGCTGAAGACGCTGAACATTATAAGCTGCCCCAGTTGTTCGCGCGTCGAAAACGAGGCCTTCATCGATCTGGCGGAGCAGGTGCGGGACATGACCCGATACGCTCAGGATCACGCGATCACGATTGCCGTCATGGGGTGTCGCGTGAACGGTCCCGGCGAAACCGATGACGCCGATCTTGGCCTGTGGTGCGGGCCGAATCACGTGAACCTGAAGAAAGGCCCGGAAAGCCTGGGGGCGTTCGGCTACGACGCAATTCTGCCACGACTGAAGGCGGAGCTGGATGCTCTGATCGCACGGAAATCTGTGGAGACGGCTTAGCTGCACTGCTTGCAGCCGTCGGCGTTCGGCGGATTCTGCCGGTCGCCCCGCGAACTCCGCGTGAGTTTGATGCGCGTCGCCACAGTGCTTGAGCCGATCAGCTCCGAATGACGAAGTCGGTATTGGGAATTGACACGGGCGGCACTTACGTTTCGTCGTGCATGCGTTGTGCGTGCGTCGCCGCCGCAGCCCACGAGGCCCTCGGGATGTCCGAAGTCGAAGTGCTCGAAATCGTAAGAACCAGCCTGAACGAACTGCTGCGCTGGGTTGGCTTCGGAACTCTGACCGGGCTGGCCGCGAAAGCCATTATGCCCGGACGTGATCCGGGCGGTGCCGTCGCCACGGTTCTGATGGGAATCGGTGGAAGTGTTATCGGCTGCGGAACAGTATTGTTCTTCTGGCGCGATGCGTCGATTGACCCGATCAGCGCCAAGGGCTTTGTCGCCGCGACACTGGGAGCCTTCATGCTGCTGTTTTTCTACCGCCTGCTGGCTGGTTCGTTCATCAGCGAGTCCAGCGAGCATGAAGACAAGATGATGCACAAGGCTCGCAAACGCGGCCGACGACGCAAGATGATCACCGACATGCTCAACGACGCAGCCTGACACGCTGCGGACGACGCTCTCAGGCGTGCGAATCGCCCGGCGAACTGCCGTTATGCGGTGACGCCGGGTGCGAAATATCGTGCGATCGGCGCACTTCGTTCAAAGCGACCTGAAGCGACTGCCGAAGCTTGCGGTTTCTGCGGCGGATCTGCGATGAGTACACATGCGTGGCCACGGCATCGCTTAACGCCAGCAGGACAAGCCACACCGACAGCAGCAGCAATCCGATGACGTAGAAAGAGGCGAAGATCGGCGATTCTTCCAGCGCCTTCAGGTAGCCGCACAGTCCGATCAGGGCCCCGAGAGTTACCGTCAGTGCCGAGGTCTGCATGCGCCGTCTGTATTGCTGGTCATAGAACTTGTGGTCGGCCTCCGAAAGAGTGTCATTTTCCTGATGCCGACGATGATGCACCACGTGAAGCACGACCATGCCGATTCCCACGATGGCAACCAGTGTTCCAAAGTACAGATACGCGGTGTCGTTGAACACTGGCCTGGCCTTCTGCTTAGGGATTGGCTGCCTCGGGACTGGCTGCCTCGGGACTGGCTCCGCTGACCACACGATCGGTTCCGCCTCACCCCAGTGCCGTCGCCGCGTCAGAAATTCTCCAGCGAGTCGCCGGGAATCCGCGGCCGACATCCGGCACAAACAGCCACGCGTCCAAACGCGACACGGCCACCTTCGTTCGGAGCAACTCGGGCAGATTCAGGGCGGCATCGCCCGAAAGCAAGCACGCAATTCCGCCATCGTAACCGGACTCGCGATGATTTCCACGCGGCAGGAGCCAGATCGCGACCACAAAATCGTGCCAGGAAATCTCCCTTCCGGAAGCCCTTCAGCGCTGTGAGAATTGCAGCGACGCGTCTGGAAGGTCAGCATACACATCGCCAAGTGGTTTCGAGACGGTTCCCGAGGGACGAACGAGCGTCGTCGATTTGACAACGCGTGTGTCGCGCCGGTCCAGTTTACGCCGGTTCACGGACTCGAACTTCTGCCTTTCGTTACGTGTAAAGCGAATGCCGAGGTTTCTGAAGCATAAGGCGGGGCATCGTCCCCTGTCCGCTCTGCCGGACAAAGACAGGCTCAGCTGCCCAGTCCCCGGCTTGACCGGACAGCAACACTGCTGATTGGGTGATCCTTGCCAACTCGATAGCATTCTCACGAACATTTTTGCAATCCTGACGTCTCTGATTTACATAGTTACAAGGCAGAAGTCTGATGTCATTGAGGCAACTGACCGTCTGTGAATCAGCGACTCTCCGGCAGATCTGTTGCAGGGGTACAGTACAATCCTGTGGCAGTGCGAGGCGATCCGGCCCGGTTGTCCGGAATCGATTTCTCTTCCGGCACGCGCTTTGCCTGCGAACTGAGACGGACCAGCCCCCGCAGGAATCGAGGAGGATTGAACGTGGTACGCTATAACTCGGGCAAGATCGCCAACCTGGCTCATCAGCAGATGCGTTTCGCGCCTCAGGCTGTTCGGCATCGGCAAATCGCTCAGGCCGAACAACTGCTCGCCAACATCGGCGGTGCGGATTCGTATGATTTCTCCGATATCTGCAGAATCCTGACCGGCTACCGTCCGGAACGCTCAGATGATGATCCCATCGACGCCGCGGACCTGGCTCACGATCTGCGGTGCTTTATCGAGGATCTTTCCGAAAGCCTGAAGCTGAGCTTTGACGACTTCGCGGAGCCGCTGCTGACGGTCAAGGACGTCAGCCGCAAATTCAATGTGTCTGTGAAAACTGTCGACCGGTGGCGAAACCGGGGCCTCGCCAGCCGACGCGTTCTGGTGGACGGTCGCCGCCGTGTCGTGATTCCCGAGTCCGCGTTGAATCGGTTCGTAAAGTCGCATCAGACGGAAGTGGACCGCAGCCAGAGTTTCCGCCAACTTTCCGACGAGGAGCGCGAGCGTATCATTTTCAGCGCCAGACAGTTGGCATCGGAAGGCCTGGGCCTGACGGACGTCGCCCGCTGCATCGGTCGTCAGTTTGGTCGTGCCACAGAGACGGTCCGGTATACGTTGCGCGACTTCGATGCCCGGAATCCGCAGAACGCTATTTTTCCGACAAACTCCGTGAATTTGTCAGCAGAGCATGAAGACCTGGCCTACGACATGCATCGCAGCGGCATCTCGCTGCCAGATCTTGCCCGGCGCTTCGGTCGCCCCCGCGCGCAGATGCAGGCCGTGATTGCGGAAGTCAGAGCCCGACGAGTTAAGTCTCTGGAGATCAACTACATCGACAGCGATGAATTCCGTTCCCAAAACGCCGATTGCATTATTCGCGCGGTTCCGCCGGAATACGACGAGCCCGATGCACCTGTGAAGGCTCCTGCAGACCTGCCCGCGTACCTCTCGGAACTCTACTCTGTGCCCTTACTTAACAGAGAGCAGGAGCAGCACTACTTTCGGCTGATGAATTACCTGAAATTCCAGGCGACGGGCCTGCAGCACGAACTGGATCTCAAGAATCCACGGAGCCGGCTTGTGGGGCAGATCGAGAGCCTGCTCAGCGAAGTGGCGAACGTCAAGAGCCTGCTGATCCGTTCGAATCTGCGACTCGTGGTCTCGATCGCCAGGCGGCACCTCAAGCCCGGATCAAACTTCTTTGAACTTGTCAGCGACGGCAACATGTCGCTGATCAGAGCGATCGAGAAATTCGACTACTCACGAGGGAACAAGTTTTCAACCTACGCGTCCTGGGCCATCATGAAGAACTATGCACGTTCCGTTCCGGCGGAACACACGCGGCTGGACCGCTTCCGCACCGGTTTTGACGAAATGTTTCAGGAATCGGATGATTCGCGAGGCAATCCATTCGCGGCGGAACTCATCAATTCTGCCCAGCGTTCAGCGATCCTCGAGATCATGAAAGAACTGAGCGGTCGCGAGCAGAAAGTGATCGCGTGTCGCTTCGGGCTTGACCGCGGTACGGAGCCGGAAACACTCGAGCAGGTCGGTATGCGACTGGGAGTCACCAAGGAGCGCGTTCGGCAGATCGAGGTCCGCACGCTTGAGAAGCTGCGCCGCATCGCGCACCGAAAACAGGTCGAAATCCCAGGAATCTAAGCGGAACCCGTGGCGAAACTGACTTGTCCGTGCGCCCCCTTACGTTCGCCGGACCGCGGTGCCCGCGTTTTTCGGGCACTCCCGTCGGCGAATCCGTTGCGTTCACCCACCTAACATTCTGAAGCAGGGCTGCTTTCCTGCAGGCCCGATCCGGGCGGCATCCTTCGAGTACAGCGAAGGTTTTGGAATGAGTCCCGCGGACCGGAAATTTCCTGAATCTGAGGTGCAGCTTCAATCGTGAAACAGCCTTGCCTGCCGAATCTCGATTGCTATACTCCGCGACTCGCCACCGCGGTCGGTCTGCGCTAGCGTAGCTCAATTGGCAGAGCTCCGGTTTTGTAAACCGGTGGTTGTGGGTTCAAGTCCCTCCGCTAGCTTAAGCGCGTCGCTGTGAGTGTGGTGTGTTACAGAGCTGCCTCATTTGCAGTGCCGACGAGCAATCGAGGGGGTGTTCCAGAGCGGCCAAATGGGCCAGACTGTAAATCTGGTGGCGAAGCCTTCGCAGGTTCGAATCCTGCCGCCCCCACCTCATTGGATCCGAAAGCCCGGACGCGGGTCGAGGTTCAGCGGGCGTAGTTCAATGGTAGAACTCCAGCCTTCCAAGCTGGTCGTGTGGGTTCGATTCCCATCGCCCGCTCTCTATTTGTACGGTGCAGGTTTTGCTGCTGTAGCTCAGTTGGTAGAGTGCGTCCTTGGTAAGGACGAGGTCATGGGTTCAA
>CAZHET010000125.1:0-13952 GCA_964531585.1 uncultured Planctomycetaceae bacterium | reverse complement strand
CGTGCCGGTTGGAGCCAGCACTGTCGTGCGGCCGCCGATGTTGCTGATCGCCGCTTCGCTCCAGGGAGCCACCCGGTTGTTGTCGGCCGTCGGGCGAATCCACCAACGAATCGGTCCGTCGGGAAGCGGTGTCGATGGAGTCCAGCTTGTCCCGGTCAGCCCCGATTCACGGATGTCGCCATCGACGGTCCGAACGAAGATTTCGAACGACGCGATGCCGGCCAGAGAGGTCCATTCAAACGTCGGCTGAGCATTGAACGTCGGACCTTGCGGAGTCAGCAACTGCGGCCCGACATAGTACTGCGTGGGAACAGACCAGTCGCTGCGTCCGCCCGTGGCATCGATGGCGCGCACCCAGATACGATGCACGCCGAACCCCAGGTCATCGGTCGGTGTGAACGTCGTGTCGGTCAGCTCCGTCTGATGAATCACTCGTGCCTGGCCGGTGGTGATATTGTTGACCCACAATTCGTAGGCGGCAGCTCCATCGCGAGGTCGCCAGGAGATCTCCGGCGTTGTGTCGGAATTTCCGTGAAACGGCACGCCGTCGAGGACCGGCGGAGTGACGACGGAAAACGCGCGGCCGGTGCTCCAGGCCGATGCGCCGAGGGAACCTTCGACGACGCGCACCCAGACTCGATACCTCCCGTTGGACAGGCCTTCGTCCGGTGTAAACGACGTTTGACTCGTCCGACCGATCAGCGGAGCGTTCGCTGCGGTCACATCGCCGATCCAGACTTCGTATTGCGTCGCTCCTGGAACAGCGGTCCAGTGAATCGTCGGAGTGACGTCGCTGACGCGCGCCGCCGGGTGGGTCACGGTTGGAACGGAGACGTTCAGCGTCGTCTGAGTATCGGTGCCGGAAATCGCCTCCGTCAGGCTCACGCGGTCCGTCGCAACGCTGTAGAACCGATAAGTATGCCCGTGCTCGCCTTCAAAAAACGCAGACGTTTCGGTTGTTTCCGTCAGCCACAATTCAAATGGTCCGCTGTTGTCGGACACGTAAACATCGAAATACTGAATTCCCGAACCACTTCCGTCAGTGCCGCTCCAGCGAACCCGGAACACAGCCGTCGCCGTAACAGCTGGCAACGTTTCAACTCCACTTGTCGGAGCCGTGCCGTCGATCGTATTGGTAATTAACGGCGTGCTGATCGGAGCTTCCTCATCGAAGAATATTGTCGCTTCTCCGGTGATCGTGTCGCCGTCAACAAGTCCGGCCAGCGGTGAAATTCGAAACTGTACGAAGCCGTCACCTTCCGGAGCATTCTGATTCGGCGGCAGGAATCCGGCGAAGGGATCCAGCGGGTAGTCGAAGGTCACCGGATCCAGCGAAGTGTAAGTCACGCGCAGTTCGCGCGTCTGGCGATTCAGCGTCGCCTCGAAATCCACGACGACATTGAGCAGCTCTGAAACGTCAACACGCTGATAAAAGTTGCTTCGACCAGCTGGGATCTGAATGACGGTATCACCAAATCCAAATGCCACGAGTTCAAAGGTATCGAGGTCCAGATCATTGTCGAGCGTGTGTGTCACGACGACCGTCTGTGCGGGAGCCGTCGCGGCCGGCTTGTTCTCGAAGTGGATTTCATAGGCATAGCTGCCCTCAGGTCGGACGAACCCCTCGAAACGGGTTCGCTGGATGTCAGGATCCGTCAACAGTTCGGCCAGAGCACCCGCAGGGCCAAGGATGTTATTGGGATCCGACGGCCGGATAACTTCAGACTTCTTCTCCTGCTTCTCCTGTTGATAGTTGCGTACCAGTCGTCGAGCCTCCAGAAGCGCATCCCGCGGATCCGTTCCCAGTTCAATCAGCCGCTTCGCAACGCTTGCCGTGAGCGGATCCTTCATTGCATCCCGCGTGAACTGTTGAAACTGCTGTTCGTTGATGCCGCCGTTGTCGTAGATCGGTAGGTCCGGATCATCCAGACCGCGCCCAATTGGCAGTCGAGCCAGCGTTTCACGGAACTCGTTCTTGGCATCGGGATAGAGGTAGTCCGTTGTATTATCAATGCCACGCCCAATGCCCCAGCCCACTCCGGCTGCGAGTCCCAGGGCTCCGGCTGCCCGCGCGCCCGTCAGACCGTTTACGGCAGTGCCGCCGACACTGCCGTTCAGACCACCAAGAAGATCAACACCCGCTGCACCGCGAACGATCTGGGCCGCAGTCGCGCCAGCTCCAGGCAGCGAGCCTGTTTCCGCCGCCCACAACATGTTCGCCGCATTTCCCTGAAGCGCTAAGTTCGTCGCCTGCAGCACTCCCGCCCCGCCGATGACCGAATCCGTTGCGACCGCAGCCACGGCCAGCTCCGAAGTTGCCGGAACCACAAGCGACAGCTCGCCGGCACCCGCTATGACCACAGTGGTGATGCCTTCGAAGATCCTGCCGCTTGAATCGGTCAGGACTGTCGGCAGGTTTCTCGCATACCGATAGAGATTCGTTTCGCCCGACTGGGTTTCAATGGGGTCCGTTTCCAGGAACCGCCCCAGCGCCGCGGAATAGTTGCGATTGCGGATATAATACTGATCGGCGATTCCGTTCTTCTGGATGCCGCTGCGCCCGTTGAATGTAAACGGATTCGGAGTGGATCCCGTGCGGCTCAGTTGTTCGCCGAACGGCAGGTATTCATAGGAGTCTGTGACCGAGCCCAGAGGGCCCGTCAGCAGGCTGGAATTGCCGGCCACATCGTGATGGTAAAACTGCGAGGATGAGCCGGTGATGCGAGCCGCAATGCCGTTGCCGCGAGCATAGACCGCGTCGCCGGAGGCCGTGTACTCGCCGAACAGCCAGGACAGGCCGACGGGGTCGGTGAGAAGTTCTGTGCGCACACCGTTCTCGATCGACGCGATGCGGTTTCCCACACCGTCATACTCGTACTGCACGACACGAGCTCCGTCGGAAACCTGAACCAGCCGGCCCTCGGGGTCGTACGCATAGCTGACATTTCCCATTTGAGTCAGACTGTTGTTGCCATCATAGACCGGAATGATTCCGCCCACATCGAGATACTGATCCGCACCGTTGGAGCTGTAGCTGGTGATTACGCCGCTGTCATTCACCTGCGTGCGGTTACCGTCGGCATCATAGGCATACTGAATGACGCGTCCGCCCGGCAGCGTGACGTTCACGAGCTGTCCCAGAACGTCGTATTCATAACTGGTCGTGCCGCTGCCGGATGTGCGACTGATGATTCGACCGACTGAGTCGTAGGTATGCACGAACTCTTCGAGCACGCTGCTGGAAGCATCCCGATGAGTGATTTGCGTCATCCGCCCCAGCTCGTCGTAGGTGTAAGATGTCCTGGTTCCGTTTCCACGGACTTCAGACTGCAGCCTGCCCAGCGCATCGTAGGCGTACTGAATGACAGACGATTCACTTCCGCCGGTGTCGGCGAAAATTTCTGCAATGCGGCTGAACGCATCGTACACGTATCGCACGGAGTTTCCGTTGTGGTCCGTACTCGTAAGACGCCGCCCTGCCGCGTCATAGGTAAACGCCAGCGACGTCCCGTTTTCGTAGGTGACGGAAGTGAGACGGTCGGCACTGTCATAGGTCCAGCTTGTAGTCCCCTGGTTCGCATCAGCGGCACTTCGTTTTGACGCCGAAGTCAAATTGCGGTGGCTGTCATGGGTATAAATGACGGACGATCCGTCCGGAAACGTCCGGCGAAGCAGCAGGTTTCGGCTGTCATACGTGTTGACAATTCTTACGCCGCCTGGTGCCGTGCTGGCGATCAGGTTTCCGGAACTGTCGTACTCCGCAGACGCTGACGTTCCATTGGCATAGGTCGCGCCAGTCAGGCGCCCCTGCGAGTCGTACTGGTAAGTGGTTGCGGCGCCGGTCGGGTCCGTCACTGATCCAGGCCGGACCATGCCGGACGTCTCGATGTAGTCCAGTCCGACGGCGTTGCGCGCCGGATCGATCATTGTGTAAATGCGGAAATCATTGCCGTAAATGTTCCGCGCCGTGGCACCGTCAGCATCGGAGACGAATTCAACGCGTCCGTCCGCGCGAATGCCATAGCGTGTGAGGTGTCCGAGTGCGTCGATGGTTGCAGCCACAGTGCCGCCGGAGCCCGGCATAAAGGTGGTCGCGTTTCCGAGCGGATCGGTATAGGTGGCGACAAGCTGAGCGTCATAGGAAACGGTATTTGCGCTCCGATCGCCATTCGTCGCGATCCGATCAGTTTGGATCAGCAGACCGGCATCGCTGTAAGTGAATTCCAGTGCTGTGCCGTTCGGAAAGGTGGTCGTCCTCACGGCCCCTTCTGTGGCGGGCGACTGGCCAGTGACGTAGCTGAATGTTGTGGTGCCGGTCGGACTCGTGAGGCTCTCGATCTGACCACTGGAAGTGTAGGTCATCGTCGTAACACGTCCCACGACGTCCGTCAGACTGCTGACACGGCCATTTGCGTCATACACAAACGTTGTGACGTCGCCATTGGGGAGTGTTGCCGAATTCGGACGTCCGAGCGCGTCGAAGCCAATTGTTGTTGATCCCCGCTGCGGATCCGTGAGGCCCGTCAAACGGCCATCACTGCCGCGATACGTCAGGACGATTCCTTCGTCCTCCGTCAGAGTAACGTCTCCGTTTTCAGCGACGCTCAGGTTCCCCTTTCCGTTGCTTCCCGCGGGGCGGTAGCCGTCTGTGGTCTTTATGAAACCGCGAATCTCTGTTCCGAAGGCGAGGGTCACATTGCCGCGGTCGTCACGAGTCGCTCTGGAATCCAGCAGCGGAAACGGGATCTGTCCCATTGCACCACGGTAGTAGTTGGCCTCAATTCTGCCGAAATTGCCGGCCTTCTGCAGTTCCCAGGCGATCAGTCCGGTCACATCAACCCGCGGCTGACCGATACTGGCAAGGTAGCCCGCATTGGCCGCCATTCGCCGCTGGTAGCTTTCAAACGTGTTGCCCACAGCAAGTTTGAAGTTGTCAAATACGACATCCCACGCAGCAGGGTCCACGGACTGCGGTCGCATATCGTTACGCAGCAGATCCCAGTCGATTTCGGGTTCGCCGGGGTTCCGCTCGACGTCCGGCGTGCCAACTACCTGGACCGAGTGGCTGGTGATGTTCAGCGAGCGGTCGGTCAGACTCGGAGTCTCCTGGTCCGGAAGGAATGGAATTCTCAGCTCGCCAACAGCACCTGGGGAAAGAACGTCGGCTGGTCCGTTGGGATTGATTCCGACGAGTTCCACGGAACCGCGATCCCAGTCGGTCTGCCCAGGAAGCAGGAAACGCCCCTGGCTGACATTCAACTGCAGAATTGGAGCGACAATGTCGGTGTCGCCGGCGTTGCGATACTGAATAACGAGAAAAGTACTGCGGAACGGACGGCGCACAAAGGAAGGAGCATCGAGACTGAATTCCAGTCGCCCCAGAGTTCCTGCAAAGACTTCGAGTCCGTCTTCCAGGTCGTCCGACTGTCCACCGTCGGTGGCTCGAACATCATACAGACCGGCATCAAGACCGTTCAGATCGAATGTGACCCAGACGGACTGCGAGTCAACATACCGAACGTTTTGGGCGGCGGTCGCGGCACCGGTTGTCGGGTGCAGGATATCGAACTGAGTCTGCGTCGTGAATCCCGCTCCGCGAATCAGCGTTGACAGTGAGCCGTTATTGGAACCTCGCGGATGCGTCAGCCTCGAAACGGCGAAGGCATTTTCGGTCGCCAGCAGAGAGAAGTCTGTCCCGTCGCCTGCGGCGGCAGTACCCCGAACAAGAATATAGAAGGTTCCCGTCCGTCCGGCGGGCTGTGTGACAACGAGCGCGGTCTCAGCCGGCGAGAAGGCATAGTGTTCGTGAGAAGTCCGCGTCGGAAACGATCCCTGCGAAACGAACACTTCTGCGACGCCGGAGGCCGCGAACTGGGCGAGAATATCGGGCGTCAGGTCGGTCGAAAGGTCCGCCTGAAAATAGAGTTCTTCCGCGGCCGAGATATTGCCGTTGAACACGACATTCGGAGTGAGCGTTGGGATGCCTGTTGAGATCCGATCGGTACCGGCGAGGACGTTGTTGGTTCGATCGGCGTCGGGCGAACTGCCGCGGCTGTCGGCAATAACAATTACGAAGTGGCTGCCAGGTAGCAGACCGGGAAGGGGTGCGGTCAGTGATTCCGAATAGCTTCCGTTTCCTTCGACGGCTCCCGTGTGGACAACGCGGCCGATGAGCGGATCATTCACATCGAGAACACTGTCGGCCGACAGATAGATCGAGTCTGTCCATGTTGTTCCAATCGTCGTGCCGCCGCTCAGGTTTTGTACGGTGTAGCTGATCGTGACGTCTTCGGACGCTGTCCCGCTCGCTGGTACAGTGACCGACGACACTGCCAGGTCTGCAAGTCCGGCACGGGTTGTCACGCGCAGCAGTGTCTCCGTGAGTTCCGGAACGAGCAAATCCAGGTTTCCGGCAAACTCCAGGGTGCCGGTATGCGAGGGGTACGTCATGAGGTCGTAGACATCGCCCTGAGCCGGGACGTAACCATTGGTCAGTTCGAAGCGTGCGGTGCCTGCCAGCGGCGCAGGTCCGGAGGATTGAATCCTTCCGAACTGACCGGATGCCGGAGTGCCGCCGATTTCAAACTGGAGCGTGCTGCCGTCGACAGCGGTAAGGCTTTCGACGTGCAGAGTGCTGCTCGGTCCAATAGTGATTTCGCCGCGCGCTCCGGTCTCGACCGCGCCGAATCGATAGTAACGGCCCGGTTCCGTGGTCAGCCATGTCTCGCCAGTCGCGTCATTGTGACTGATGTCGCTGAAACCATCAGTCGTCAACACTCCGGAGAAGCGCATATCGATATCAAGCAGGAATCCACCCGTCGCCTGAACCACGCGCACCAGCCGTTGCCCGGTTCCGACAACCAGCAGGTCGCCACTCATGCCGTGGACGTCAATTCCACCAAAGGCCATCGACATGTTGGTTCCAGCGCCCTCGTTCACGGAAAACTGTGCGAGAACATTGCCGGTGCCGGCGTCAATCTCACGAATGATCCCGGAGTTCTGTGCGACAAACACCGTTCCACGAGCAGGATGGTGTGCGACGCCCACCTGATTCACGGGGATATCCAGCGGAACTGCCGCCAGAACGGTGCTGGTCGAACGATCAATGGCGTACAGCACAGCCGGTGACTGCTCAGCATGGATGAACAACAGCGTGCCCGCAGGAACTGTCGTGCCACCGACGTTCAGTGACTGAGTAGTAATGTCGATTCCAGCGACGTTGACGGCTCCACCTGGCTGATCGATCTCGTGTGCCAGGCGCACACCATTCGGCGAATTCGTGCGGAAGTACTGCTGGCCGTCACGCTGGTCATTTCGATTGTGAGTCACAAGTTCGCCGGTCACAGGATCGACCGCGATCCCGACCAGCCTCGCGCTTTGCGTGTCGAAGATCCCTGTCAGCGGGGCGGATACAGTTGAAAGGCCATTGGTGAACGTTCCCTGGCCGGATGCGGTTCCCGTGGCAAAGTTGCGACCGTTCCGCAACTCGAAGTTCCCTCCGTTGTGGCGCAGGCTGTCGATGGGCTCAAAAACGGAACCAGCACCATCAAGAATGACGTGGCCGTAGTTGGTGTCGATCGTTGCGGTTTCATTGTCATGGAAAGTCAACTCGGATGACGGGCCAATATGCCACGTACCTCCGTGAAGAGTTGACTGCGAAGCGTCGTACTGTCGGAGGTTCGCGGAGGGCAGTTCCAGCACACCTGCGGCAACGTAGAAGGTTCCGAGATTGGTGATGGACGGGTTGACGGTCTGTGCCGTTATCTGCGTCACGCCGCCGCCCGACTTGCGGATTGTCCCGTAGTTGACCAGCCGGGCCGAAAGGCCATCGAATGTCTGCAGTTCAATGGAATTCGTTCCCAGGATGTCCCAGGTTCCGTGATTGTGCATTTCCAGAAAGTTCCGCAGCAGCACCTGAGTGCCTGGTGCCTGCGAGATGGTTCCATGATTGATGACCGTGCCGAACAATCCGACTCCATTCGCAGGGCTGTTCAAGGTAATGAAACCCTGATTGCGCAGGTTTCCACCGGAGTTGGTCGCTGTGGGCACCGGGACATGCTCGAACATTCCCTCCGGAAAGTTGAATGTTGCCGTATCATCCATTCCGCGAAATGTGCCGGTCGTCCTCACGAGGCCACCGCCGGCCCCGGTGTAGACTCCTGTGGTCCAGAAGTTGTCCGATATCTCCAGGCGGCTGCCAAGCGCAACAACGAAATGCCCCCCGCTGCTCTCAGCGCCCTGATGGTGTCGCGCCAACAGATTTCCCGCCTGGATGTCTATCGTGCCGCCAGCATGGCTCAGCGTTGCATTCGTGGTGGTGATTGATGCGTCTCCGGCCCCGGTCTTCCGGAGGATGCCCGCGTTCGAAAAGGTGTGGTTGTCGACGGTGCTGACACCGACAAGGCTCGCGTTGCCTTCGAGGATCCAGATTCCGCCTGCTGCATTGTCAATCGCATTGTTCGTGAACGTGGAGCCGTCCTGTTGAGTGACGGTCCCGCGATTGGTGAGCGTTCCGTTTCGAGACTCGCCCATCGTGACGGTGTTCCCCGCCGGAATCGTCATGAACCCATCGTTGGTCAGATCCCCCAGGACTCCGCCACCGACCCAGTGAAACTGCCCCGGAGCGAAATCAAAAACCGTATCCGGAAGCGACGCACCAATCGTTCGAATGGTCCCCTGCGTCACTTCAATACGTCCGACTCCTGTTCCACGGTAAATACCGTTCAGGAAGGCAGTTCCCTGATTGAGATTGACCACAGTCCCCGCCTGCAAATCAAAGTCGGCTCCGGTTGAGCCGGATGTTGCGTCCCCGGACCGCGGGAACGCCAGGCGTCCCTCCTGGACCTGCACCAGGCTGCCGGCACGGTGATCGAACCGATCCGTCGGAGCGAATGCGGTTTGCGACGCAGTGGTTTTGCGGAAAGTTCCTTCGTTGACAAAGAAGATGGCATTGCCCGTACTAAAGGACTCCTGAACGCTCCAGACGCCTCCGGTCAGGTTGGTGAACCGGGCATTGTTTCCAGCGCCGGTTACACCGACGGGCGAGTTCCACGAAATGTTGCCGGAATTCTGCAGGTGACCTGAATACGTCTTCACGCCTGCAGTTTCGGATCGCAGGATGCCTTCCGTACCGACGGTGATCGCAGGAGCCTGCAGTAATCCCGCCTGCCACTGCAGAGTTCCGCCGTTCATTTCGATCGAGCTTGTTGCCCTCAAACGCCCGCTCGCGAGGACGACGTTCTCGGTGGTCACCAGGCTGGTGATGTCCGTGTTTGTGGAAATCGTCACCGTCGGATTCGCGGCACCGCGATCAATTGTGACTGTATCGCCGGCACCCGGAACGCCCGTGTTGCCGTCACCGTCGATCCAGTTGGAGGCGATGTCCCACGCGCCATCGGAATCGGTATTCCACGAAAACGCGGCCAGCAGTTGGCGAACTTCCAGCGATTCGACGGCGCTTGAAGCAAATCGCGACGCCTGCCGTTGTCGCCTGGCGCTCCGCGCCGCACGGCGATTGAGCCGAGCGCCGCAGGGACCTGCGGGAGAAACCGAATTCTTCAGCGTTCGCAGCCACGATGTCAGCAGCATTTTTCAGCCTCGTTCTATGCGGGTTTCAGAGGCGTTCGCCAACTACGGAACCATGCGAACTCGCCTTCACGACGCCTCAACGCATTTGCCGCACAAACCGGACAGAACTCAGCCAAAAAATCTTTCGAAGTCGCCGAAGCTGGTTCCGCAATTGACTTTGGCCCGACGCCCCGCTTTGCTGCTCACCACGTAAACCTCGTTCCAGGGCTCCCGCCGCGCAGCAACTCGTTCCACGGCTCGACTCCGTCTTCTCGTTCCAGGGCTCCAGCCCTGGAACTTGACGGAAGCGCGTGAGCCGCAACGGGCTTCGGCCACCAACCGCGGTACAATGGCAGGTAAGCTTCGGCCGGGACCGTGGCAGACAACATCGCTGATTCAAATCAGGGGCACTTTGCGGATACAGGAATGCTGGCTGACGAGGATTTCGAATATCTGATGGAACGCACGCGGAACGGCGACGAAGACGCCGCTCGGGAACTCGTCCGCCTTTACGAACCGGAGATTCGACGCGCGGCTCGCATGCGGCTGACGGATTCGCGGCTGCGACGAACGGTGGATTCCATGGACATCTGCCAGTCCGTGTTTGGTCGCTTCTTCAGGAAAGCGCAGGACGGTTCGTACGTTCCGAGAAGTTCTGACGATCTGGTTAAGCTGCTGGTGCGGATTACTCGCAACCGCGTCATCGATTTGCATCGACGGCAAACGTCGCACAGGCGTGGCGACCGCGAACTGGACGGTCTGACCGATCTGGCGGACATCGCGTTCGACAGCCCCGGTCCGCGAACGGCCGCGTCCGCGAAGGAAGAAATCAGCCGAATTCGAGCCCTCCTGCATCCGGACGAACTGGAAATCGCCGACCGCCGCACGAACGGCGATTCGTGGGAACAAATCTCCGCCGATCTGGACCAGCCCGCAGAAGCTCTGCGAAAACGCCTGACGCGGGCTCTGTCGCGCGTGCGACTCGAACTGAACGAAGAGACCACCGCCGAACAGGACCCCGAACCTCGCTGACACCGTTGAATCTGGCCGACTTCGCCGATTTTCCTGTCCGAAAACGGTGCGAACTGCGTTGTCATCAAAAGCACAACATTCACCGTTTGCACCTCTTGATCTTTCACACCGCCGGTGACGGGTGACGACGACTATGGACGAGCTCCAACCGACCGAAGCCCTGCCGGGGCAACCGCGATCGCTTGTGGAAACACAGCAGCAACGCTGGGAAGCCGGCGATCGAGTGACGGTCGAGCAACTGGTCAGCGAACATCCCGACGTTGCCGACCAGCCGGATGTGCTGATGGATCTGATCTACGGCGAAACGCTGCTGCGCGAAGCCGCCGGTGAACAGCCGAACGAGGAAGAATACGTCCGGCGATTTCCGCAACTCGAACAACAGATCGTGCGGCAGTTTCAGATTCACCGAGCGCTGGATTTGTCAGTGGGCAACGCGTCCACCGCAGATCCCGAGGCGACGCTCACCAGTCCTCCCCCTCCACCGCCGCCTCGACTTCCGCGGATTCCCGGTTTCGACCTGCAGCGAATTGTCGGCCGCGGAGGCAACGGAATCGTTTATCGAGCGATCGAAGAACGGCTGAACCGTCCCGTCGCCGTCAAATTGTTGCTGGGAGCTGCGACCAGCGATGAACGACAGCGAACCATGCTGTTTCATGAAGCCGAAGCGGCTGCATCGCTGCGACATCCCGGAATCGTGCCGGTGTATCAGGTCGGCGAACACGATGGCACAGCGTTTTTGATCATGGAGCTTCGCGACGGCGGGTCTCTGGCAGAACGACTCCACACCGGCCCGCTGCCCGTGACGGACGCCGTCAAACTGGTCACTCAGGTCGCGGCGGCGGTTCAGTTTGCTCATTCGCAGGGCACGATTCATCGCGACCTGAAACCAGGCAACGTGTTGCTGGATCAGCACGGTCAACCGCAAGTCAGCGACTTCGGGCTGGCTCGGCGACTGGACGCTCAACACACGCTGCACGCCACCGGCGACGTGGTGGGAACTCCGGCGTATATGTCGCCCGAACAGGCTCGAGGCGAAACGGCCGACGAACGATCCGACGTGTATTCGCTGGGAGCGGTCCTGTACGAAATATTGTGCGGACGATCACCGTTTCAGGCCGCCACGCCGTGGGAAATCGTCAATCAGGTGCTGACCGAAGATCCGCCGCCTCTGCGCGAACTGAATTCATCCGTCCCGCGGGATCTGGAAACGATCTGCGTCAAATGTCTCGAAAAGGATCCGGCGCGGCGTTACGCATCCGCCCAGGAACTCGCCGACGAACTGATCCGATTTGAAAACGGCGAGCCCATTCTGGCGAGACCGGTTGGTCAACTGCAGCGGCTGCTGAAGTGGTGTCGACGAAATCGGCGAGTCGCCGCGCTGGGCGCCGTGTCGCTCGCGCTACTGCTCGCGCTGGGAGTCGGCTCGACAGTCGCGGCAATTCAGTTCGCCGCTTCCAACCGCACCATTTCCGCTCAGCGACAGCGAGCTTCGATTGCCGAACAGGCGGCCGTTCAGGACCGAACCGCCGCCGTCAACGCTCTGAACACGCTGGTCGAATCCCTGTACGAAGACCTTTCCGCCAACGCCGCCACCATCAACACTCGAGAAAAAGTCGTCGACGCCGCCATCGCCGGGCTGACGTCGCTGTCGCAGGTGCAGGGCGACCGCAATGCCGACCGCACAACACTGCGGGCGCTCCATCAGATCGCCGACCTCATGTCTTTGAAAGGATTGCACGACGAAGCAGAACGGTACTTTCATCGGGGCATCGACCTCGCCCGTGACATGCGCGCTCGCCATCCCGACGATACGGATGCCCGACTGGACCTCGCCGCAGCACTCGGCCGATTCAGCATGCACTACACCCGCCTGTCGCAGGCCGCACAGGCGAAACCACTCGCTGACGAAAGTTTTGAACTCCTGAGCAGCGTCCTGACCAAACAGCATGACAACATTCAGGCTCTGCGACAGATCGTGGTTCAGCACCAGCAGAGACTGGAATCGGTATGGCTTTCCCGGGACGCTCAGGGACAGGGCACCGCAGCGGCGGCTCAGGCGATCGCGCACATCGATCAGCTTCTCAGACTCGTTCCCGATGATGCCGCCGGACTTCGCGCGGGACAGGTGATTCACTTTCAAGTCGGTCGTACGGCGCTGGAAGCCGGTGATCCGGTAACAGCCGACCGGCACTTCCGCGTCGCTCGCGACTTTGTCGATCGATTGCTCGCCGACAAGCGGCAGGATCCAGAACTTCGCACCGCGTCGGCTCTGCTGGACCGCGCACGGGCACTGGTCGAAACGTCGCTGGGGCAGCCGGAACACGCAGCCGAACACTTCGCCAGCGCTCTGCAGACGTTCCGTGAACTGGCTGCCGCGGACCCGCTCAACACGCAGTTCCTGCGACAGGTTGCAAACACGCAGAGTCTGATGGCGGAAACGCTCAACGCACTTCGCCGCAGCGACGAAGCAATTCGGCAGCTTCGCGAGGCCATCGGGATCTACAACGATCAGCTCCGGCAGGACTCGGGAAACAATACACTGCGAATCCTCACTGCCGAAGCCTGGTTTCGAATGTCTAACGCCTGCCTGGCCGGAAATCAGTGGCAGCAGGCCGAAGACTGCTGCGGTCAGATCCTGCGATACCTGCAAAGCGACGAATTCGGCGAACCCATCGCTGACAACGCTGCGGGCGGCTACATCACGCTCGCCGGCATGATCCGCGAAAGCCTGCTGCGCCTGCAGGACAAAACAGTCGATGCAAAAACAACCACCGGCGAATGCATCGCTTTGATGCTGGCCGCGCGCCGAGACGCGCAAACTGCGACCTCCGACGAATTGTCCGCCGACACTCTAAACGTCGTCCAAAATGTGAACCCGCAGATTTCTGCCACCACCTTCGAACAATTGTTTGACCATATCGATGAGCTGGAAGGCGTCAATCCCATGTTCAGCGGCTATCGCCCCATCTATCACGCCGCAACACTGGCCTTTCGAGCGGACAATCTTGCCGAATCCAATTCCCCCGACAACCAACAAACGGCCAACCGCCACCGACAGCACGCCGTGGAATTACTGCAGGCGCTCATCACACAAACTCCTGCAGCTCTGCAGGTGGTCCTCAGCGAACCTGACCTCACCGCACTCCGCAACACCAGCGAATGGTCGGCCGCAGACTTCCTGCCGAAGCAATAACACGGCAGGACACCGACAGCATCCGCCGACTTGTGGGTCCAGCCGTGTCGTCCGTCCAACCGTCGGCCCAACGCCGTGAAAACGGGCTGGTGCTTCGTCAGTCGTGTATTTAACGATCGCGCGACAGGCAATTGGCAGGGCGGGGACGCAACTGGCAGGG
>CAZHET010000124.1:0-13968 GCA_964531585.1 uncultured Planctomycetaceae bacterium | reverse complement strand
TCACTCTGCAGTTTCAGCCGGGCGACTTGCTGGACCCTGCCACGATTAACACGTCGACAATTCAGGTCGAACGAGCCGGGCATGACAACGATTTTGACAATGGTTCCATTCGAGTTCCGATCGGCTGGGTCGGCATCGGCGATTCGCCGGAAGAAGTCATTGTTCGGTTTTCAGAAAATCTGCCCGATGACCTGTACCGCATCGTGCTCGACGGGGACGGGACCAACCTCGATGGTGCCGCGGTGACCCCGATCACAACGAACCTCGGCGAGATCCTCGGCGACGGCACTGATACGACAGTCTACTTTTCACTGGAACTGGGGGCACGCGTGACGGCAGTCGTGCCCCAGCCGATCACGCGAAACGCGTCGGGTGCACTCAGTCAGCGCCGCGACCGAATCGTCCTGTACCTGAATGATGACGATCTCGACCCTGCCTCGGTCATGACGCGCGAGTTCTACCAACTGATCTTCACCAACAACACGTCTGACCCCAATGATGACATCGTTCATCTGCCGAGAGTCACGGACGGGATCATCTATGACAGCGACAATGACACGATCACACTGACATTCGATTCGAACATCCACCTGCTCTCCGGCACTGGCACATACCGCCTTCGCGTCGGCGTTTTCGACACACCAGTTTCCAGCACAGTAGTCGTTGCTGCCGGCAGCGACGACAATTCCAGTTTTGGGACCGCTCAGAATCTCGGAACGCTGGCAACGGATACGCTGTCTGTTTCTGCTGCCATTGAGCCGCAGTTCGTGCTGAACTTCCCGACACTGCCCGGTGGCGAAGACGAACCCGGGCATCGGGAAATCGCGCCGGAAAGTCACATCGGCGGTGCCGACACCGACCCGACAATTCCTACCGTCACGTACTACTTTCCCGATGAGTACGGCGTTGTTCTGGGCGAACCGGTCTTCAATCAGGTCACAGAGAATCAGAAACAGCGGGCTCGCGAGGTCTTCGAACTCTACGCCGCGACCGGCGGCATTCAGTTCGTGGAACTCAGCAGCACAACCGTGGGTGCCGGAGACATTGCCGTCATCACCGGCGATCCGCGCGCCATTCAGCCGTCAATCCCGCAGGGGGTCAGCCTGGCTGGCAACCTGCAGGGCTCAGGCGCGCTGGCCGCGATCATGAGCGGCATCACGAACTATGGCGAGAGCGAATACGGAGGCGGCTGGTTCGGGACCGCCATGCATGAAATCGGGCACACGCTGGGACTTGGGCACAGCTACGATCTGCCGTCAATTATGGGAGCCGGCCTTGCGGGCTTTTCGGGCAATCCGGTGGAACCCGTCTTCCCCGGAAATCATGACATCACGCATTTCCAGCGGCTTTATCGGCCTGACAGCACCGACATCGACATGTATTCGTTCACACTGTCGGAGCCGGGCCGTGTTTCTCTCGAAATTGTCGCCGAGCGTGCGGCAGTTGCGAGTCACCTCGACAGTGTGCTGCGACTGTACGACGATGCCGGCAACCTGCTGGCGCAGAATGATGATTACTTCAGTTCCGACTCGTTCATCGGAGTCGAACTCGAAGCCGGTATGTATTTCGTCGGTGTCAGCAGCACAGGCAACGACGACTATAATCCGGTCGTTTCTGATACCGGTGCCAACGGTACTACGCAGGGCGCGTACGAACTGCGAGTCGATTTCGCGCGTCGCCAGACCAGCGTGCTCGTGGACACGTCCGGTACAGCACTCGACGGTGATTCAGACGGTGACGCGGGAGGCACATTCGATTTCTGGTTCACGCCGAATTCCAGCGCCAACACCATCTATGTCGACAAGGCGAACGCTGCCGATCCTGCTCAGGACGGGTCCATAGGGCATCCTTACAGCGAAATCGACGTCGCACTGGCAAACGTCACGGCAGGCACTCAGGCCGTTCGCATCGTGGGCAATGGCGGTGCAGACGGCGACGTTTCAACTGGCGCGGACAATCTGCCCTATCTGATTGGCCGCAACGATGGCAACGCGGTCCTTCAGGACGGTGCGGGCATCAATGTACCGAAGGGCGTCACCGTGATGGTGGATGCCGGAGCCCTGCTGAAACTGCAGCGAACTCACATCGACGTTGGCTCGTCAGCCCAGGGGATCGACCGCAGCGGTGGTGCATTCCAGACGCTGGGAACACCGCTGCACAATGTCATCTTTACCGCCTATGGCGATGACTCGCTGGGCGGCGACAGCGACGGCGTGACCGACGGTGCCAATCCGGGTGACTACGGCGGGATCGTGTTCCGCCATGACTCGGACCGAGAACAGGACGGTACATTTCTCAACCATATTCAGCAGACACACATCTCGTTTGGCGGCGGCCAGACGGGATCGGGCCAGGTGTTTGCGCCGATCCATATGGAAACGGCGCGGCCCACCGTAATGTACAATCGAATCACGCGCAATGCGGCAGCAGCGATCTCCGCGGATCCGAACAGCTTCGAAGATTCGCTGAACCGGATTGGTCCTGACATTAAGTTCAATTTCGTTAATGACAACACAATCAACGGCCTGCTGATCCGCACAAATGTCGGACTCGGACAGCAGTCGCTTCATCGGCTGGAGGTTCCGGCGCGACTAGATGACGATGACATCACCCATGTCCTGACCGATAATCTGCTGATCGTCGGCACGCCCGGCGGCCAGCTTGATTTCGCAGCACGCACCAACGGCCGGCTGCAGGTTGATCCGGGTGTTGTCTTAAAGATTGAACGATCTCGCATCGAAGGCTCGATTGGCGGTTCGCAGCTAATCGCGGAAGGGACGGCCGAGCGGCCGATTATTTTCACGTCGCTGCGAGACGATCGCTACGGTGCGGGCGGCACGTTCGACACATCCGGAGACGGTACCGGCACCTCACCGGCTCCCGGCGACTGGGGCGGCCTGATCTTCAATGCGGGATCGAGCGCCAGCATTGACAATATCTACCTGGCCCATGGCGGCGGACGGATTCCGATCGAGGGTAATTTCGATCAGTTCAACGCCATCGAGATCCATCAGTCAGATGTTCGCATCGCAAACAGCCGCATCGAACGAAACGCCCCCGGCCAGGCAAATACAAACCGAAACGGTCGCGGATTCAACGATGCAACCACCATCTTTGTTCGCGGTGCTCAGCCCATCATTATTGCCAATGACTTCCGGGACAACCAGGGCAGCGTGATCAGCATCAACGTGAACGCACTGGAAGCCATCCGTCAGGGCGACACCGGGACGAGCACTGGTTTCAGTAACGCTCTTCCACAGCTTGAGGCCAACTACGGTCCGTTGATTCGACTGAATACATTCCGGAACAACTCGCTCAACGGACTGGATCTTCGCGGCGAGGAGCTCACGACCGAAGTCATTGTTGACGACTTCGATATCGTCCACGTGTTGCGCGACGAAATCTATATCGACAACCACCATACTTACAGCGGCATGCGACTGCTCAGCAGTCAGGACGGTAGCCTCGTCTTCAAACTGGCCGGAGGAAACGCGGGAATCACGGCGAACGGGAAAGCCATTGACATCGACGACAGGATCGGCGGTACGCTGCAGATCGTCGGCAATGGGGCGTTTCCGGTGATCTTCACGTCGTTGTTCGATGATTCGGTGGGTGCCGGATTTGGTCCGGACGGACTGCCGGTCAACGACACCAACAATGACGGTGCTGCAACGACAGCCACGCCCGGGGACTGGCGCAGTCTGGCTCTGCGCGAGTTCGCGAACGACCGCAATGTTCGAATCGTCCAGGAACGCGAGCGTGTTCTGACCGAAGGCAAGGAAGAAAACGGTGTACCTGTCGACGCTCAGTTCCTCGGCGTGCTGGCTCCCAGTGAGAAAGAAGGGGACGACAATCGCGCGCTCGGCTTCGAAATTTTCGGGGCGATCGGACTCGATAATCCCGCCGACGTCGACGTCTACGAATTCGAAGCGAACACCGGCACCGAAATCTGGATCGACATTGATCGCACAGGCAGCTCGCTGAATACCATCCTGGAACTGATCCAGCTTGACGGGACCGTGCTTGCGTCTTCCGGAATCACGGGAGACGGCGTTCTGGGTGGCCTGGCCATGTCGATGATCAAGGAGGCGTGGCAGGGAATCGACTATTACACGGTCAATCCAAGGGACGAAGGCTTTCGAGTGGTCCTGCCCGTCAATCCTGCGACCGGTGTGACCCAGGAGGCATTCTTCGTTCGCGTCAGAAGCTTCGGCGCTCAGACCGCTGGCGAATACGAACTGGAAATCCGCCTTCGGCAGCGAGACGAAAAGGCAGGCTCCACAATTCAGTACGCCGATGTGTCCTATGCGACGAACGGAATTGAAGTCATCGGCCTGCCAAGACATTCACCTCTCCTTGGCGAGGCGGGTGAAGCGGGGGACGCGTCCAATACCTTTGGCGCGGCTCAGACCATCGGTGACCTGCTTGTCTCTGACCGCAAGGTGCTTTCGGTTGCGGGTCACATCACTGCTCCCAATGACATTGACTGGTATCAGTTTGACCTGGGCTACGAGTACATTCAGTCCATCGCGGGAGTGAACAGTGGCACGAAGGCGTTCTCGACGATCTTCGACCTGGACTACGCGGACGGTCTGACGCGTGGGGACCTCACATTGAGCGTCTTTGATCAGAATGGAAACTTGATCTTTGTCGGTCGCGATTCGGATATCATCGACGACCAGCCGGCAGCGGGGCAGGGATCCAACATCGATGACCTGACCCGAGGCTCGTTTGGCAAGCGGGATCCGTTTATCGGCCCGGTGGCATTGCCCGCGGCGACTCCCGGCCAGAATCTGACCTACTTTGTGGCGGTTTCCTCAAACGCACAATTGCCGGGGCTGCTCAATCAGTCGTACACGCTGGCTGCTCAGAATCCGCTGGTTCGTCTGGAACCAATCGATTCCATCGACCGCATTATCGAGGACCACATTGGGTTTACCGGCTATACATCGGGCAGTTCATTGCTGGGCGTCACCAATTCCATCCAGCCGACGCAGGGAGGACTGTTCTCAACGGGCACGCTGGCCGCGCTTGATGCACACGTTGTGCCGTTTACACTGGAGGATGTTGTTCTTTTCGTGTCAGCGTCGGACCGTCTGTTCACTGTGAATCCGTCGACGGGGGCGCTGCAGACGAATATTGGTCCGCTGGCAGGCGCGGCTTCGCCGACAGCGGGAATTGAGTTCCGTGACGACGGTCGTCTGTTCGCCTACCACGACGTGCCGAACGCCGCGAACACCGTCGGGCGCCTGGTTCTGGTTGATCCGGGCACAGCAGCCGTGACCACATACGGTGACGATTCTATTCCTGACGACGCGAATGCAAATCCCCGCAACTTCGAGCAGGTCACATCGGATGACGCTCATGCCATGGCCTGGCGGACGCTGACCGTGGACAGCGATGACAACGCTGATGACTTTGCTTTGTATATCGCGGTTCCCGATGTGGCCGATCCGCTGAATTCCGTCCTGTATCGCGCCGATCCGACAAACGGTTCCGCTGCCGTTGTTCAGGGGCAGCCGTGGGGACGTGTGGGAGGTGCAACGGGCCAGACGATCGCCGGGCTCGGCGTTGCCGGCGAAACGACGGGAATGGTGTTTTCCGGCAACACCCTGTTCGGCGTTAACGAGAATGGTCAGTTTTATCGCGTAAGTCTGACGACAGGGGCAGCAACGCTGGTGCGCGACTTTGGTCCTCTTGGATATGATTTTGCGGATGTCGCACTCGGTCCGCAAAATCTTCAGGGCGGGGCTTTTGCACAGACATTCTTTGGTCTGACAGATGACGGACGAATGGTCGCCTTCGACCAGTTCGGAAATCTGCAGCAGATCTTTTCGGGTGGTGCGTCTGAGGTGCAGACCGGTGTCAACAATCCGACTGGTCTGGCATTCTCGCCGCTCGACTTCAATCTGTGGCACGTGACCGAGAACAGACGCGACGACGCCGGACACGGAATCAACCCCACGGCGACAAACACTCGCGTCAATCCTGCGAATTTTGGTGTCGCTCTGGCCAACGGTGCCGGGTCGCGAGCCTCGAACGAAGGTGTCGGAGGTGCCAGTTTCTGGTTTGGGTTGGAGCAATGGACCACTCAGCCCAACGTCGACCGCGTCTATTTCGACTACGGAACCGGCGCGCAGGCGGGAATTTCATCCGCTCGCCACCAGCAATTGTCGGCGAATCCGGCCATCGGAAACAACTACAACCTTCCCGGGGGAGCAAAAGGGACTCTGCAGACAAGTGAGTTCAATCTGGTGGGATACACCCGCAGCGACAAACCGACGCTGTACTTCAATTACTTCCTTGATACAGAGAACCAGGCCGGAACAACGGATTCGTCCACATTCCGGGACGCCGCCCGTGTCTATCTGGTGGATTCTGCAGGCACACACCACTTGCTGGCGACCAACAACTCTGCGTTGTCTCCCGCATCCGACCCAACCGCTGGTGAACTGCCGACTCACGTCACCGCATCCGGGTCGGTGCTGAACAACCAACGAATTAACCAGCGGGTACAGGAACTGTTCGACAACTCAGGTTCGTGGCGTCAGGCACGCGTTGACCTGGCCGATTTCGCCGGACTCAGCGGGCTGAAGCTGCGGTTTGAGTTCTCCACCTCGGGCAGCAGCGGAGACGGGCTGCGGGGAGATCAGTTCGGCAATGACCGCAGCGCCGAAAGGGGACAGGACAACGACCACGAAGGATTCTATATCGATGACATCATCATCGGTCTGACGGAACGCGGCGAGCAGGTGAACGGGCCGAATCGCAGCGCGACGGGGTTCTTCCAGACGCCGCAGAATCCGGTGTTCGGGGATCCCGTGGAAAACCTCACCGGACGGTATCAGCTCGAAATGCGCGAAGGGGTCGAGTACATCGTCGATGCGCAGGGTCGGCTCGGCAACCCCATCAACTCACTCCTGCCGGATGCTGTGATTGCCCGCACTTTCGACACGAATGACCGGCTGATCCTGGATCCGACTCAGCCGGGGTCGGCAGCAGGACTCGGAGACCGGAATGTGCATCGCGATCAGGGGCATGTCCTGATCGAGAACAATAGTGTGATTCACGCCGCCAACACCGGGATCCTGATCGATTCCGCACCGCGCGACGCTGCTGGCCTGTCCAGTCCCGGCTCGCCACGTTTCTTTGACACACTGAACAATCAGCGACTGACACCGGGCGTCACTGTCAAGAACAACATCGTCAACAACTTCGGCACGGCAGGAATCCACTTCAGTGGTGATGCCGCGGCCGGCGGACCTGCAGCCGTGCAGTTTGGTAAGCTTGTCAACAACACTGTCTACGGCGGCACGACGCCGACCGGTACTGGGTTCCTGATCAGTGAGAACGCCAGCCCAACGCTGCTGAACAATATTGTCGCAAATACAGCGACGGGAATCTCAATTGACGCGACTTCATCATCAACGATTGTCGGGACGACGCTGTTTCAGGGCAATACTGCGGACGGGACACTTGGCACCGATGCCATTCGTCTGGCCGCCGGTGCTCCGCTGTTTGTTGATGCTCTCACCGGAAATTTCTATCTTGCATCGGGCAGCCTGGCGATTGACAGCTCGCTGAATAACCTTATTGACCGCCCTGTGTTTACCGCAGTCAGGCAGCCGCTGGGAATTCCGGATTCCGACGTGCTGGCACCAGATCTCGATCGTTTTGGCCAGGTGCGACTGGATGACCCCAATCAGGATCCGCCACCGGGTCTGGGACAGAACATCTTCAAAGATCGCGGTGCCGTCGAACGGGCAGACTTCATCGGCCCTGCTGCGATTCTGCTCAATCCTGAAGACAACGGAATCGGCGACAACAATCCGCAGGACCACGACGCTGACTTCATCGTCAGTGACTTCCTGACGCAGTTCGTCGTACAGCTACTTGATGCGGGCATCGGCATCGCCGATTCGCTGATCAATGCCGGCCAGTTTGCTTTGTATCAGGATCAGAATCCGCTGACCGATCCAATGGCTGTTCCGCTGGTTGAAGGTCAGGACTACCACCTGATCTACAACCCGGTCGCCGATCAGGTGATCTTTCAGGCAGTGACGGTATTCGCGACCGAGCACCGCTATTTCATTACTCTTGATCGTGACCCGACGACGGGCATTCGCGATCTGGCCGGGAACATTCTGCAAAGCAACCGGCCAGCCGGCGGCACGAATTTTGGCATCATTCTGACCAACGGCATCAATGATCCTCCGATCAACATTGTCCCCGGAGATCAAACGGTCATGGAAGACACAGATCTGGTCTTCAGTGATGCCAACGGCAGACGAATCGCAGTTTCTGATTCCGATGTTCATCTCGGAAACAATGAACTGACTGTGACGCTGACCGCCACAAACGGCTGGCTCACACTGAATGCTGCAGTCGACGATGTCACACCGATCCCAGGACTGACGTTTACAACTGGTGATGGGTGGCGGGACATCACGATGACATTCACAGGAACTGTGCCCATCATCAATGCGGCGCTGGATGGCATGATTTTCCGCGGCGACATGGACTATTTCGGTCCGGCCTCCGTCCGCATCTTCACCGAAGACAACGGACAGTTCTCCGGAACACCGGTTTCGCCGAATATGTCCGACGACGATACCGTACTGATCGACGTCACGCCGGTGAATGACGCTCCGACGTTCGATCCGCTCGTCGACCCTGCAGCCGTTAATGAAGACGACGGGCCACGGACGTTCAATGGCTTCGTGACAAACGTGTCGGCAGGGCCGGCGAATGAGGTCGCTGCGGGGCAGACGGTTTCGTTCGATGTCAGTGTCGTGTCCACGACCGGCAGCTTTGGTGCTGCGGAGTTCTTCACTCCCACAGGTGCTCCGGCGATCGATTCCGCCGGCAATCTGACATTCACAACGAACCAGGACGTCAACGGCACGGCGACGATTCGCGTTGTCGCTGTCGACAGCGACGGAGCGATGAGCGTTGAAGACACGTTCATTCTGACCGTCAACTCCCTGAATGACGCTCCGGTCTTTGTACTGAACGATGCTGCGTTCAGTAACCCGCCCACGAATACCATCATCACGGGTCAGGAAGACTCCGGTGCCGTAATCGTCGACCTGATTGACACGTTTGATGCAGCCCGCGCGACGGCGCTTGACGAAGTGGGTAGTCAGGGCCTGACGTGGATTCTGGGAAGCCCCAGCTTCACCGGTTCACTGAATTTCGACACGTTCAGCATCAACGCAGACGGCAATCTGACTTACGTGCCAACGCCCGATACTTCAGGCACTGCCATCTTCACAATCGCACTGCAGGATGACGGGGCAACTGGTGGCGGCAACGTCAACATCAGCGCGCCGCGTACACTGACGATTAGTATCGCGGGGACACCGGATCCGCCTGTGCCGGCGACTCCTGACTATGTCATCGACGAAGGTGACACACTGGTGCTCGACGCATCCGGAACGCTGGACCCCGACGTGGCACATCCCGGCGACACCCTGACATACGAATGGGATCTGAACAACGATGGCGACTTCACGGATGTCGCATCCATTTCGACGACGTCCCCGACAATTTCCGTTCCATACAGCGTTCTGACGGGGCTGGGTCTGACTGAACCAAGCGTTAATCCAATCGCGCTCCGCGTGACGGATACGTTCAGTGGTACGTCCGTGGCTGTGAATGCAACGCTGACAATCCTCATCGTCGATTACGGCGACGCGCCGAATTCTTATGGCACAACGAAAGCCAGCAATGGGGCTGCCCATACAATTGTCAGCGGAATGTTCCTGGGAAGCGCCATCGACAACGAAACCGACGGCATCCCTGGCATCACGGCGACCGGCGACGACACGAACGCCGCGACGAATGACGAAGACGGAGTTGTCGTCGATCCGTTGATTCAGCGCAGCGCGACGGTGAATGTCCCGTCTTTCGTCAATGTCACTGCCTCTGTCGCCGGCAAAGTGGATATCTGGCTGGATCTGAACGGTAACGGAGTGTTCGATCACCCGACGGAGCACGTGAACGGCGGAACCAGTTTCGACGTCGTTGCGGGATCCAACCGGCTGGACTTCAGCATTCCCGCGGGAACGTTTGGCAGCAGCAGCGTTCAGAACACGTACCTGCGAGTCCGCTACAGCACGGCCGGCGGCCTGATGCCAACAGGCCGCGCCGCTGATGGTGAGGTTGAAGACTACCGCGTGGCGATCAATCCGCTGCAGGCGGCTTCGCGACCGACAGTCGTTCGGCCCGCCGGCCCGGAAACAAGCGACCTGACGCCCACGATCGCGTGGAATGATCTGCCGGAGAATTATTTCTACGACGTCGTCCTGCGGAACGCGGCGGGGACGCCGACTGTGCTGGCCACGAGAACGCAGGCCACATCGGTCGTCGTTCCTAACGCTCTGGCGAATGGCACGTACACTGTGGAAGTGACGCCGTATAACAAGGTTGACCAGCCCGGCCCGACGTCTCTGCCACATTCGTTCACTGTCAGAAAACTGGTTGTGGCAGCACCGACAGGCGACATCGCTGACAATACCCCGACGGTTTCATGGAACCAGATTGTTGGTACTCAGAATTATCAACTGGTCATCAACTCAATCAGCAGCGGCATTAGTTCGCTTGTCAGCGAGCTGAGTCTGCCCGGGAACTCGACAACGTTCACGGTTGCCAATGCTCTTGATCTGGGCCGCTACGAAGTTCTCGTGCGGGCGATTGACGCTGCCGGTGATCCGGGAGACTGGAGCGACGCTTTGGCGTTCACGGTCCGAACACCGCCGACGATCGTTGGACCAACGGGTGTCGTCAACGGCAATCTTCCGTTGCTGCAGTGGTCACCAGTTCCGGGCGCACAGTCCTATAACATTGTGCTCGACAACCTGACTGACAATGTGACATCTGTGTTGGCGCAATCCGGTCTGAGTGGCACGTCGTTTCAGGTCACTCAGCCATTACCGATGGGAAGTTATTCATTCCGCGTCGAAGGTGTCAGTGCGGTGGATATCGCCAACGGCGGCCGCACAACGAGTTTTGCGTCTGCGATTGGCATCGTGTTTACCTCGGCGCCCGCTCCCGTGCCGCTGACTCCGGCCGGAAATCTGGACGACTCAACGCCAACGATCGCCTGGCAGGCAGTGCCAGGAGCTGACGAGTACGAAGTCACGGTGCGCCGTAACTTCGGCAACAACGCTATCGTGGCCGGCCCCGTCACTGTCAGCGCAACGCAGTCTACCGTCTCCACGCCGCTTCCGCTGGGACGGTATTCGTACCAGATCCGTTCGATCAACCGGCAGGCCGCCGGCGGTTCAGGAGGCGACATCACGTCGGTCCCTTCGACCGCAATGTCGTTCTCCATCACAACGGCTCCTGTGGTGCAGATGCCGAATACGTCTATCTACGACACCACTCCGACGATCGCGTGGCTTGCTCCGGAAGGTGCGGTGGTTCATGAAGTGTGGGTTAACGATGATGCGACTCAGACCAGGGTCTTCTACGCACCGTCGGTGACCGGCAACAGTCTCGACACGACGGTGCTGCCTGCCGGCAACTATCGGGTCTGGGTCCGGTCCTTTGCGGACACGGCTCGAACGGTCGCCTCGGACTGGAGCAGCGGGCGTCCGTTCCGCATTGGTGCCGCGCCGCAAAATCTGCAGCCGATGGGGCGAACTTCGGACGCCACGCCGACGCTGACCTGGGAAGGTTCGCTTGGCGGTGAGAACTACGAAGTCTGGATTAGCAGTCTCAGCAGTGACGGGCGCATTTTGCTGGCCACGGAGATTGACAGCGCAGCATACACTGTGCCGGACGACTTCCCGATCGGCAGGGATCGTTTCTGGGTACGGGCGGCATCGGGGGTTGGTGAAAAAAGCGAGTGGAGTCAGGCGCGCGACTTCGAGGTCGTCGCTCCGCCGGTCCTGCAGAGTTTCGGTCCGTCAACGTTCGACACGACTCCAACGTTCAACTGGGACGACGTCACTCACACTTTGAACGGCATCACGACGACCGCGCAGCGTTACGAGGTCTATCTTGACAAACTGACCGGCGGTCGCGTGACCTTATTGCGTAATGTCCCAACGACCGGCACGAGTTTTACCGTGCCGGCTTCGCTGGATGCCGGGACCTACCTGTTTTGGGTGCGGGCAATTGTCAACGGCACAAATTCCACTGCGGGCGCGACCACGACCGCATGGAGTAGTGCCTACCGATTCGATGTCGGTGGCCGACCGATCGTCGACTCCGTCGCAACAACCGTCAGCCGGCGTCCTGCAGTTTCGTGGCAGCCGGTCGGGGGAGCGGCGTCGTACGAGATCTTCTATGCCCGGTCTGCGACACCCAATACTTCCGTGGCCCGGGTCGGCGGAATTACCACGACTTCGTTTGCACCAACTCAGGATCTGCCTCCGGATGACTATCTGGTGTGGGTGCGGGCAACCAGCGACACCGGTCAGGTTAGCCCCTGGAGCAGTCCACAGTCGTTCAGTATTGTTGCTCTGGTTCCGCCTGTCATGAACCAGATCGGTACCACGACCGACCGCACACCAACATTTACATGGACTGCCGTTCCGGGAGCGTTCCGGTATGAGATCTTCGTCGCGAACGCGGCCACACCTGACACGGCTGTCATTCGACAGGGCAATTTGGTTTCAACGACGTACACACCGGTCGGCAATCTGAATCCAGGGACCTACCGAGCCTGGGTCCGTGCCGTTAGCGTGTCCGGCGACATCGGCGGCTGGAGTCAGTTCATCGAGTTCAGCGTGGTGTCCGGCGGTTTACCGAGTGAGTTCGAAGGAGCTGACGGGGCTGCTGAGAAGTTCGTCGTTACCGGTCTGCCGTCAACGTCAGAACAGTCGTTCGAATTCGCAGTCAGCATGCTGCCTGCCCGAGTCGTCGACGATCATGCGCCAGACAACAGTGTAGCACTGCGGCCGATGTCGGGTGCAAATCGTGATGGCGAGCAGCCCGGTTTCCCGCCAGCAACGGTTGCAGAACAGGAAGACCCTGCCGGGCCAAAGGATGAGGACGCCGCCGGGGAAACGGATTCTTTGATGTCCGCATGGGATGCGGAAATCTGGGCGGCCGAAAGCGCGCAGCCACGTTCTGTGGACAGAAATCTGGCGGCAGCCTCAACTGCTGGAATCGTGGCCGCGGCGTCCGTGCTTCGCAGTGATCGATCCCGCAGACGGCGGCAATAGCAGCCAGCGGCAGGCGATTGGGGAACTCAGCCGAATTCCTCAATCCGCCTGACGTCGACGTCAATCAGTGAGCAGAAAAACGCCGGTACAACGCGGAATAGCTGCCGTTGGCTGACAGCAATTCCGCGTGTCGGCCGGATTCAACGATGCGTCCATCTTCCAGCACCAGCACCTGATCAGCATTGACGATCGTGCTGAGCCGATGCGCGACGACGAACGAAGTCCGTCCTCGCAGGAGTCGGGTGATCGCGGTCTGCAGTCGGGATTCTGTTTCGCTGTCGATGCTGCTCGTCGCTTCGTCCAGAATCAGAATCGACGGATCCGCAATCATCGCTCGTGCGAAGCATATAAGCTGCCGCTGACCGGATGACAATGACGCTCCGCCCTCTCCAACGGATGTTTGCAGTCCTTGCGGCAGAGACGATACGAGGTCAGCGCAGTCCAGTTCTCGCAGGACGTCAGCGATTTCGTCATTGGTCGCTGCGGGCTGCCCCATGCGGATGTTGTCCGCCACAGAACCGTGAAACAGAAAGTTCTGCTGCAGCACGATTCCCATATGACGATGCAGTGAATCGGCGGTGACTTCGCGCAGGTCGTGACCGTCCAGCAACACCACTCCGCTTGTTGGCAGGTAGAATCTCGACACCAGATTGATGATCGAACTTTTTCCGCTGCCCGTCGGCCCAACCAGCGCGACTGTCTGGCCCGGCTCCGCGACGAAGTTGATGTGATGCAGCACCGGGCGCTCGGGTTCATAGCCGAACGTGACGTCACTGAATTCGACTCGGCCGCC
>CAZHET010000123.1:0-14068 GCA_964531585.1 uncultured Planctomycetaceae bacterium | reverse complement strand
TCACCCCCAACCCCTCTCCCCCGCTGGCGACCGGATTCACATGGCCAGTCGATCGCGGGGGAGAGGGGAGCAAGACAGAGACTGCTGCCACATCATTAGACATCTTCATCCCCTCACTGGCCCCCCAGCAATCACTCGCAAATAGTGGCTCCCCTCGCCCCAGAAAATCCGGACCAGACAGCTGTCCATTCTGTTCGGCTCCAACCGGATTTTTGGGGGAGAGGGGCCGGGGGTGAGGGGGCAACGAGAGTTTCAAGGGCATCACTACTCAAATGGCTCTGCGAAACCCTTCGCAAGTACTTAACAACATAGAAACCCGAATCGACCAACAGACGAATTCGCAATGATCCCCCTCACCCCCGCTCCCCCGCTGGCGACCGGATTCACATGGCCAGTCGAACGCGGGGGAGAGGGGAGCAAGACAGAGACATGTGGCCACATGGTCAGACTTTTTCATCCCCACATGTGACCAGGCTTTTGCGAATCCAAATCAAAGACTCGCGCACGGATGCGTTGACGAAACTGAATCAAGAAACATTTCATCATGCGTCCAATACAACCTCAACGTCGTCGATCTTCTGCCGGGTTCTGGCTGGGACTGTTGTTGCTGCTGACCGTGGGGCTCGGCGGAATCGCGGCCGTGCTGGCGTTTATGGGAGTCAATCTGAACCCGTGGGCCGGCGTTGCGGAAGATCCGTTTATGGTGCGGATTCCCATCAACAGCGTTGCGATTCCCGCCTATGCCAGAGTCGAACGGGAACATCTGCTGAATCCGGCCACTCGAGGTTTGATGCATCAGAAGGTTCCTCCACAGTCGGCCGTCGGCATGTCGATCAGCGGAATTAGTTCCGATCTAACACCGGTCGATGGCCGCGTCGACGCCGTTCGCAATGACAACGGAACGGTGGTTTTCGTGGTCGGCGACAAGGAAGTGCCTCAGTCACAGGTCACTGAACTGGGCGGAGCACTTATGAACATCAACGCGATCCTGGGGCGAGTCGTTCGGAAGGATAAACGCGCGGGAATGGGATTTCAGGAAACCAGCTTCTTTCCTAAAGGCACGCCGGAAGGCATCGCCGGAGCGACTCCTCCTGGCATGAAAGCCGTCACGCTGGACGCCACAAAACTGACGGGCATTCACGCTCTGAATTCCGGCGATCGACTGGACCTGCTGGCCAGTGTGCCCGTCGGCGAAGTGTCGGCGTTTCAGGCGAATTCCTCTGGTCCGCTGCCGAATGCTTTGCTGACCAACACGTCCGGTCGCGGCAAAGATTCGCAGATGACAGAGCCCATTCTGTTGGCTCAAAACGCGTTGCTGTTGCGTCCGGTCAGTGTTCGCAACGAAGCGACTTCGACGTCGTCGCTGACGTCCGGCAAGCGACTGGTGAACGAACCGAAGTACGAAGTCACCATCGCTGTCACGCCGGACGACGTCATTCCTCTGCAGGGAGCCCTGGACCGAGGACTCGCCATCACGTGCGTGGCCACGTCCATGCAGCCGGCTGATGCCAGCGCTGAGGAACCGGTGACTCACGATGAAGATCAATTGCTGATCCCGGTGACGGTGCGACCGATTCCCGCCTATGCCGTGGTGACTCGCGAAGCCTTCGTCAGTCCCGCGACGCGACGCATTCGCATGGAACCCGTCAACAAACGACAGGTCGACCAGTTGCAGGTGACCGTTCGACTGGAAGATATGCTGGGCGCGATTGCTCGGCATGATATTCCCGCCGGAAGTTTTGTGAGACAAAGCGATCTGCTGCAGGCTCAACAGCCAAATCCACACAGGCGTCCACAAGACAGCACGACAGTATACAATTTGCCGAAGTCAGCAACGGACACAAACTGGCAGCCGGTATCGCTGCCCACCGCTGCTCAGCAGGACGAGGGAGCGGCCGGAGCCAACGTGGTCGGTGATCGTCCGGCGATCCCCAACTTCATACCGCCCGGACACACGGCGGTCGCGGTTCCGTGGAATCGAATGTACGGCTCCGAACATCTGCAGATCGACGACCATCTTGACCTGCTGGCCAGTTATCCGCTGGAACGCAAACGCGACGTCAGCGAACGCGAGACGCGCGGCGAACAGAATGTGGTGGCGAAAGAATACGACGAGTTCATCTCCCGAGGCACCGATCGAACTCGCGACGAATCGCTGGCGGAACGCGGTGAGCCGTGGTTCATTGCCACGAATGCGGTGGTGATTGGTCCGGTGGGATTTCCGGCTCCCGGTCCGGCTCAGCGAGCCATCGGGAATGCGAACACGCCCGGAAACAATGCCGACCGCATGTCGGGGCCGGCGATTCTGATCGCCATTGATAATCGCGATCTGGAAAACGTCGCGATGGTGCTCAACACGCCCGATGTTCTGCTGTCCGTGGCGATTCGTGGCCGAGACAACCTATCAGCAGCGGCGGGATATCGAGAGATCGCGGTGGCTCCCGTGGAGATGCCCGCGTTCAGTGAACTCAGCGATCTGCACTGGAAGGGGTTGCGTCGTGAGATCACTCGTCGCATGGTTCGAGACGACGATCCTCAATTTGCCGACGCGATTTCCGCAGATCAGATCGATCAGTTTTATGGTCGAACGCTAAAGGTTGGCAAATCGCGATTCGCCGCGTTCACAACCGACGACTTCATGCCGGAAGGCGTTGCCCCTGGAATTGCGGCGGGCATTGGTCCGGACAGCGTGGTGGTCAACGTTGTTGCGGATCAGGTACAGGCATTGAATCGGTTTCGAGACAACGATTACGTGGCCGTGCTGCTGACGGGCAATGTCGAACTGCCGCCGACAGCCGTGATTCATGCGACGTCCGGGCTGGGACCAGGTTCACGAGTGGTGGTGCAGTCGGCTCGCGTGGTGCGATCGGCGTCGGATGTCAGCGACACCATTGCTCTGGAAATTTCCCGAACCGACGCGGCCGCGTTTGCGGCAGCGTTGTTTGCTCATGATGCCACGGACAGCGGTGAAAAGCACAGTCAGCGGCTGATGGCCGTGGCGTTGCATCGTGTGCCGGACACTCAAAGCATAGCCTCCGATCAGATTCCGCGTTCACCGATTGACGATCATCTGCCGCTGAAGTCAGCACCTCAGGTGTACGAAATCCTGGGCGGACAAACTCGCACGCACTTCTTCGCGACAAGTAAAGAGGTGGTGCGATGATGCGGTCGTCTCTGCGTTTGATTTCCTGTTCCTGTCGACGACCGTGCAAATCCTCAACCGGCCGTGCGCGAAGCGGCTACATTCTGGTGTTCTTCGCCATGATCCTGTTCGGAATCATGGCCCTGGCGGCACTGGTGATTGACATCGGCTTCGCTCGACTAACTCAGCGGCAGATGCAAACGGCGGTGGATGCAGCGGCGATTGAGGGGTTGCGCGGCGAAGGGTTGGTGACCTATGACGACCGCAGAGATGCCGCTCGGAACTTAACGCACTGGCACTTTGACGACGATCTCGATTCAACAAATTCGTATCCGTCCGAGGATGACGGCGCCTTCAACAGCGGCAGTGGCCAGTTTGGAGCAGGCCCGCTAGTAACGTTTCGTGGCGGAGCAGGCGACCCATCGCTTGCCGCGAGCCAGCTACTCGAAGTCAAGCCGGAAAATCCGGTCTACAAGCCTCAGGTCATCGACGGAACACCTTCTTCGTCGGGAAGGTTTCAGGTGGAGTTGAGCCGGGGAGCAACAGATACGTCAGCCGCAGACCTGTACGCGAATGGTCCGTCCGTTCCTTACCTTTTTGCTCGTGGGTCTTTGATCAACCGACAGAGCATTGCGGCCGGAATAACCGTACGTGCCGCTGGCGCAGCTGAGTTCCGGGCCGCAAAGAGCATTGGTTTTTCAAGCGGCCCTGGTCGTCTGGGTTTAACTTCGTTCGCACTGCCCGTTTCGGCTGGTGTAGTCGACCCTTCGGCTCCGTATTTCTTCGCAGTCGACCCTGCGATGGAAATGCCAGTCGTGATTGGACGCCAGCTACCCCAGGCATCCATTCCTGCCGATGACTTCACGGAAGAAGGCTACGCCCCGCTGTTCACGACCCTGACCAGCGGTTCAACGCGAATTGTTGGTTTTTCAAAGGCTTCAATATCCATCGCCAGCGGTGCTGCAACGGTCGTGTTGTCAGCGGACCAAAAGGCTTCCGAAAACGCTTCTGGCGTAATGTGCTACGAATTGACCGGAGCCATTACATCCACTGAATTGGCTGAGATTATTGGTATTAATCAATCACTTCCCGGCCGTCTTCAAGCGGTGGTGTCGAGGTAGCCTGTCATGAATTCAAACGAGAATGTTCTTTTAGAACCGGCCGTTGCGCTTTGGTCCCTGTTAAAGCTTCCGTCGGCGAATGCTTACCCCGGTTTCTGCGAGATAAAGTTGATGTTGAACTTTAATCATGAATGTTCGAAGGCTGTGAGGAGTCGCAGCATTGAATGCGCTGAAATCGCGCCCGTTGCCCTCTCACCCCCGACCCAACTCCCCCAAAAATCCGGGCGACGTCGAAGTGGTTGGAACACTGGTTGGTCCGGATTTTCGGAGGCGAGGGGAGCCGGAAATGTTTGGGGATCGGTTTGCGCCGGTACGGCCACACAACAGCGCGAGCACTCGCTCCCCTCTCCCCCGCATTCAGTTTTCTATTCTCTAAAACCTGTCATCGGGGGAGAGGGGCTGGGGGTGAGGGGATTTCATGCGCCCTTTGCCCCCTCTCCCCCAAAAATTTGGGGGACGTCGAAGAGGTTGGAACACTTGCTGGTCCGGATTTTCGGGGGCGAGGGGAGCCGGAAATGTTGGGGGAAGTCAATCGATCATGAACAAGAATAACTCTGGACCAATTCAACGTATCTGCAATGAGGTTTCCCTGTGGCAATGACTTCTGAGATTTTGACCATCACGGAAGATTCGCAGCTTCGCGAAGAACTGCAGGCTGCTGCGAAGATGCTGGGCGAACAGCAGCCTCGGTTGCGGTTCGTGGCGGACCGGGGTGAACTGATGCAGGCGGTGCGTTCGCGACCGCCTGAACTGGTGCTGGTTCCGTTTGGTGACGACCATCGAGACGTGGGGCGAGTCGCTCAGGAACTCAAGTCGACTCAGCCGCCCATTCCGGTCGTGGGCGTGTTTCGTCCCAATGGCTTTGCCGACAACGTTTCCGAAAGCGCGGTGCTGATTGATGCCATGCGAGCCGGCGTAAAAGACTTCCTGCGGCGACCGGTGTCGACCACGGAGTTTCGCACGCTGTTGGAATCGCTGTCCGAAGGTTCCGGCAGCATGGCTCCGAACAGTCGGGTCGCGGGCGGGACATTCGGGCGAGTCGTTTCCTTCATCAGCAACAAGGGCGGAGTTGGCAAGTCGACGCTGGCCGTCAACACGGCCGTCGGGTTGGCGTTGAGACACCCGGAACGCGTTCTGTTGATCGATGCGTCTCTGCAGATGGGCGTCGCGGCGGCGCTGCTGAATCTGCGCCCATCGGCGACACTGGCCGACATCGCCAACGAACGTGATCGGCTGGACGAAACTCTGCTGCGTCAACTGACCATCGTCCACAACAGCGGTCTGCATGTCCTTGCGGCTCCCAACGATGCCATCGCTGCAATGGATGTGGATGACACTCTGCTGGCTCGCATTATCACTCTGGCGCGGCGGACTTACGACTACATCGTCATCGACACCTTCCCGATGTTCGATCGCGTGGTTGTGGCGGCTCTTGACTTGAGCGATCGGGCCTTCATCATCGTGGAAAACGTGGTGCCAACGTTGCTGGGGGCGGTCGGGCTGTTAAACGTACTGCAGCGCATTGGTTTTCCGGAAGAACGCCAAAGCATCATCATCAATCGGCAGCAGCGAATCACCGGAAGTCTGTCACTGCCGGATGTGGCCGAGAGATTCGGACGTGCTCTGGACTTTGTGCTGCCCTTCGAAAAGCGAGTTACGATTGCCGCGAATTCCGGCGAACCAATTGCCCAGCATTCGTCTCGCCTGAGCGGCTTCTGCCGTGTCCTGCAACAATTGGTGACGTCCATCGAACAGGAATTCGGACAGTCGTCGGCACACATCGCGAATCGTAACGGACGGACGGCCACCGGCGTGTTGCCTTCGTCCGTGGCTGTCAGCGATCGTCTTGCTGAAAGTAATGACGGTGATACCGACGGCATGCGATATCCCGCAGAAGCCCATGACTTTCAACAGCCTTCGTCGGAGTCCGAGCGATGGTAGAAGATTCGCAACAACCACCACAGCGTGATGCACGTCGAATTCTGAGCCAGGCGCGACTGAGTCTGCCGGCCGATCACGTTCGCCAGTCGACAAAGCGTTCCACCACCTCCGGTCTGTCCGCCCCGACCGCGCCAGCGCGGACTGATTTTGGAGCCGCCTCGTTTCTGCAGGTGAAGGCGGAACTGCACCAGCAGTTGCTGTCGGATCTGGAACGTCGCGACCTGATCAGTGCCGATGAGGATCAGCTTTCTGAAATTGTCGAAGACTTTGTCGAGCAGGCTTTGGCGGAACAGGATCTGGCCCTGAACCAGGCCGAACGTCGGAAGATGGTGGACGAGCTGCTGGAAGAAACCATCGGCGTCGGCCCGCTGGCTCCGCTGCTGGCCGATCCGGCCGTGACCGATGTGCTGGTCAATCGACACGATCTGGTCTTCATCGAACGCTTCGGGCGGCTGGAAGAAACCGACGTGCGGTTCCGCGACGCCGAACATCTGACTCGCATTATTCAACGCATTGCGGCTCGAGTCGGACGGCGGATTGATGAATCGTCACCAATGGTGGATGCTCGGCTTCCGGACGGCAGTCGAGTCAACGCGACCTTGCCGCCAGTGACACTGGATGGACCCACGTTGTCCATTCGCCGCTTCGGCAAGCGCCGATTACGCCGCGATGATCTGATGGAACTGGGAATGTTTTCACCGGCCATCCGTCAGTTCATGCAGCTGGTGATTCAGGGCCGCAAAAACATTCTGATTGCCGGAGGCACGGGTTCCGGCAAGTCGACGTTTCTGGGAGCCATTGCCGAAGCGATTCCCGATCGCGAACGCATCGTCACCATCGAAGACGCGGCCGAACTGATTCTCGATCAACGGCATGTCGTCCGCATGGAAACTCGTCCGCCCAATATTGAAGGCCTGGGCAAAATCGCGGCGCGCGACCTGGTGATCAATGCTCTGCGCATGCGGCCCGACCGCATCATCGTCGGCGAAGTCCGTGCCGGTGAGGCTCTGGACATGCTGCAGGCGATGAACACTGGTCATGACGGAAGTCTGACCACCATTCATGCCAACAGTGCCCGCGACGCGATCGCTCGACTGGAAACCATGGTGCTGATGGCGGGGCTGGATCTGCCGTCACGAGCCATCCGCGAACAGATTGTGTCGGCCATTCAACTGGTCGTGCAAATCCGTCGTTACGAAGACGGCGTGCGGCGGATTGAAAGCGTGAGCGAACTGACGGGCATGGAAGGTGACACGCCGCAGTTGCAGGACATCTTCCGTTTTCGTTCGCGCGGGCGTCAGGGAAAACGCATTGCGGGGCAGTTTGAAGCGACCGGAATTGTGCCGCGCGTAGTGGAAGCGATGCGAGCGAACAACATGGATGTTCCCATGCACCTGTTTCAGCCACCGGTAAACTGATATGGCATGGGTGATCGCAATCATCTGGCTGGCCCTGCTGGTCGGCGTCTTTCTGTTCTGGCAATCGCAGCGCCGTCGCGAGGCCGCATGGGAACGTCTGAATTTCAGCGATGCAGATGCGCAGCAACCGGGTTCGGTGTCCATCGAACCATCCGGTCGACGTCTGCGCCGACCGTGGATGTGGGTTCCGTGGGCTTTGGCACTGCTTGTCGGACTGACAATGGCCTTCGGGTTTCAGTTTCGAGCCGTCTACGCAGTCTCCGCGGCGCTGATGGTTGGTCTACTGGTGGCTCAGGTGGAAGCCTTCCTTGCTGCTCGACACGCCGCGATGCTGGAACGGCAGCTCGCCGATGCCATCGACATCATGATCGGAGCCGTTGGTGCCGGAGCCAGCGTGGGTTCTGCCATGGACGCCGCCATCGTGGAAACGAAAACACCGCTGAAACCGTATCTGGAAGACGTGTCGGGGCGGATTCGACTGGGTGATTCGCCGGCGGCTGTTTTCACGTCGCTGGCAGAACGAGTCCCGTTGGAAACCTTTCTTCTGTTTACGTCTGCGTTGTCGGTTCACTGGGAAGTCGGCGGCAAGCTGACGTCAACACTCACCACCGTCGCACGCACAATACGCGATCGGATCGAAGTGTCGCGGCGTATTCGATCCAACACAGCTCAGTCGCAGTTTTCGACCATCGCACTGATTGCACTGACGTATTTTGTGGCGTTGATTGTTCGCAACAACGGTCCCGAACAGATGAATGAATTTGTCACGTCCACCGTCGGTGGCTATTTCGTGGCCGGGTCCGTTCTGCTGCAGGCGGTGGGGATCGCCTGGATGAACCTCATCAGCAAGCCGAGGTTTTGACATGGGTGCGAACCAAAGTCCCGGATTCGTCTGTAGCGGAATTCGCCAGGAGTTTCGGTGGGTGACGATTTTTCGCGCGCCTGCCTGGCTCCCCTCGCCCTCAAGAATCCGGACCATGCGGCGTGAATCGCTGTTCGGTTGCGCCCGGATTCTTGGGGGAGAGGGGTCTGCGGCGCGAGGGCAATGCTCCGCCGGTTCCCCTCACCCCCAGCCCCTCTCCCCCGTTGGCAAGCGGCACAGCATGGAAAATCGAAGGCGGGGAAGAGGGGAGCGTTGTGTCGCGCGCGGAGCCGGGGTTAGCGGCGATCAGCGCGGTCTTCAGGAGTCCCGCTCGTGAAATTTCTGCTTGGCCTGATCTTCATCGGCGGCATCGTCATTGGCGTTGTTCTGCTGTTGCGGCGATTGTGGATGCAGTCCGCCGTGCAACAACGATGGGAAGATTTCACTCAACCTGTCGTGGCCACAAGCGAAGTCGATCAGGACGATCGCTGGTGGCTTTCACGTTGGCTGTTTCTGGCTGGCTTTCGTCGCTCCGGTGCCGATGTCATTTTCATAGCGGTGACGCTGACGCTGCTGTTACTGGGAACGCTGGTGGCTGTCGGTATCCGATGGTCCGGAATTCAACGGCTGATGGAAGTCAGCATCGTTCAGGTTCCTGGTGGTGTTGGAGAAACATTTCTTCCCGTCATCTGGGTCGCACCATGGATGCTGCTGATCATTCTGACGGCGACTCCGTGGCTGGTGGTGCGAGCAATTCGGCGCAAGCGAGTCGAACTGGTGGAACAGGACCTGCCGATGGCGCTGGAGTTGTTGTCTACGCTGAGTGAAGCGGGGCTGGGGTTCGACGCGGCCCTGTCGCGAATCCTGAAGACTCGCCTGGCCGGACGACCGCTGGCGGAAGAACTGCGTCGCTTTCAGGCGGACCTGCTGGCAGGACGCCCGAGAACTCAAAGCCTGCGGCGGTTTTCATCGCGGCTTGATATCGCATCGGTATCCGTCTTCACTTCGGCGATGGTCCAGGCAGAACAACTGGGCATGGGCATCGCGCGAGTGCTGCGACTTCAGGCCGATGACGTTCGAGCTCGGCGACGAGAGCGATCGATCGCTTTCGCTAACGCTCTTCCGACGAAACGCGTCATCCCGCTGGTCGTTTGCTTCCTTCCCGGCCTGTTTGTGTGGACTCTGGGCCCCGCCTTTGTGCAGTTGTTCAAAATGGCAGAGACGTTTATTCAGACCAGATAGCTGTTTGAGTGAACGGGATTTTTGTTTGTAGAGTCGGCAATGAGTCGCTTTGTATTTGGGCTGACCGCTTTTCCGGAGTACAATTCGGGACTGATTGAAAGGAGTTTGTATGAGCACGATCACGACCACACATTCAGACCCGCCTGCTTCATCACGCCGCAGTTCGCCGGACTTGCTGGAACCCGGCGATCGGATGAGCCGTCCGGAGTTTCTGCGCCGATATCAGCAGATGCCGGATCGTTCGGATATTGAACTTGTCGAAGGAGTTGTTCACATGGGTTCTCCCGTTTCGGCTGAAGGGCATGGCGCACCTCACGCAAAGCTGTTGACATGGCTGGGATACTACCAGGCTTATGTGCCTGGGCTTGAAAGCGGCGATAACAGCACGCTGCACCTTGACCTGGAAAACGCTCCACAGCCGGACTGTTATCTGCGAATCAAGGAAGAGCACGGCGGCCAGTCAAAACTGCGTGACGGCTATGTAACGGGACCGCCCGAACTGATTGCGGAAGTCGCTTCCAGCAGTGTGAGCTACGACTTGCACGATAAGAAACACGCGTATCAGCGAAACGGTGTTCTGGAATACATCGTGTGGCGGACTCGAGATCGAGCGATTGACTGGTTTGTGCTGACCAACGGATGCTATGAAACTCTGCCTGCCACCGAAGATGGCATTCTGAAAAGCCAGGTCTTTCCTGGCCTGTGGCTCGATCCGGCCGCGATGCTCAGCCACGACATGAAACGCGTGCTGTCCGTCCTGCAACTGGGACTTGCCGATCGAGAGACATCTGCTCAGGCAGCGACGCCAGATCCGTGAGCCAACCTGCTGACACAAAATATCAGCTCATCAACCCGGACACCGCCGAGGTACTGGTACCGCGATTGCAACTGGCCGCCACCTTCTGGAGTCGCTTTCGCGGCCTGCAGTTTCGACGCGAGCTGCCGCCGGGCGAAGGGCTGTTGATTGTTCCCTGTCGATCGGTTCACACTCATTGGATGCGGTTCTCCATTGACGTCGTGATGATTGATGCTCACGGAACGATTCTGCAGGTGCGCCGCGCGGTGCGCCCATGGCGAGCCTGCTCGGGACCTGGACAGACACGGGCGGTTCTGGAACTTCCGGCGGAAACAGCCGTTCTGCGCGAAGGTGATCGAGTTTTGGTTGTCGCCTCCGATGGTCATGCTGTGCCGAGGTGCGTGCAATCGCTGTCTCAAGTGAGCAACCACAGTCAGCAGGCCGCAGACTTTTCCTGAATTCACTCAACCCTCCAATCAGATTAACCGATACAACCGCTATGTCTGGTCGGACATTGTCTGCATCCCGCGTATGCGCGCCGGGTGAACGTTGGGGGGACGTATGAAATTCGACCAGAAAATTCAGCAGCTCATGGGTGCTCGCAATGCTTTGCTGAGCCTGATGCTGGCCAGCTTTGCACTGCCGTCCGTCGCCTGGTGTCAGAATCGTTCAGCGCCGAGTGCAAGTGATACAGCAGGTGTGGTGCGAATTTCGCAGCTTTCAGACGCAAACGCGGTCCATCGAAATTTACCCGCACGAACGACTGAACCTGCACGCCGCCACGAACCTCGCATCCAGTTGGCGGGGATGGCCGATGAAGGGCAATCGATCAATGGACCGCAGGCTCGCGTTCCTGTTCCTGTTCCTGTTGTGCAGACTCCGAACCCGCAGTCCGGCAATGCCGCTTTGCAGCGCACGGCGCTCGCTCAGTTCCAGCGAAAGGCCATTGCCCCGCAGCCGCAGTCATCGAAGACGGCATCAGACAGCGGTACGTCTTCAAAATACATTCTGCGAGAAACGTCAGCGGAAGAGGAATTGAATCTGCGGATCGGCCTGCCGCATATCTTGACTCTGCGACAGCCACCACTTCGCACTTATATCCCGGAAAGCGGAGCGGGCATTGTGGCGGTCCGGTATATCGATCCCGAATCACCGCATCGCCTGGCCATCGAGCCATTGTCCATCGGAACCACGATGCTGACGATGTGGTTTGCCAGCGACACGTCGCCGGACGGAGAAGAGCCGGTGAGCTGGCTGGTTCATGTGGCAGACGACAGCGGCAGTGATGGTCCGGCCGCGGTGGCTCGCAACCGAGGTTACGAAGTTCAGCTTCAGGCACTGCAGCGAGAGGTCAACTACGCCTTTCCCAACAGCAGCGTGCAGTTGTCGTGGGTTGGCAGTCAGGTGCTGCTGCGGGGCAAAGCGAAGGATGTGGAAGAAGCGTCACAAATCGCCCGCATCGTCGGGGCGAGCATTCCCGGTGGTCGACGTGACCAGGAAGAGGAGTTGATCGAACAGGTTGAATTTTTTTCGGTTAATTCAGAGCTGATTCAGGAAGCCGGAAGTCTGCCCGGCGCGCTACGTGGCGACAACAGCAGTGGCATCAATCAGGGACGCATTAATAACCGCGTGATCAATATGCTTGAGATTGCCGGTGTTCATCAGGTGATGCTGAAGGTGACCATCGCCGAAGTGAACCGCAGCGCGTCACGCGCCATCGGGGCGGACCTGCAGGTGGGATCGGCTGGCGACGCAGTTCGTTTTTTCACAACGCTGGGAACACCGGCAGCGGGTGGAACTCTGGTGCTGGATCAGACCGATTTTGATCTGGCCATTTCGGCTCTGAAGCGACTGAATCTTGCTCGTTCACTGGCCGAACCAACGTTGACGACATTGAATGGGCAGCCCGCGAACTTCAACGTCGGCGGAAGCTTTCCAGTGCCAGTGGTCACGGGCCAGACGGCGGCCGGCCTGCAGGGCGTGATCTTTCAGAACTTCGGCGTACAACTGCAATTTTTGCCCGTGGTGACTGATGGAGACAGAATCCGCCTTACATTACAAGCCAGTGTCAGCACACGGAACGAAGGCGGTGGAGGTCAGGTGGGCAGCACCGACGTTCCCGGCTTGGACACTCGCGCATTCAGCAATACCGTTGAATTGCGTGAGGGGCAAACCCTGGCTGTCGCTGGCCTCATTCAAAACAACCTCAACGGAACATCAGCACGAGTTCCCTTCATCGGTGACATACCCGGACTCGGTCGACTATTCTCCAACGACGGAACATCTTACTCCGAACAGGAACTGGTCATCCTTGTCACACCTTACCTTGTCGGTCCGGTTGATCATGAACGCCCGACGCCTGCGTTGCCTGGTTCAGATTACTTTGAACCGGATGATGTGGAGTTCTTTCTGCGAGGCAGTTTGACGGGGCACATGGCGGAAGATTACCGCAGTCCGGTTCGCACGGACCTGCAGAAAATGAAAGCGTTTCGCCGCTGCGAACAACGACTGATCATTGGTCAGCCGGGTCATTCCAACGGGCTGCTGTGTCCACCGGCGCATCTGCCTGGCCAAACACAAGCCGTCGATGTCGAACACCGATTTCGGTCTGACGCCATTCCGCAGCCAATGCAATATCTGCCACCGCAGGTAATCCCGGAATCAACCGACGCAATGACGCTGCAGCCGATTGACCTGAACGGAGGCCAACGATGAAGAATTCACAGTGGATCAGCATGTTTCTGTTGTTGACGACTATTGCGTCCGGTTGTGCCACGTCATCGATGACTCGTCGTGACTGTGGTGAAGATGCGGACTGTCGAACACTCACCGGTTCGTCGCACACCGGCGCCGCATGTTCCGGAAATTGTCGCTCCGGAAATTGTCGCTCCGGACACTGCGAGGTATCAGACTGCCAGCGGCCAGATGATTTCTGTCCCGATGCCGTTCCCACGAAACCCGGCACTTATGTCAACGAATGGAATGACGCCATGCGGTGTGCGGCAAAGTCTGACGAATTTGTCATCCATCGCAATGCCTGGTTCAACGGCGGCGCTGAACCAGGGCCGGAGGCAGTTCGACAGATGCCGCAACTGGCTCAGCATTTGGCACAGCAAAATGATGATGTGCTGCTGGAAGAAGAACCCGTTCTGCCGAAGTACGACGAGACTCTGGCGAAAGCGACGTTGCGAACTCAGCAACTGAATGCAGCTCGACGATCGGCAGTTGTGGCTTCGTTGCAAACAGCCGGTGTCGCCGATGCCGATGCTCGCGTACACGTTTCATCGCCGCAGACGATCGGTGTTCGCGGCATCGAAGCCCCACGCGTCTTCAATCAAATGTTGCAGGGCGGTGGGCAAGCCGGCGGACGTGGTGGTCAGAATGCCGGAGGCGGCGGTGGATTTGGTGGTGGAGCTGGCGGCGGCGGGTTTGGCGGCGGTCGAGGGTTTTAGCGGCTTGTTCGGATACTCCACTTTGTTATGAGCGGCAATAATGGCGCAGTTCGTAGTGGACGAGGTCACGAGTCCCGTGCGTCAGGACTCGTGA
>CAZHET010000122.1:0-14080 GCA_964531585.1 uncultured Planctomycetaceae bacterium | reverse complement strand
GCAGCTCACTGACTCTCAGCAGGCTTCCGTCCTGTTTGATGGCCACGGGCAGCGGACGGTCTTCCGCATTGCGGTTGGTGTTCCGCATCTGAATGCGCCGTTCGTCGACGAAATAAGCCAGTTCGGTCATCCAGGCGGTGACGCCGTGAGCCTCCGACTGAAACACGACCTGCTCACCTTCTGCGATGACGTGTTCCAGACGCAGGCGACCCGGCTGGACTTCTCCGGTGACCGCTGACACTTCGGGCCGGAACACCATTTTCAATTGTGAGCAAACGAGCTGATCCTTCGTGCCGTCGCTGGCAAAACGTGTCACATGCACCTGGTCCTGAGGCCGGCCCCCGGAACTTTGTGACCGCTTGTGCAGCCCGTAGAACGTGGCGATCCGTGTATCGACATCGAACTTGAAACCGTCGGCCGCAGTCACACGAATGCGAATATCCTCCTCGTCAGCCCGGCGTGCTCGAAACACCATGTTGCAGCTGACTCGACCGTTGAGCCGCACTTCGCTGACATCTGAGACCGACAGCAGCCCATCCCGCTGCAGCCCCTCCTGCGGTGTGTGCATCACGATTTCGACACCGCTGGCCGCTTCGCCGATGTGGTCTTCCCAGCCGAATTTGACCGGATGGCTCGAAGTCAGCGTCAATGAGTCTTCCGAGATGCTGAACGTGTCGCCGTCGATTCTCAGATTGCGAGGCCCTCGGACACGGACGCTTCCGTCCAGAACTCCGCCGACGATGCGACCGATGCCGCCGCTGTCCGGAGACAGTTTTTCCGAAGTTCGTAGTCTTGCGCCGTCGGCCAGGACGGTCACCGGCACGCTGTTGGCCTGCGGATGTTCGTCCAGCCACAGCAGGGCGACGGGTGTGGCCTTCAGCGTATAGCCATCGTCCGTCGTGGTGGATGTTTCGTAGTAAAGATAGCGCTGGCCATCGTGGAGGTCATTGCCGCACCGCGCCACCCAGGAATCCGCGGGAAACCAGTGCCGGGCCAGTTCCTTCGCACTCGACGGCTGCGAGGACTCCGGTCGCAGCGGTGAGCCGGGCTGCTCGCGACGTTTGACATCCAGCAGCGGTGACAGCAGCGCGGAATATCCGAAGTACGCCGTCAGCAGCAGGATGGCCACTCCACCGCTGTAGGCCATACGAATGTCAGATCGGCCGGAACTCATGCTGCAGAATTGATTTCGTGGTGTGTGTCGGCGGCGTGCTCCGCGACCGGGACGGAGATCACGTCTGTAATGTCGACCAGACCAACCGGCCGCCTGTGCTGATCGATCACCGGCAGTTCACTCAGCTTGCGGTCCGACATCAGCTGAATCACTTCCGGCAGCAGCACGTCGTTACGGACGGTCGTCGGGTTCACGGTCATGACTTCGCTGATGGGCCGGTCGAGTCGATCTTCGCAGCGCTGTTCGAACAGCCGCGCCAGATCACTGTCAGTGAAAATGCCCGCGATTCGACCATCGCTGGTGGTCAGGATCACCGCCCCTGATCGGCGACCGGGGCAGCGGTGCTCAATCAGGACCTGCCGGACGGTTTCGCTGTCTCTGGCGATTCGAAGCTGTGCCCCCCGACGCATGACTTCGTGCACCGGTCGCAGCTTCTGTCCCAGGCTGCCAGCCGGATGAAACCGAGCGAAGTCCTGCTGAGAAAAACCCTTCAGGCGGCTAAGAACCAGCGCCAATGCATCGCCGAGCGCCAGCATCACGGCGGTACTGGAACTCGGTGCCAACTGCAGCGGGCCGGCTTCGGGATGCCTGCCCAGCGGCAGTGTGACGTTCGCCAGGCGGCTGAGCGAATTGTGTGTGTCGCGAGTCACCGCGATCAGCGCGGCTCCAATCTTTCTGAGTGCAGGAACCAGCTTCAGCACTTCGTCCGATTCGCCGCTGTTCGAAAACGCGATGACGATGTCGTCGGCACGGACACTGCCCAGATCACCATGAACGGCTTCCGTGGGATGCAGAAAATAGGCGGCGGTTCCCGTGCTGGACAGCGTCGCGACCACCTTCTGGCCGATCAGCCCGGCTTTGCCTACGCCCGTGACGATCACTCGGCCATGGCACGTGGCGATCATCTGCACAGCGTCGCAGAATGACGAGTCCAGAGTCGCCGCCAGTCGCTGCAGCGCGTCGGCCTCCTGACGAATGATGGCCTGCGCTTCCCGCAATTGTTCGATGGCGCTGAGCGGGATGACGTCACGTGCGTGCGCGCCTGCTTCGTGCATGAATCTCGTCCCTGAATGCACTGCCGCGCGGAGAGCCGGGGCAATATCGTCGCGGCTGGTGTGGTCGTTCCTTCGATCACGTTTTCGAGTATACTCCGGGACGGGAAATGCCGTCAACGCCGGTCGTGGTGCGGCTTCCGACGTAAACTCTGTGGCGGAAAAGGTTTCTGTCGAACCATACAATCCGCGGAATTCTCCGTCGCTCTGCCTGCGGCCGCGCTCGTCACGGAAAAAAATTCAGGAGCCCTCGCGATGGTCTGCACTCACCTGAAAGACCTGTACCAACTGTGCGAAACGCATCACCTGAGACTCGGGGGGTCCGACCTGATCCGTGTGATCTGTCGGCAGTGCGAACAGGAGGAGACCTGTCCGTCGGTGCTGATGGAACAATACGACACGCTGCACCCTGACGATGAGTCACCCGCGCCCGCGACGCCGGATCCTGAACGTCCGCGCTAATCGCGAGTCGGACGGCGAGGCAGGTCAGTTCCTGAGTGTGGCCGCAGGCAGGGCCGCTGCCGTTTTGACGGGCTCTTCCTTTGCCGTTTTGACGGGCTCTTCTTTTGCCGTCTTGACGGTGTCTTCCAGCGGACGGCTGGCCATCGCTTTGAACATCACGACGGACAGAGGCGGCACGGTCACATCCACGCTGTCCGTGAAGCCGTGGGAAGCGATCTTCGAGCTGGCGACTCCTCCTTTGTTGCCAATCCCGGAGCCGCCGTACCATTCCGCATCGCTGTTGAAGATCTCCTCGTAGAATCCCGCCCGTGGGACACCGACCCGATACGGGCCTCGCGGTGCCGGCGTCAGGTTGGCAATCACCAGTATCTGTTCGGATTTGTCGACGGTCTGCCGAATGAAGGCAACCACCACGTTGCTGTGGTCGTCTCCGACCACCCAGCGGAACCCTTCGGGAATCACGTCCGTCTGGTGCAGCGCCTTTTCAGCCACATAGATGCGGTTTGCGTCACAGATCAGCCTGCGGATGCCTTCGTGAGTATCGAAGTTCCGCACGACCCAGTCGATCTCGCCGTCGTGATTCCATTCGTTCCACTGGCCGATCTCGTCCCCCATAAACTGCAGCTTCTTGCCGGGAGTCGCGTACTGCATGCCGTATAGCAGCCGCAGGTTGGCAAACTTCTGCCAGGGATCGCCGGGCATCTGGGCCAGCAGTGAACCTTTGCCGTGTACGACTTCGTCGTGTGACAATGGCAGCACAAAATTTTCCGTGAACGCATAGATACCGCGGAACGTCAGGTCGTTCAGGTGCCATGACCGGTGAATCGGATCGCGCTGCATGAATCTCAGCGTGTCATTCATCCAGCCCATGTCCCACTTCATCGTGAAACCCAGGCCGCCGGTGTAGACCGGCCGGGAGACTCCGCCCCATGCGGTTGATTCTTCCGCGATGCTCATGATACCCGGAAATTCGGCGTGCAGCATCGTGTTGAAATCCCGCAGAAACCGAATGGCTTCCAGATTTTCTCGTCCGCCGTGCTGATTCGGAATCCACTGATCCGAATCCCGCGAATAATCCAGGTACAGCATCGACGCCACTGCGTCGACTCGAATGCCATCCACGTGATAGACGTCGCACCAGAACCGGGCACTGGACATCAGAAACTCAGAAACTTCACGGCGGCCGTAGTTGAAGATCAGAGTGTTCCAGTCCGGGTGAAAGCCCAGTCGCGGATCCTGATGCTCGTACAGATGAGTTCCGTCGAAATGCGCCAGGCCGTGAGCGTCTGTGGGAAAGTGGCCCGGAACCCAGTCGATGATCACACCGATGTTGTTCTGATGCAGATGGTCGACAAAGTACTGGAAATCGTGAGGCTTGCCGAAGCGGCTGGTAGGAGCGAAATAGCCGGTTGTCTGGTAACCCCACGATCCGTCGAACGGGTGTTCGGTAACGGGCATCAGTTGCACATGTGTGTAGCCGGTTTCTTTGAGGTAATCGGTTAGCTGATGGGCCAGTTCGCGGTAATTATGGAAGACGCGGCCATCGCTCGGGCGACGCCAGGAGCCGGGATGCATTTCGTAAATGGAAACGGGAGCTTCCAGCCAGTTCGTGCGTTCACGCTGGTGAATCCATGCGGCGTCGTGCCAGTCAAAGTCTCGCAGGCTCCAGATGATCGAAGCGGTTCCCGGACGCAGTTCTGAGTAGAAGGCAAACGGATCGGCCTTTTCGTGAATGTGGCCGGACTGATCGCGAATGGCGTACTTGTAGCGAGTGCCCGGGACCGCTCCCGGAACGAATCCGGTCCACACACCGCTGTCGCTGCCGTCAAGCCAGTCGCGACTGTGAGTCCACCCGTTGCCATCGCTGATCACCGACACTTCGCGCGCGTTGGGTGCCCACACGGCGAAGCGAACGCCGCTTTCAAAAAAGTGCGCGCCCAGATAGCGATAGAGGCTGGAGCCGTCAGTGGGAGCATCGAAAGTGCTGCCGACCAGTTCGGCAGTCCCGGAGCCCTGGCAGTTCATTGTTCCGTTTCCTTGATGTCTTTCCGTCACGAGCTGGTTACCGGATGCAATCAATGTCTTGCTGAGTCGACGGCGATTATGGAGAGCGACCGCTTTGGTTTCTACCGGAGTGGACATGAATCTGTTCCTGACTGGGCGTGTCGGTGCCTGAATGCGTGGAAATTCTGCCGCCAAACCGATGCCTGGCGGAATTCGCTCGAAGACGGGGAATTCGCGCCGGAGCGTTATCGGCCGCCGGGTCGGCGCTGACGCAGTCTGGTGAACAGCGTCTCGAAGCGCAGCCTGCCGTCCGACGAAAGTCTGCCGTCCGGCAGCACCGCTTCGTCGGACTCATCATCGGATTCATACACACCTTCGGATAGATCGCCGGGGCTGTCCATCACGAAGTCGTCGTCCGGCATTCGGCTGCGCGCCATTGCGTTTTCGGGAGCAGAGTCCAACACGTCTCCGGCGTTGTCGATTCGCAGCAATGCATCGGTCACCGGGGAATGCGGCAGGTCTGAGTACGCTCCGTCGCGTCGCGACAGGTTGACCTGGCTGATCGGCACCGGCAGCGTAAACAGCCGTTCGACTTTCGGAACCTGTGAGTGCTGCTGCTCGTGCAGCCCGGAGGTGGCATCGTCAGCTGCCTGTTCACTGTCGCTAATCGGCTGTTCACTGTCGCCAATCGGCAGTGAAATGATATCGACTGACGAAGTCTCCTCCGCTGTCTCCTGAGAGTCTGGTGTGCCGGGTGCGCCGCAGTCCAGGAGCTGGCCATCGTGCCACTCGGCGGGCTGTTTCGCCCCCTCAAACGGCGAACCCCAGGCCGGGTTCCCGGAAACGACTTCGGCCGAACCTGCGACTAAGCCGACTGGTTCGCCATCGTCGAATTCCAGCGGATGCAGGTCAGAAAACGCCGGCAGAATATCATCGTCGCTCGATGTGGGCATGAATTGCCGCAAGGGTGCTTCTGCCGGCAAGGGTGCTTCTGCCGGATCGGCAAGTGGACTATTCCAGGGCAGCAGGTCGTCAATCGACTCCGCATCGCTCAGCGGTTCGCCAGCAAGTTCAGCGCTCGCCGTTATCGGTTCGTCCGGGATCTCGTCGGTGCAGTCATCGTGCTCCGCGCAGCATGACAAGTCGCGCTCAAACTCCGCTGAACGAATGCTGTCCGATTCGTCGTCTGAATTGGCCGGTGAGTCCGTATCGTCCGGAGAATCGGTACCTGCGGTTTCGGCGAAATGTGCGGCAGCCGGAAGCAGATCGTCGTCGTCCAGATCGCACTCCGACAGGTCAATCGCTGCTTCCATGTCCAGCACCTGCCGCTGCAGGTTGATGACGGCAAGACTCTCGCGAAGATCTTCGATGGGAATCTGTGTGAGTGGAGCGAGTCCGGTCAGGTCCGGCGGCCAGACGCTGGCCAGACACGGCACTTCGACATAGCGCCGTCCGACGGTGTCAGCGAACGACACGTCCCGACCGTACTCCTGCCATGTGTACCGATCGAACACCGGCATCGGAGTGACGTCACGGTCCTGCCGGACCCAGCCCGAACTCGCCGATCCGCCCGCGGTCGCGTCGTTCGCCCCTGTCGTCGGCACAGTGTGAGCAGGCCAGCTTCCGGGAGGCATCCATAAATCGAATTCCTGCAGCGCCGGACGCGGCAGCGCATCATCCGCTATTGCCTCGTCAGCGTCACCTGATCCCACTTCGACAGCAGTTTCGTAATCGCTGGCACACTCATCATTCGCGCACCGGCTGGTGCCCCCGTCATTCCCGCACAGGCGGGAACCCAGTCCCGTCAGCTCATCGACAGCAGTGTCGTAATCGCTGGGACACTCATCGGAATCAGCGACATCGGCGAAGGCAACGGGGTCGAGCACTCCTTCGAACTCAGCGGCGGGATCCGAAACGTCAACCGCACCGACTTCGATCACGCCGCAGGCGGCCACAGCAGGCCGAATCTCGGGTGCAAAGTGTGCCGGGTCGTCGCGGACAGATTCCTGATCACGGCTTGCGTCGCCAGGCACCGGTGCACCGATTTCGATGACGCCTTCACTGCTGAAGGTGCTGCCAGGTGAAGCCGCGACATCCGTCGTTTCCGCGGGGTCATCCCGTGATTCGCCATCGGCTTTGTCAGTGAGTGATACGTTCCACGCATACGGCAGGTGCTGCAGGCGACGCAGCGCCATGTCGACGTGAGCGGCCGTGACCTGGGGTGCACATGCTTCTGATGCGACCAGCAGCGCTTCGTCGGCCAGCAGATTCAGATTGCGAGGAACTCCGTCCGCCGCGGCGACGATGGGCTCCATTGCTGTGGGCTGAAAGATGCGGGCTATGTCTCCGCCGACTGCTCGAAGGTGGGTCGTAAGGTACGCGACCGCTTCGTTCGACCGCAGCGGTTCAAGAAACACGTGCGAGCGAATTTTCTGAGCGAAGTCCGTCATCGCAGGAGCGGCCAGGACGTCTTCCAGAGACAGGGCTCCTGAAACCAGAACGCGCACCAGTCTGCGACCGTCCACTTCTTCTTCCAGCAGCGCACGCAGTTCGGAAAAAATTTCGGGACCGGCCAGGTGCGCGTCGTCCATCAGCACGATCAGCGGTCCCCAGAAGTCGACCGTCTGAGCCAGGCGGTCGACGACCTGCCAGTGTTCGGCGGTTCCGCATTTGGCAGGCGTTTCAGTTGCCTGATCCGCAGTCGCGTGCGCGGCACGCAGGCGTCGCTGCAGCAGGCCCAGCATCGCCGCGGCATTTTGCATCGCTCCGGCGGAGAAGACCACCGACTGGCCGTCCGTCTGCAGACTGCGTTCCAGGTGTTTCAGCAGCGTCGATTTGCCGATGCCGGCGGGACCGGTCAGCACAGCCACTCCCAGATCCGACCTTAATGTATGCAACGCGACGGGAATGATCTGACGCAGCGACGCCGACGGGAAGAACGCACGCTCAGGCAGAGCGGACTGAAACGGCTTTCCGTGAAATCCGAAGTGATAATGGTACATCCGTGTATCCGCATGAAGGGTCGACGGCAAGACCGGCAGACTTTGCCGGTGCGCGCAGGCTGCTCCCACGGAAACATCGATCACATTTAACCGGAATCTTTAGTGCATCCGATGCGGACAGACAGGTCTGCCACAATGACGTCACGTCAGGCGCTGCGCATTCCACAAGGAAGTTGCTCAGTGCAGGATGTCCTGGACCAACTGCTGTGGCACGAAATTCATGACGAGCGGCTGAGACAGATCCGGCTGAGACTGCTGCCACGTGGCGTAGTAGCCGTCGCCGGTCCGCAGAACATCCACATATCGACTGCAGGCAGTTCCCCACGGACTGACAAACAACGGCAGCAGATCTGACAGTCGCTCAGCCGACGCGATGTCGTCATCGAAGTACACGGCGGCTCCGCCCAGTTCTTCGCAGCTGTAACCCCGCGGACGACTCATCGCCGTGGCGTGCTCATCCAGTGGACGCAGGCATTCACCGCCGCAATAAAACAGCACACTGCAGCTTAGTCCGGCAAAGGCACCCACCGGCGGAATCGGCAGAACGCTGGTGCCGCGCGTCATCGCGACATCCCATGTCGTCCCGCGCGGAAAGATGCCGTGTCGCGGATTCGTGACGATCTGCCCGGCAGCCGGCAGGTCAGCCAAACCCGTGTTTGAACTCGACCAGCCGAACGGATGACTGCAGTATCCCAGTCGGACGCCGTCGGCTGTTGGCCAGAAGAATGGATCCTTCACGTGCAGATGTTGCGGGCAGTTGCTGGTAAACGCCGCTTCCACCGGCGCTGTTCGCAACGCTTCGATCGAAGGCGCTCGCAGCACATCAATCGTCCACACGCCAGCGCCTGGCTTGAGAAATTCCGCGACCTGCGGCGGGTAGGGGACGTCCGATTTCTCGGTCGAAACGAAGATCTCGACGCCATCATCAGTGAACCGCAGACAACTGCCTTCAATCGACAGCACCCTGCCGGAGGGACTGTCGAGCGCTGCTTTGTTCCAGGAGCAAACTTTTTCGAATGTCCCGCCACGATCCGTCGAACAGAACACCGCCAGCTCCAGCCCGCGTGCTCCGGCAGCCGTCCCGGTGCGCGAGTCGCCGGAGTTGCGATAGCGGCCGATCAGGTACAGCGTTCCGTCCGGAGCCTCCGCCAGATTACCGCCACCGAACCAGAAACCGGAGTGTGCCTCCTGAGCCGGTACAACGATCCGAGCAGCTTGCTGGTCGATCAGCACCTTGCACAGTTGAATCAGTCTGTCGCGGATATCGGACGTCATTCAGCACTCCCTCTGTAACGATTCTGCGGAAAGTAGTAATTCAGCGAGCGCGGAATCGCCGATGTATCACCTCGTGGGAAGGCGGGCTCCATGCCCGAACTCTGGATGCCGCGCGGTGATTCCTTCGCGGCAAACGAGAAACGTCCGCGAACGCGGACGGGGATCGAGGAGACGAACTCGGCCCTGCGAACCGGATTGACTGTTTCCGGGGGCGATTGTGACGACGATTGTTGTCCAGAACTGGTTCGCAGGCCGAGAATTCGTTCACCGTGAAGAAGCCATTAAGAAACCGTAGTGACCGAATTCGGAGATCGACAATGTTGAAGCGCATCGCAATGATCGCTGTGTTTGCCGCAGCGGTTTCTGTCAGCCTTTGTGCACCCGCCAAGGCAGCACCTCCTGGTCAGGCAGCCGACTGGCAGCGTTTTTACCACTATCCCTACGTTTACTATCCTCACACATTCCAGCAGCCGCAGCAGTACGACCACATGTACTACCGCTACTCCCCGGAAATGCGGATCCCGGTGTATCAGAAGAGCTGGTACAACTTTTACCCGACGGAAAAGCCGTATCACAGCGGTCACCACTTCATTCTCGACGTGTTTTGATGGCCGCGGACGTGCAAAGACTGCTGGCTCACATGTCGGCAGTCTGGTACGGCAGCCTGTCGCGGGATTTCAGGCGTCAGCACCGCCGTTGCGTGAGCCGTGGAACGTTAAGCCACCCGCGTCCTGAAAATTCCGGAATTCGCCAATCCCGTGCCGGGTAACGACCTACGTTCGGCGGAGTGCTCGAAAGGTGTTCGGTTGAACCGGGCTCCGCTTGACGAACCGTCGCCAGCGACTAAATTCCTCGTTCTGTGGTGACTCGTGGGGAGAAATGGGGATGCCAATGGGGATGCCTATGAATTTCTGCAAGTCATTTTAGAAAAAGCGTTTACGTCGCACGATGCCGATAGGGCCACGGATCGCAATGGCACTCACGGGCACATTTGAACGCACCATCGACGAGAAGTGGCGACTGGCCATTCCCAAGCCACTGAAGGACGGTATGTCCTCGTCTGAAGTGCGGGAACTGTACCTCGCGCCTGGCAACGAAGGCTGCCTGTCAGTCTACTCACCAGAGGGCTTCGATGAGTTCGCCAATCGGGTCGCAAATGCGTCGCCGGGGCGGGCTAATGTACGCAGCTTTCTGCGCCTGTTTTATTCTCGGGCGGAGCGGGTTGTGCTCGACAAGCAGTCTCGCATTCGCATTCCGGAGCGTCTGGTTGCACACGCTGGTCTGCAGCGTGAAGTCGTCATACTGGGAGTTCACGATCACGTGGAAATCTGGGATAAGGCGGCGTGGGAGTCATTCCTGGATCAGACAAGTTTTCATTTTGACGAACTGACATCGGACACACTGGATAAGATCATTTTCGAACCTCAGGCAGAAACTGCAGCTCTGGAACGCCCGGTCAAGGGTTAGTCTGACCAGCGGCAGTCCCCGTTCAGCGTTGAGTGCCTGAATGAACCGGAACCTACCGCAGGCTTTACCGGGCTTCGCGGAAGTATGGGAAGGACAGGGACCGTCCTTCTTCCTGGGCGCGGCACTCTTCACCGAGTGCCTACAGCCGTTCGCTCCGATGACCCCATGATGGTGCGAGGAGCGAACGGCTGGATGCTCCCTGGTTTTTTGCTCTTCGCGCCCCACGCTGCGGCGCATAGGATTCGAGCCGCTTCGTACTGAAGCCTCTCCTCTCCCCCAATTCTCCCGCTCTCTCCTTCCCCAATCCACACCTTTCGTGCCCAGTCGCCCTGTTCACGTTGCCGTGATGCCACGCGAAGTGCTGCACTATCTGCAGCTTGCGCCCGGTCTGACGGTGATCGACGGAACAGTCGGTGCCGGTGGCCACTCCTGCGATATCCTGTCACGTCTTGGCAGTTCGGGAATATTGATCGCCTGTGATCGGGACCCCATGATGCTGCGTCTGGCATCCGAAAAAATCGACCAGCCAAATACTGTACTTTTGCAATCGTCTTACGTCCGTCTTCAGGAGATCCTGTCCGATCGAAATATCGCCGGCGTCGACCGCGTGTTACTGGATTTGGGACTCTCGTCCGATCAACTTGCCGATCCGGATCGAGGCTTCGGTTTCGATGCGGGAGGCCCGCTGGACATGCGTTTCGATCCCGCTGCAGGCCAGCCAGCCAGCGAATTGTTGAACTGCGCCGATCGCTCTCACCTGGTGCAGTTATTTCGCGACTTTGGCGAAGAGCGATTCGCCGACCGGATTGCGGACGAAATCGTCAGCCGGCGATCCCGCGGCGGAATTCAGACAACGCAGGATCTGGAAGCCTGCGTTCTGGCAGCCATACCCGCCGCGGCGAAAGCAAAATCACACAAGAACCCGGCAACGCGTGTGTTTCAGGCGTTGCGAATCGCGGTCAATCAGGAACTGGAGCACCTGCAGCGCACGATGAATGACGTGCTGCCGCAGATCATGAATCCCGGCGGAATTGCCGTCGTACTGACATTTCATTCACTGGAAGATCGAATCGTCAAATCCGCATTCAAAGGACAGCAGGGATGGCACGTTCTGACGAAGACACCCGTGGAAGCCACTCACGCCGAAATCCGTTTGAATCCCCGGAGCCGGTCAGCAAAGCTGAGAGCGGCCCGGTGGCAACCGACGACCTAGCGTCGCAATCCACTCCAGCCGACACCGAGACCACCGGTAGCGGGGAACGTTCCGGCGTGTCACTTGAAGCACGGCTGGGAATGTGTGTGGTCGTCGTTCTGCTGTGCGCGTTTGGGTTTCTGGTGTACCGAAAGTTTGATGCCCGGCAGCAGCAGTTGCTGAACATGACGGCAGCCAATTTGACGTCGTCTGACACCGACGCGTCAGCGCAGAACGAGAACGTGCAGAACGCGAACGCACTGAGCAGTACTGTGCTGCACGAGACTCTGCCGGTGGAGTCTGGCACGGTTCCGGAAACGCTGCAGACTTCCTTCAGGACGCGCGACGCCGATCCATTCGGCGATCGCGAGGTGCCGTCTGCCGCGATGCAGTCCGGGAATTCCCTGTTCCGGCCGACGGCATCCGTTCAGCAACCGCGAGAAGACTCACCTCTCCCAGTGCAGCCGTCTGCCGTGTTCGATTTCGATGAACCGGTCGTGCAGCCGTCGGAGACCACCGCCGCATCCTCGGGATCGCAGAACGCTGATCCGTTCGCTGTGGCCGCCAGCGACGAACTCCCGCAAGGAAGTCTGTTCGCAGATTTCCCGTCGGCTGCCCCAGCACCAGAACCCACGATGGTTGTCGCGGACGACTGGGCACAGCTTTCCGAACCGGATGCCGCTGAGTCGAATACTCAATCGCAGACAGATTCGCAGGACGTCCCGTTTGCGTTTGTGGACGCGAACGCAGATCGCATCGCAGCCGCAGACGCTGGCGAGCAGCCCGCGGACGAGTTCGACGCCGGTGCGTTCGACTTTTCTGCGGCGACGATCACCAGCAGCGCCCCTGTCACCAGCGGCACCCCTGTAGCCAACGGCGAACCCGTGACCGCTGCCGGGTCGGCATTCGACGCCGACGCTGACACCAATGCGTTCGACGGGTTTTCGGACGAGCTGGCTGCGGTTGAAGACCCCGCTTTGCTGCAGCCGGTCGACGAATCCGACTTCGACGATTTCGTGCCGGCGCAGGCACCGGTACCGCAGCCACCGACGAAGTCCACCGCAATCGCAATGCTGGAACTTCCGTCGTTCGATGACGCATACGGCGAAACATCAGACGGCTCGACACACGCGCCGACGGAAAAGACGCCGTCGCTGCTGCTTGACGGCTTCGGCACGAATGAGCGTCCTGCTCCCGCGGCTGCTGCCAATGATGGCGACGCCGCGGAATTCGATTCGTTCGCTTCGCCGGGCGGTCAGGCCCCGTCAACGTTTGCGTCACCAGCTTCGTCGGCACGTGCTGCGCAGTCGTCCGCATTCAACGTGCAGGAATTCAACTACGATCATGGTGTGCGGCAGGCGGCTCACACAACTGAACCGTGTGACATCTGCGAAGTGCTGCCCAACGACAACTACTGGTCCATTTCAATGCGAGCGTACGGCTCAGCTCGCTATTTCTCTGCCCTGGCGCTGTACAACCAGCACCGAATTTCTGACCCGAAGAAGATGCGGCCTGGCATGAAGGTGCTGATTCCCGAACCGGACATTCTGGAAACCCGGTACCCGGAACTGTTCCGGGACTACCAGACCAAAGAACAGCTGCCGTCGGGTTTCTTCATCCAGGACAACGGTACTCCCGCCTACCGAATCGGTGAGCGCGAGACCCTGTCGGAGATCGCGGAAAAGCACCTCGGCCGGTCTTCTCGGTGGACTCAGATCTGGCGACTGAACAAGGGAACGCTTGCGGACCCGAACAAGCTGAAGACGGGCAGCGTGATCATCCTTCCCGACGACGCGACGAACGTTCAGATGCGGCCGTAAAGGCGTGCGGCAAATGAGAATCTGCCCGCGATCGAGCCGCAGGGCGATTGCCCTGGTGTGTCACAAGATTGGTGTTGACTGCCGTATTTTCGGAGATCGTTGATGACAGACTTGTTCCCTGCGATTCGCCGCCAGGGGCAACGCTGTGAAGGTTTTTGAGCGGCGTAGCCGTGATAGCACATCGCTGCGGGCGTGATCCCGCAGAGCGATTGTCCGAAGACCGTTTGAGCCGCGAAGCGGCGACAGCAGAGCGACTTTGCTGCCGCCGCTTCGCGGCTCAGGAAAGCTGTTGGCGACCGGTTTCTGCGGGCTGACACCCGCAGCTATGTGCTGCCGCAGCTTCGCTGCTCAATAGGCCTTTCAGGCCATTGGCTGTCAGAAATCCGGGAACAAAACTTGCGCACGCTGAATTTCCAGTCAGCACCAGATTCCTGACACCCCAGCCCGTGCCCAGGTTCACTCACAATAGCTCTGATCTGTAGCTCTGATCTGTGAGCGGCACGGCACTAGATGTCGATCGGTCAAATGTCGCTGGATGACAGGTTTGTATGCCGATCTTTTTTGCAGAGTGACCAGTTTATACCTCACGCGGCCATGAGTGAGACGTTTTCGCACTGCTGGAAATTGAGGGT
>CAZHET010000121.1:0-14092 GCA_964531585.1 uncultured Planctomycetaceae bacterium | reverse complement strand
GTGCCCCTGATCGTGATACATCGCGACAAGTCCATCGAACTCACCGGCCACCGCACGCCGCACAACTGTGTCCACGGGATGCGGGCCTGTCACATGGATGTGCGATCCGGCACAGGTCTCCACGGCCGGAACGATCAGCCGGGATTCTTCGTCTCCAAAAAGTCCGTTTTCTCCGCCATGAGGATTCAGCGCACACACGCCGATGGAACGACGCTGACAGCCAATGCGTCGCAGGAAATCGTCCATCAGCCGGATCTTCCCGATGATCCCGTCGGTCGTCAGCAGTGTCGGCACGCTGGCGACCGACGTGTGCAGTGTCACATGGACGATGCTAAGACCATGTGTCGCGTCGACATGCGAGAGACCGTGCTGTCGCACCAGCGAACGCAGCGGCTGCAGTCGGGTTTCGGGCAGATGCAGCATCATCGCGAACTGGTCCACACCACATTGCTGCGCGAGGATTTCGGTGTGGCCCGGAAAATGATGACCGGCAAGATACAGGGCCGCTTTGTTGAGTGGTGCCGTGGCAATGGCGTCGACAATGCCACGCCGCGCAAGATTGACGGCAGCCGTCAGATATTGGAACGCGGCGTCTCCGGATGCAGCGTTTTCCCTGCGTTTCGGCGCATTAAGTACTCCGTCACCCGCCGGATTCCAGCAGGCCACGACATGCGGCTGGCCGGTGCGGGGTTCCGGAAGACCGCCGGCGAGTTCCCCGCGGGATTCGGGCGCGGTCGTCAGTTCGCGGACGGCCAGGTGATCGTGCAGGCCGGTCAATTCAATGGCCTGCTCAAGTATCTGCGGATGACCGATCACCAGAGGAATGCATTCAGCGACGACGTCTTCAGCAACGACGGCGCGGACGATGGTTTCCGGACCGATACCGGCAACGTCTCCGGAAGTGACAGCGATGACGCGACGGGACATGTGAGACTTTCATCAGGTGAGCACGGTCACCGGGCGGGACACTCGGGGAAGTCTGCGGGTTGGACCACTTCGGAAGTTGCCGGAAGTTTACCCGGTTCCGCGTGAATCACGGGTTGCGAAGACCTGCAACGTTGTCTGGCATCAGGCTTTGCGTTAAGCGATTTCGTGTCGGCTGTTCGGTTGAAATTCTTGACCAAAGCCGCCCGTCAGATAAAATTGCCGGACGCCTGACGATCGTTGCCTGCCCTGTCTCACGGCATTTCGGCAACCGGGTTCGGACCATCCGGTGGCTTACCGCCAGCATCGGTTGTCAGTGACTTTTCGCTGGAGAGCGAACATTCGCCCGGCGTCAGTATTCTCGGTTGAGAGGCAGTTCTCCCGAGTTCATCGTTGATCAACTGGTTCGTCCACGCGCTGGAGATAACTTGTGTCCGAAGGATTCGGGGCCGATTTCAAGGAGCAGGTTCGCGCGAGCACCAATCTGCTGGATCTGGTTTCGGAATCGGTCGCCCTGACACCGACTCGCAACGGCACGGATTACATCGGTCTGTGTCCGTTTCATGACGACAGGAATCCTTCGTTCCATGTCTACCCGGATCGTCAGTCCTATCGCTGCTGGTCCTGTAATGAAGGAGGTGACTGCTTTCGGTGGGTGATAGAAACGCAGAAAGTCAGCTTTCCCGAAGCGATCGAGATTCTGGCAAAGCGAGCCAGCCTGGAGCTGCCCCGTCGAAAACGTTCTGATGCATCCGCAAAGCATGAGAACAACAAGGGCACACAGTATGAGATCGTCGAATGGGCCACCGGTCTGATGCAGCAGGCGCTGCGGATCGGTGAGGCCGGGGCGATCGCCCGCAACTATCTGGCCGGTCGCAGCCTGACGGAAGAAACGATCCGAAGTTTTCGGCTGGGATACCACCCGGAAGACTGGGGCTGGTTTCTGCAGAAGGCTCGCGGACGGTTTTCCGAGAAGCAACTTCTGAGCGTTGGTTTGATCGGAGAAAAACAAAACGGGATGGGGTACTACGACAACCTTGTTGGTCGAGTCGTGTTTCCGATCCTTGACGAAAGGAGCAAACCGGTTGCATTCGGCGGACGAGTGTTGCCGGGAAGCAACATCGAAAGTCCCGCGAAATACTGGAACAGTCCGGAGAGCAGCGTTTTTCTGAAGAGGAAAACTCTTTATGCCTTCGATCTGGCCCGTGACGCAATTCGACGCAGCAGCACAGCAATTGTTGTGGAAGGATACATGGACTGCATTGCCTGTCACCAGGCGGGAGTCACCAACGTGGTGGCGACTCTGGGAACGGCAATGACCGAAGACCATGTGCGGTTTCTGAAACGGTTTTCTCAGCGAGTTGTTCTGATTTATGACGGTGATGAGGCGGGCCAGAGAGCCGCAGAACGATCTATTGAACGATTTCTGGCTCAGGATCTCGACCTGCGGGTACTGACACTGCCCGACGGGCAGGATCCGGCGGACTATCTTGAAAAACACGGAAAGGACGAATTCGAGTCGCTGATTCAGGCGGCTCCGGAGGCGTGGGAATACAAGTTGCAATCACTGACTTCCCGCTACGGGCTGGACTCCGTCAGCGGCGGTCAGCAGGTTCTGCGGCAGATGCTGGGAATGCTGGCTGCGGCACCGGGATTGCAGGCGACGGTCCGCGAAGACCTGATTGTGCGGAAGATCTGCTGGCAGATTCACGTCGACGAAAAAACCGTTCGCCAGACTCTTAAGGAACTTCGAAAACAGGCTGCTTCCACCGCGGCGTTTCGACTTCGGTCAACCGACGATGCCAGTGCCGTGCCGGCCACTCCGGTTCTGCCTCGCAGCAAGGAAGACCACGCCGAACGGGAAGTCCTGGAAATCATACTCAGTTGTCCAGAGTACACCGACTACATTCGGCACCATGTCGGTGCTGACGACTTTCAGATGGAACAGCACCGGCGATTGCTGGAGCTGTGTTTTGATTTGGTTGCGGAAGCCGGAGAGCTTCCGGAAATACACCGGGTAGTGGAAGCGGCGGAATCTGATCCGGGACTAATTAGTCTGATCAACACGCTTTTTGACTCGGCAAAGGAAAAGGATCTTCCCGGACTCATGACCGAACGGATGCCGGGTGATGAGTTTGCCAGCGGGACGACAGTCCCGCTGCATCTGGAGCGGGTGCTGCACCCGCTGCTGCAACGGCGAGAAAAAAATCAGATCTTGTTGTCGAAACAAAAAATGGCGCTGACCACCACGTCAACGAGCGACCTTGACAGCGACACCAGGGATGCACTCCGCCGCATTACGTCCGTTCGAAAGACACAGCCGGGGAACGATGTTCCCCGATTCAAGTGAAACACTTTTGGAGCCTTCGGATATGCATCGCCTGGATGAAGCTCTTCGGGATCTGGTCGCGACCGGACAGAAGCAGGGGTATCTGTACTTTTCTCAGGTCCACAACTACCTGCCGAACGAAGCGGATGATCCGGAGAAACTGGACCACCTGTTAATGGCTCTGGAAGAACTCGACCTGCAGCTTCTAACGGATCCGCCACTGCCGGTGCCCGAAACTCGGCCCCAGCGCCGCAGGAAACGACCGGAAATCCGTCTGGATGACGATTCGCCGCGCGGCACCGAAGATCCCATCCGCATGTATCTGACGCAGATGGGCGAGATTCCGCTGCTGACGCGCGAAGAAGAAATCTTTCTGGCCAAGCAGATTGAGGTCACTCGCCGACGCTTCCGGCGCGCGCTGCTGTCCTGTGATTTCGCGATGAACTACGCGTTCGACACGCTGTCACAGGTGCATCGCGGTGAACTGCCGTTCGATCGCACGATCAAGGTCTCAATGACAGAAAGTCTGGAAAAGGAACAGATTCTCGGCCGCATGCCGCACAATCTGGCCACGGTTGCCTCCCTGCGCGAACGCGACCTGACGGATTTCGCGGCCGCTCAAAGCCTTGGGCTGGATTCCGACAAAGGCCGCGAGCTGATGCAGAAAATCGAAGTTCGCCGCCGACGAACGGTGACGCTGCTCGAAGAACTCAGCCTGCGCACCCAGCGCCTGCAGCCATGCATGAAGCGTCTCGAACAGATCTCCGCCCGCATGCTCGATCTGCAGGATCAGATTCGCAACCTGAAGGATCTGATGTCCGCCCGTGACGAACGAAACAGTCTGGAAAAGGAGCTTGACGGTCTGATCGGTCTGACAATGGAATCACCCAATTCGCTCGGTGCGAAGATGGAAACCGTTCAGGCTCGCCACGAAGAATACGAACAGGCAATGCGGGATCTGTCCGGCGGCAACCTGCGGCTGGTGGTTTCCATCGCCAAGAAGTACCGTAATCGCGGCCTGACGTTTCTGGACCTGATTCAGGAAGGCAACACCGGCCTGATGCGTGCCGTCGACAAGTACGAGTACCGTCGCGGCTACAAGTTTTCGACATATGCCTCGTGGTGGATCCGCCAGGCGATCACGCGAGCCATCGCGGACCAGGCGCGCACGATTCGCATCCCCGTTCACATGATCGAAACGATGTCCCGCCTGCGAGCGGCGGCTCGCGATCTGCTGCAGGAACTGGGCCGCGAACCCACCGTCGAAGAGATGGCTGAGATCGCCGACGTCCCGATGGAAGAAGCTCGCCGAGTCATGCGAATTTCCCGCCAGCCGATCAGTCTCGACAAGCCGATGGGCGAAGGCGAAGACAACAGTTTCGGCGAGTTCGTGGAAGATCGAGGCACGGACAGCCCCGTCAGCAATGCCGCCTCAGAAATGCTGAAGGACAAGATCGACTGTGTCCTGAAGACTCTGACGTATCGCGAACGCGAAATTATCAAACTGCGATACGGCCTGGGCGACGGCTACACCTATACGCTGGAAGAAGTCGGCCGGATCTTCAAGGTCACTCGCGAACGCGTGCGTCAGATTGAAGCAAAAGCGGTCCGCAAACTTCAGCACCCCGTTCGCAGCCGACAGTTGCAGGGATTCCTGGAAGGCATTTCGGCCATCGCCGGACATTAGACCGCGGGACACCAGGGCGAGCGGCAGTTCGAATCCCACCAGCCGACACTGACAGCGTGCGCCATGTGGCCGATGCTGTCGGCATCTGCAGGCAGGATCTCATCCGTCGCTCGCCTTAACCCGTTAGCTCCCGCAACGCGGCCAGCACTTTCTCGTCGTGTCCGTCCACCTTCACGGCTTTCCAGACCCTGGCAACCTTGCCATCGGCGTCGATGATGAACGTTGAACGCTGAATGCCCATGAACTTCTTGCCGTAGCGGTTCTTCTCCCGCCACGCGCCGTACTTTTCCGCGACCTTGTGATCGGTGTCGGCCAGCAGCGGAAAGTTCAGCCCGAACTTTTCCGTGAAGCTGCGGTGACTGTCGAGATCGTCGGGACTCACGCCGAAGACTCTCGCACCAAGTGCTGCAAGGTCCTGCGCACGGTCTCGAAACGCACAGGCTTCGGTCGTGCAGCCGGGCGTGTCGTCCTTTGGGTAGAAGTACAGCACAACCGGCTGCCCTTTCAGCTCCGCCAGCCTGACGGTGCTGCCGTCCGTCGCCTTCAGCGTAAATGCCGGAGCCTTCTGTCCGGCTTCGATCCAGTCTGCCATGCTTCGTATGTCCCCATCAAGAAATCGCTACGGCGCTGAATCCTGCTGCACGCCTGACCGACAGGCGGTCTCCGTGATCACATGCCTGCGTCCCGTGTCCCTTCCGCCCGGAATCAGTGGTGGCAGTCACCAGGCTATTCCGGCTTCACTTCACCGTGGGATACGTTTTTCACGCCGGCTTCCTGCTGCTCGGCATCATTGCGGGCGTCTGCCAGTTGCTGTTCCAGCGCCGCGGGGTGGATGAACTGATGCCTGTCCGCAACGGTCAGCGGCTGGGACGCCTGCGCCGCCTGTTTACGCTTTTGTCCCGGCAAGTTCAATCGCAGGCCCGCAAACTTGGGTGTCTTGTAAATGGAACCGCGTTGCAGCGGCCCCGCTCCCAGCAGCCAACTGTCCTTGGCATCCGATCGTGCCACCGCTGCACCGGACTGCCAGACCGGTGTGCCGGTTTCCCGATGCCATGCATAGGCTACGATCTTGGACGTGGAGGTTGTGGCGTTGCGTTTGCCGACGGAGATCTCCGGGATCGTCGGCAGCCCGGGAGCACCGCTGACAACTGTGGCGGCGGTCGCCAGAGCGTTGCTGGCGGGCAGACCGTACGTCACTTCCAGTGAGTCCGTCCCTAATGCGCCGACACGAGCTTCCAGAACGTAGTCCGCAGCATTCTGAGTCACCTGCAACAGGCAACCGGAGGTAATCAGCTTGTGGCGAATCGCGCTGATGATGTAGTCCGAGTTGATGAAATTGTCACCCTTAACCGGCTGAATGTATCGGGTGTCGAGGAAGACCCGGCGATCCGCGAAAACACTGAAGTCGATATTGTCGACCGCGCGGTCAACCGAATCCGACAGCAGCAGTTGTTCCGTGCCAGCACGATGTTGAGTCGTGCCGCATCCGCTGAGCAGTCCGGCAAGCAGACCGGTTGCCAGAGCAAGTTGCACACGATGGCGGGAAAATGGAGTCACTTCGGATGTGGCGGGAACGTCAGAGGGTTGGCCCGGGAGCGTGGGGTGGGCAGTGTGCTCGCGGAAGGACCTGCAGTTTACTCGCCGGGTCTGCTGTCAGCCGCAATGCGTTTGACAGATTCTCCCTGCGTTTCAGTCGGCGGCGACGTGTGACCGGCATCTATCGGCAGGAACTGCCGGACGACGCAACCAATCGGGCCGCTGGGAAGCTTCGCACGAGCCTCCACTGCTGCGCTGGCGAAGATCGCGCCTGAAACAACTCGCAAAGCGCGCCCTGGAACCGGTCCTCATACTGGGTCGCGCAACGGCCACTCGGCCCGGTCTGTCTTTTCGCGCGACGGACAGGAATGTCCGTCTTACAGGACACGGTTCTGATTCCGAACGTGTCCTTCGGCGAGCGGCAGATGAGGATTTACCGGTGCGGACGCTGGCCGCGTCCGCCACGCGGCCCATGCTGCCGGCATCGACAGGCATGTTTCCATCCGCTGCCGGCCTTTAGCGCGCCGCGGCCTGCCTGCGGACCGCTGCTTCCGAACTCAGCAGCTGGTTCAAATCCAGCTTCACATACGGTTCCTCCGCCGCGGGCTTCGAATGGCTGGCGTTGGCGACGTACAGAAGTCCGTCGGCCGGAACGAACAGCACGTTATGCAGATTCGACTGCATCGCCACCGGACGACTCATCAGCCACTGCCCGACTTCGGAATCAATCTGACCGTGCTTTTCCGTCACGCGACTCCGCAGAGCTTCCAGGCGGCTCCCGGCCGACAGAACCACCGCGTCTGCTATGCCTTCGCCCAGACGTTCGTGCGACTGCCCGGGCTGAATGAACTCAATCGATTCCGGCAGCGCGGAAACTCCGACGGCCCGGTTCGTCTTGCCGTCCGCAAAGACGTAGTAGTATTCGCAGGTGCGGGGACTTTCCGTCCACAACTGCATGACTTCATCCAGCGTCGAACACTCTTCCAGAGCGCGCCGCATCAGAGTCGCCATGGGCACACCGTCCCAGTTACCTTCGCCGCGACCACCCATTTCGCCAAGCGAAATCGCCTGCACGTTCATGCCGCTGACACTGCCGATGAACGCCGCGTAGCCAACATTGGCAAACGCGATGTGATCCTTCGGCCTGACGATGAACGTCGTGGCCGCGTCCTGCAGGCCAATGGTCGTCATGTAATCGAGCACTCGACCGTGATAAAGCTTTCCGTCCTTCGTCGCGCTGCCGAACACCGCGAAGCCGGAACAGTGGAACATCTCCGGAAACACATTCAGCACTTCCAGAGTTTCCGGAGGCAGATCCAAAGCCGCCGCCAGCGCGCGAGTTTCCTGCTTGTGCCGTTCAGGAATGTGCGGAGACAGCCGTGCGTACGCCGCTTCGATGTCGTGGCGGAACCAGTGCCCCGTGCGAATCGCGTGGACCGTGCCGAACGAATACAGCACCGATTCGATGCACTTCATCGCCTCGTGTTTCAGCAGTTGGCCGTGAGCTGTCCCGATCTCTTCAGGTGTACCCTCCAGAATCGCGACTCGCTGATTTCCAATCCATCGCAGTTCGCCGTGAGGAACCTGTCGCGCTTGCTGAGGCGGATTCTTCAGAATCGGTGCTGGGGCGAGAATCTCGGTCGCTCGATGAACGCCTCGCAGCAGCGTGCGTTCGAGTTCCGTGCGCGGGATCTCGACGATCTTCAGGCCGGTCAGCGCGTCGTCTGTCGCTTCGGTGGTGGCGGAAAGCTTCAGGTGGACTTCGCCGAAATCCGCGGTGACGATCACAGCGCCGGGCTCTGGAAAGCGCACGGGGCTGGCTTCGGTCAGGACCCATTGACTCGTGGCGGGATCACGTTCGGCTTTCAGGCTGTCCTTGCTCAGGGCAATCAGCGGGTCGAGAAACTCCGGCTGAATCGCTGCAAGAATCGTCAAACCCACCATCGCTTCCGACTGCGGGCTGATCAGCCGAGCCAGCACGTCTTGCGGACTGAGCCGGACATCGTCGGCGACCTCGCCCCGCCCGACGAACGCAACCTTGTGCAGCGGAAGAATCATGGCCGTCGAATCGGCCCGTCGGCGAATTTCGACGGCATATTCCGAATGCGTCAGCGCCAGATCGAAGGATTCGTCATCGATCCTTGCCAGCCTGAGCTGAATGGACTGCGGCTTTCCGTCGACGCGGATCTGCAGGCCACCGGTCAGCGAAAACTGCGACTGCGACCCGGACAGCATCTGCAGATACGGTCGCAGTCCCTCACTGAGCGAAATGCCGGCCGACGCGGCAGGTTCGCCGAACGCGCACGTCGAAGTCGCACACAGAAGAATCATCAACGCGGCATGGCGCACAAATCGAAGCATGGCGATCGTTCCGAATCAGGTTTGCTGAAGTTGAAGCAACTGACATTGAAAGAATCGGGCAGGACTGAGCAGTCTGTTGAACAGCCACGTCTTTCACCGCAACGTGCAGCATCAGCTTGTTGCACCAGTCTTTGTTGTAATATCTCTGCAGATAGAACCGATGACCGGCCAGTTCCGGAACTCGCAGATCGTCCGAGTCATACGTGACGCGCCAGCCCAGAGCAACATAGAAATCCCGTGACGCATCGAAGTCGCGTGAACCGATGAACGGGCGGACGTCTTCGACGCTGAGGTTCGGTTGTGCCATCCGGAATCACTCTGATCCCTTCGCGCGACGGTCATCGACGGGCGTCTGACCGTCGATCTGATTGCCGACCAGCTTCACATCGCCGACGGTTTCCTCGATCAGAACTCCGATCGTCTGCGTCTGCTGCGAGTCGCCTCGCGTGTCACGGATGGAATTATTCTCGAACACCAGGCCGTCCGTTTCGCCGCGAATGCGAATGCCCGCCGCGGAGCCCTTCGTGCCGTTGTCTTCGATCACGTTGTCCTTCAACCGGTTGCGGTGAGCCGCCATGCCGAAGGCTTCGTTGCGGAAGAAGATGCCGTCTTCACCATTTCGCAGCACACGATTCTTCTGCAGCAGATTGTCCGAATCCTTGTGACCGATCGAAATGCCGAAACGCCCGTTGCCGTCCAGTAAGTTGTTTTCGAACAGCCCGTGGCGAACTCGCCAGCAGAGAAACAAGCCGTCGGTTCCGTTGTTCTTCGCCACGCAGTCACGAACAGTCGGGCGTTGAGAACCGCTGCCGGGATGAATGCCAAGCTGCGTGTTGCCTTCGCTGGAACAGTCGACGACCTGCACGTCGTTGGACTGCTGAAAGCTGATGCCGTCGCCGTTGTAGTTGCGAACGGAACAGTTCTGAATCACCGTCCCGAAACCTCGGTACAGAAAAATACCCGCTCCACGGCAGCCGTTCAGCATGATGTTTTCGCCTTTGCTGCCGTCGATCGTCAGATTCTCAACGCGAGCATCCTGCAGGTCATAGCCGCTGACAACGGGGAACACGGTCGCCGCCTGAGCCTTGTTCTGCACCATGCAATCCGCCATCAGGGGTTTGTCGATCGAAAACGTGTTGCCGCTGCGACCGGTGATGCGAGCGACCGTTGTGTGAAATCCGCCCGCGTTGTTGTCCCAGATCGCAACGCCGCTGCCGACTTCGAAGCCTGCCGGATCGCTGACGGTAATCTGCTGTTCGCCGAAGTCGCCATCCAAAGCCAGCATCGAAACCGAGCCGGCGGCCTTCTTCAGAACGGTTTGGCCCTCGGTGCCGACGACTGTCACGCCGGAACGCAGGTGCAGTGAATCATGCATCACAAATTCCCCCGGACCGATCCGGACCGTGCCGCCGCCGAGCGCCGCGATGTAATCCACCGCGGCCTGCAGGACTCGATTGTCGCTGCCGTTGATGTCCGCGTCCTGATGACCGACCAAAATCGAAGGCCGCTGGTCCATCTTCGAGTGCATGGCCAGCGGCAGTTGCTGTTCTTCGGTTGCCGGAGCCACACGATTGGAAACATCTTCGGCGGAAGCTGCCGACGCAACGGCGGCGATGCAGGCGGTCACGAAAAGTCGGTGGATGGTCATGCCTGGTATTCCTGAGCGGGAAAGTGGGAATGGTGTGCGGAGCGTCAGTCTACCCGGTCCCGGTCCGGGCCGAAATGTTTCGCCGATTTCGTCAGGCCTCTCCCGTTACTCGCCGACCGGATCGGTCCGAACAGTTCGGGAAATTCCAGGCAACCGATCGCCATCACATTCGACAATGGACTGACGTTAGCCCTTCCCTCTGCCATGGAGATTGCTCATGCCACACATCGTCCACGATTTCGACTGGGGTGTAATCGACATCATCGTCCACGAAAAGCGGGTCTTCTTTCAGCAGCGCTGGAGGTACAACTGGGAGGTCAAGGACGGTCAGCCGGCATGGGATCTGGACGGAAAGCGAAAGTTCCACGCGGAAGTCGACAAACAGATCTGGGCTTCGTGGAGCAACCGTGTGAAGCTCAGCGTGAGCGGGACGTCCGACTTCGCGAAAAAATTCGCGACGACGCGGCTACCGATGAATCTGGACGTGAGGTGGGTGCTGCGTGACGAACACTGGGACGTCACCGCAGTGAAGAATGACCCGAGCGATATGCCACACAACTATGTGCAGTGGGATGCCCGCAAAATCAAGCTGCACACCAGCAAACTGAAATCGTATTCGGCGTGTACCAACGGAACACCCCGGGTTTGTACGGCGGGTTTCAAAAGCGTCCCGCACGAAGCCGGTCATGCGTTCGGCAATTCGTCGACTCTGGGACGAGGCGACGAGTACGCGTCGACTTCACCGCACCTGGCAGACACGGACAGCATCCTGAACATCGGCACGGAGCTGCGCAAGCGTCACTTCCGCACGATTCTGGAAGAGATGAACAAGATGATTCCGAACACAACGTTCGCCGTGCATCAGGTTTGAGCGAGGGACGAATGAAACCTTCGCGCGAACCTTCGGATCAGCTCGTTGCCGCGGACGATGCGTTTCGATCCAACAAGTTCAAGCTTGCCGGACGGCTGTGCGAGAGAATTCTGCGCAAGCAGCCGGAGTCAGCGCAGGCTCTGCATTTGCTGGGTCTGGTGCGCCAGCGACAGGACCGGCCGGAAGACGCGATCGAGCTGCTTCGCCGTTCGATCACCGCGGACCCGTCCAGCGCCCGTGCCCACAGCGACCTTGGCAACGTTCTTGCGTTACTCGGGCGAGCCGCTGAGGCCGTCGATGCATATCAGGCGTCGCTCGACTGCGATGCGAACGCTGTCGATGTGTGGAACAATCTGGCCGCCGCGCAGGCGCAAACAGGCGCGCTGCACGACGCGGGTGAGACACTTCGGAAAGCTATCGCACGCACTCCGAAGGTTCCGGAACTGCACGTGAATCTTGGCAACGTACTCAGTGAAGACGGCAGCACGGAAGAAGCAGCCCTGGCCTATCAGCGGGCGCTGGAACTGAATCCGAAACTTCCGGAAGCTCAACGCAGCCTGGGAGCTGCGCTGGTTGATTTGGGACAACCGACGGACGCCATTGCTTTGCTCCGCAGCGCAATTGAACGACGTCCGCACGACGTACCTGCGATCTACAATCTCGGACTGGCGTTTGCCCGCGCTGGCAACACCAGTGAAGCGATCGAGAGTTACAGCAAGGCCATCGCCTCCGATCCGTACTACGTGCGAGCGCGCGAAAGCCTCGGACGTCTGCTGATGCGCACGGGCAGGACGGAAGACGCCATCGCCGAATGTCGCGATTGGCTGGCCGTCGACCCCGATAACCCGATTGCCAAACACCTGCTGGCCGCGTGGACCGGCGACAGCATTCCCTCGCGGGCGTCCGATGACTATGTGAAGGCCACATTCGACAACATGGCGGAACATTTCGACTCCTCTCTGGCGAAACTCGAATACTCCGCCCCGGATTTGATTCGCAACGCTCTTTCAGACAGAAAGTTTTCGGGCCAGCTCATTGACGTTCTGGACGCGGGTTGCGGCACCGGTCTATGCGCCGGTTTCCTGCGGCCAATGGCGAAGTCACTGATCGGAATCGATCTGTCGAAGGGAATGCTGGAACGAGCGCGGCGACGGCGGGTCTATGACGAACTGATCGAATGCGAACTGACCAGCTACCTGAACGGCCATCCCAAGTCCGCCGACCTTCTGGTTGCCGCCGACACGTTCAATTATTTCGGAGAACTTTCGGAGCTGTTTTCTGCTGTCCGGACATCGCTTCGTCCGGGGGGCTGCACCGTGTTTACGCTGGAACACGGCGACGACAGCTCAGCCGCAACGTTGTGTGAACACGGCCGCTACAGCCACTCGGAGACCTTCCTGCGAGACAGTCTTGCAGTCGCGGAACTACATGCCCGCAGGCTGGAGAAGGTCGTGTTTCGAACGGAAAACGCCCAGCCCGTCCGCGGCTTCGTTGTGATCGCCGAGCTCGGATCGCAAGGCGGTTGCGATTGAATCACTGTCACAGGCCGAACGTGAAGAATACCGTGAACAGACTAAACGGTGACAGGACCGATCCGAAGAGTACGAAGACCGCCGACATCCAGACAGTTGCCGTCGCGCGACCCAGACTGAGCGAACGAACGATCAAATACGCGCTGTAAAGCGCGAACGGCGCGATGAACAGCCCGACAACGGCTGTCCGAAGAATTCGTCTTTCAAGGTCTTTGTCGACAGGCAGGTCGACAGCCGCCGGACTCATCGACAGGGGAACGCGGTACGGGGAATCGTCGGCTTCCGGGTCCGTTTCGAAAGCGTTAGCAACGGCTTCGACCTGTGGCTTGATGTCTTCGTCAACAGGCAGCGGAGCCAGTTCCGGATTCTCCGGACGAACGGACTGACACGACCAGCATTCGTCGAACGTGCGTTCATTGACTTCACGGCACGAATCACACACCCAACCGTGTTGCCGCTCGGTGTCCCAGGCATCGAAACGACTGGCTCGCGATTCGATCTCGAAAGCGTCCAGCGCCGCGATCGCCTGCTGCACCTGAGTGGCCGGGACCTGCAGATAGACCTCCTGCGAGGATCCTCCGAGCCACGGATGAGTGGTGCTGCTGTCGTCGTTTGTCACACGGCACGGGATGCCAGCCGCTTCCACGGTCGCCTGCCCGATATAGGCGGCCTGCGAGGAGCGATAGGTCAAGATGCAAACAAAGTTTTGTGTGGTCATGGGATGTCTGCCTTCATCGGCACGGTCAGAGCGAATGCTGTTCGGCTGCCTGACGGATTTCATCGGCGTTGTTCAGCGTCGTCGTCCGACGCCGCCACCACATGGGCTGCTGCGGAGCATCCAGAACTGCCTTGATTGTAGCGGGAATATTCAGCCGGTGACTCAGCCATTCTGCGACCGCCAGTTGAAAACGGTCTTCCGGATAAATCGGTGCTCCGGTGGCAGCCAGTGACCAGCGATCAATGCGCACGGGATGCCAGTCGTCCAGCGGAGCCGGTTCTCCCACGAACGGCCGCACAAACTGAGGAAGCTCATCGATCGCGTCGCGACGAACATAAACTGCCAGCACTTCCGGGCGAGGTGAATACAGTTGCCACGACGGCCAGTTGTCGGCGATTCCAACCAGCCCCGACAACGGAAACACGACGACCGCCGTCGTCAGCAGTTTCGCGCGAACAGACATTTGCGGCGAAGGCGCATCGCGGG
>CAZHET010000120.1:6180-14227 GCA_964531585.1 uncultured Planctomycetaceae bacterium | reverse complement strand
AAACACAAGAGACTAGCCCTACTCACCCGGAAGCCGCACACAATCAGGGGGTCGCCTCTTACCCTGTGCACCTCCAGGGGAATTCGTCGTGGCAAGGTTCACTGCCGCTTCGTGTCGATCAACACATCTTGCGTTGACTCTCGTTGCAGGAACGAGCATGACAATAGCCGCAAGCCTGATCTACTGGATAGACTGTGGACGCGAATAGTCAACGTCTACGGGGCGGACGGCATCGACGAAACCTCCGTTGAAAGGGAAATTGAGACGTTGAGAGTGAAGTGGATCGAAAGCCACCAGAATCGATCGATTCGCTGGACAGAATCCGCATCGCGTGACAACACGTCACCGCGTTATGGTGAAAGTTGCATCGCTTCGGGTGACACAACGAAACGTCAAAGTGCGAGTGCATGGAACCGACAGTAGTAGCACGCCAGATTTCGGCAAGCACGTATCAGATTATCTGTCCGAAGTGCGGCGGAACGACCAATTTCAGAGCGAGCACAATTGGCGGCACGACACGATGCCGAAACTGCGGATTGGCAATTTTCGTTTCCGTTCACATCCCGAAAGGACTGGGATGTTTTCAATCGTGTCTGATCACCGTCGTCGCTCTACCCTTGTTCGTTGTGCTGCTGGTCTGGTTGAACGGATCGGCACCCAGTGATCGACTACCTGTCAATAGTCACGTCACAAGGTCTCCGGCTCAGACTAGGGAACCAGAGCTTGAAGATGCTCTGATCGTACAAGACCCGGAATCCGACACGGTGAGCGAGCCGCCGACCGGTGGACACGTCACCAGATTCGAGCTTCGTACGTGGAATTCCGCTTCCGACGAGTATGTGGCCGGGTTTTATTCGAGGGCAGCGGACAATGTGACCCTCGAACTCGAAAACGGGGAGAAGGTTACCGTCAACCTCAGAGATTTGTCCGTGGAAGACATGGAGTACGTCGAGAAACGGAAGTTTGTAAACGAATAGAGCCTGTCGCTACGAGTCAGATATCGGGTGGCTGCATCATGGCACCTCAGCGGCCTGCGAAAATGCGTTTCCGCAATTGATGTTCACGCGCTGCCCGCGGCACGAAGTCATAAGGCAGCCGTTAAGTCGTCAGTGGCATCGCGGTTTGTATCCTGAAATCTGCTCAGGAAGGCAACCCGGCATGAGCAACCCGTGCAAGACTCGCCCGATCCGGCTGGTGGCAGTATCCCGCCAGACGATACGAATGCTACCGATCGTGTTGCTAGTCGCGGTGTTGATAATGTGTGTTGCCAGCCGTCGGGAATTTCCTTCCGCATGGACCTTCATGTGGGCACTGGCAGTCCTGATCTATTCACTGTGCAAGCTGGCGACCTGGCGATCCTCATCCATTGCCGCTCCATGGTGGAAGCATGTCGGGTATCTCTTGTTGTGGCCCGGGCTGGATGCCAACAGATTTCTTGGGTCGGAACCTCATGTGTCGTCCGGGTCAGCTCTACGCGGGATTGTGTCTGCGGCAACAAGGATGCTGTCCGGCATCGCGCTCTTCTGGCTGGCTCCCCGCCTGATGCCTGATGCGCCGGATTTCGTGCATGCCTGGTTCGGAATGGTAGGAACGGTGCTCATGCTGCACTTTGGCCTGTTCGAACTGCTGCTGCAGTTCTGGCGGGCGATGGAAGTCGGCGTACGGCCGGTAATGGATCATCCGGTTCAGTCGACGAGTGTCGCCGAGTTCTGGGGGCGTCGGTGGAACACGGCTTTTCGGGACCTGGCCAACCAGTTTCTGTTTCGTCCACTGAGCCGGACTTTTGCGCCGACGCCTGCGCTGGCTGCCGTGTTTCTATTTAGCGGTGTCGTTCACGATCTTGTGATATCCCTGCCGGCCCAAGGTGGATATGGACTACCGACCCTGTATTTCACAATCCAGTCCCTGGGAATGCTCGTGGAACGTTCGCGGCCGGGGCGCAGGCTTGGGCTGATGTGCGGCTGGCGCGGCTGGCTGTTTACGGCATTCGCACTGCTGATTCCTGTGCCGCTGCTGCTTCACGAACCGTTTCGGAACAACGTCGTATTGCCGATGATGTCAGATTTGGGAGCGCTATTGTGACCTATCCGTCCGCAACATCCTTCATCATCCTGGGCCTGCTGCAGTTATCGGTCCTGCTCGCTTCCGCACTGGTCCCGTTTCAACTCGACTGGAGAAACCAGCTTGCCCAACTGCCGGAACTGCTGAGGCAACTGTTTTGGGTCTACGGTGCGTATGTCGTGCTTTCAATCGTCTCCCTGGCGGCAATCTGCGTCCTGGCAGCGGACGAACTTGCAGCCGGCGGTCGACTCGCAACGTGTTTCTGCACGTATGGAGCTGCGTTCTGGGGGATCCGCCTTTTGTTGCAACCGATCCTGAAAGCGAAACCTCACCTGACAAACCTTGCCCTGCGGATTGGTTATCAATCGCTGACCATCGTCTTTGCGACCGTGACAGCGATGTACCTGGCAGCGCTGCTGTAGGCTCACGCTTCGTCGGCGGCCCACGACCATTCGGCGAGTGTTGAGGTGTGGTCGCAGATTTCTTCCGGTTTGAAGTAGATGCCAATTTCGCGTTTGGCGCTGTCGACGCTGTCGCTGCCGTGGATCAGGTTCATCTGGCGGCTGGCTCCGTAGTCGCCGCGGATCGTGCCCGGAGCAGACTCGCGACCATTCGTCTTGCCCAGCAGCGTTCTCATCACGGAAACGGCTTCCGGTCCCTGAACGATCATCGCCACGACCGGAGCCGACGTGATGAAACTTTCCAGATCCGGATAGAACGGCTTGGCTGCGTGTTCGGCGTAGTGTTCTCGGCTGATTTCCGGCGTCACTTTCAGCATCTTCATCGCGATGATGCTGAGCCCCTTGTTTTCGATTCGCGAAATGATCGTGCCGATCAGACGACGCTGGACGCCATCGGGCTTAACGAGGATCAGTGTACGTTCGGATGCCATGGCTTGATTTCAGATTTCAGACTAGAGACTTGAGATTTGAGATTTGAGATTTGAGATTTCATACGCCGACGGCACTCATCATGTCGACGAATTCGCGAAACAGGTAGTGGCTGTCATGCGGGCCGGCCGATGCTTCGGGGTGGTATTGAACTCCGAAAGCCGCGTGTTGCTTGTGACGGATGCCTTCAACCGTGTCGTCGTTCAGGTTGATGTGAGTGACTTCGACATCTTCCGGCAGGGATTCTGCATCGAGGGCAAAGCCGTGATTCTGCGATGTAATTTCGACTCGGCCGGTTGCTTTGTTCAGCACCGGCTGGTTGGCTCCCCGGTGGCCGAATCGCAGCTTGAAAGTACGACCTCCGCAGGCCAGTCCCAGCAACTGCAGCCCCAGACAGATTCCGAAGATGGGCTTCTGTCCCAGCAGGTCGCGAATGGTTGTGATCGCGTATTCGAGAGGTTCCGGATCTCCAGGACCGTTGGACAGGAAGATTCCGTCGGGGTTGTGAGCCAGAATGTCAGCGGCGGTGGCGTTTCCCGGCACAACAGTCACACGACAGCCGGAATCTTTCAGCCAGCGAGGAATATTCCACTTCATTCCATAGTCGATCGCGACCACGTGCGGAGCGTCTGTGCGACCATTCTGCGTGGCGAAATCCGCCGGGCGACCGAGATCATCCAGCGGTGACTCCCAGCCGGCGGCATCGTCGGGCATCACTTCGCGGACGAGATCCTGTCCCACCAGCGACGGGCCATCGATCGCCTTTTGCAGCAGCGAGCGATCGTCATGGTCGGTCGTGGAGATGATGCCCTTCATCGCTCCGTGAATGCGAATCTGCCGCACCAGAGCACGTGTGTCGATTCCCTGCAGCCCGACCACGTTGTGCCGTTTCAGATAACTGTCGAGCGACTCAGTCGAACGGTAGTTGCTCGGCACGTCGCAGAGTTCCTTGACGACAAACCCGCGCAGGAACAGGCCCCGGCTTTCCACGTCCGACGTGTTGACTCCGTAGTTCCCGATCAGGGGATACGTCATCGTGACGATCTGGCCGTTGTAGGACGGATCGGTCAGGATTTCCTGGTAGCCTGTCATGCTGGTGTTGAACACGACCTCGCCGTGAACTTCACCTTCTGCACCACAGGAAGTCCCGTGGAAGACCGAACCGTTTGCCAGTGCCAGCGTTGCCGGACGAGCCATCATCTTCATACCTCAGTGCCGAATTACTGTCGTCGCCATGTTCTCAAGAGCCATGATTTTCTACCGGGCTTGTCCCGGTGGAGTCATGCTGTTGCGCGACTCAATGACACAAGCAGCACTGAATCGTGCAGAAGCAACCAAACGCCGGAAAAAGCCGGGCGGGGATTCGGAGATGCGATCCGTTGATCCGGGACGGATTTCTAGCACACGCCGACGAGCTTCTGAAGCAATGAGTTTGCAGGCAGCGAGAATTCCGGGAATTGCGATCATTCGAAGGCAAGTGCTGATGTGCTACCGTTCCGCACATGACATTCGCATCACTCGAAGGAAGACGGGTCGTCGTCACCGGATCGTCCAGCGGAATCGGCCGGGCGATTGCCATGGAATGCGCCGCGGCCGGGGCGGACGTGGTTGTCAGCTACCGCACATCGCGGGAACTGGCAGAAGACGTTGCCGACGAAATCCGCAGGGCAGGGCGGCGAGGTGACGTGATTGCGGTCGACATAGCCGACGCCGGTTCGCGACGCGAATTTGTTGCGAAGTGCTTCGAATCCGGCAATGTCGATGCCGTTGTGAACAACGCCGGAGCTGACCTGCTTACCGGAGAAATGAAGGACGCTGATTTTTCCACAAAGCTAAAGACGCTGCTGGACGTTGACGTCTGCGGGACCGTCGAGCTGTGTCGCGAATTCGGCAACAGCTTAATCAACCAGGGCCACGGCAGGATTCTGACAATCGGCTGGGACCAGTCTGATCGGGGGATGCACGGCGACAGCGGCGAACTGTTCGCCACGGCCAAGAACGGCATCATGGGCTTTACCCGGTCGCTGTCGCTTAGTCTGGCTCCGACAGTGCGAGTCAACTGCATCGCTCCTGGCTGGATCAGAACCGACTGGGGCGAAGGAGCCAGCGAGTACTGGCAACAGCGGGTACTCGACGAAACGCCGCTGAAACGCTGGGGCCTGCCGCAGGACGTTGCGGCGATGGCCCGCTTTTTGCTCAGCGACGAAGCGTCGTACATCACGGGCCAGGTGATCAATGTCAACGGCGGGGCAGTGCGGTGAGTCTCGTCACGAGACAAGAGTGTTCGCAAGGTCGTGTCCGGATGTGGGTGGTGGGAGCGGTCGGCCTTCGTCTGCGTAGAGCTGAATGGTCTCGTCGACGATCTGGCACAGTTCAGCGAAGACCGATTTCTCATCGTCGCCGTGGCATCCGCCGTGAACGTAGAAACCATCGCACGGAGACGGAGACTCATCCCGAACAGCCGGTCGCTATACTTCGGCCACCATGTCCTCTTCCTCGATCCCGAATCCTGAATCCGCGATCCTCTTTGTGACCGGGCGGCTTGCCGAAGCCAGCCTGCGCGAAGTTGCGGCGGAGTTATCGACGAAGCTCGGATTCCGCTACGAGATCGCGGTACCGGGAATTCAGGTTGCCGCACTACTGCATGTTGATTTGTTGCTGAAGCGGCTGGAAGTGCCTGAAACCATTGACCGCGTCATTCTGCCCGGCTGGTGCCAGGGCGATTTGAGCGTTCTGGAAAGGCGATTCGGCAAGCCTTTCGAACGCGGACCGAAGGATCTCCACGACCTGCCGGAGTTTTTCGGGCTTGGTCAGCGCAAAAGTGTAACGCTGGACCGCTACTCAATCGAAGTCATTGCCGAGATCAACCACGCCACACGACTGCCGATCAATGACGTGGTCGCTGAAGCGAAATCGATGGCAGCAGACGGGGCCAACATGATCGACGTCGGCTGCGTGGCGGGAGAAAGCAGCTCACGCGTTGGAGAAATCGTCGCAGCTCTGCGAAGCGAAGGGCTGCGGATTTCCATTGACAGTTTTGACCGCGACGAAGTGGAACAGGGCGTCGCAGCGGGAGCCGAGTTGATTCTGAGCTGCAATCACTCGAATATTGAATGGGTCACGGCGCCGGGGGTCGAAGTTGTTGCGATTCCTGACACGCCGGACGACATGGAATCGCTGGACCGGCTGATTGAGCGGCTGGCGGGCGAAGACGTACCGTTCCGCATTGATCCGATCATTGAGCCGATTGGCATGGGCTTCACTCGATCACTGCAGCGGTACATGGACCTTCGGCGGCGGTATCCCGACATCGCGATCATGATGGGCGTGGGCAATGTCACGGAATTGACCGAAGTCGATTCGGCCGGTGTGAACATGCTGCTGGCCGCGATGTGTGAAGAACTGGGGATTCAAAGCGTGCTGACAACTCAGGTCATCAACTGGTGCCGGACTGCGGTGGCGGAGTTTGATGCCGCACGTCGGCTGGTTCATCACGCGGTCACGAATCAGGTGATTCCCAAACACCTGGGTTCGTCTCTGGTCATGCTGCGAGACGCTCGATTGAAGCCAAATTCGCCAGCAGCCCTGCAATCGCTGGCTGACAACCTGACGGATGCCAACTTCCGGATTTTCGCGGAGCAGGGCGGGTTGCATCTGATGAACCGTCATGGTCACTGGCAGGGAGACAATCCGTTTAATCTCTTTGACGAGGCATTGAATCAAGGCACGACCGGCGTTGACCCCGGCCACGCTTTCTATCTTGGCTATGAACTCGCGCGAGCGGAACTGGCCCGGCATCTGGGCAAGCAGTATTCACAGGACGAACCGATGCAGTGGGGACTGCTGGGAGAACTGGCCGCATCTTCGGCCGTGCATCGACATCGCAGCGGCGGGGCTCAGTAGACCGTGTCAGCGACGCCGCTCATTCATCCGCTTGATGCTCAGCTTCGCGTACTCGACGTGCTCGACCGGTTTGCCGGCGAGGATTTTCTGCTGCTGCTCGACAGCGCTGCGCACGTCCGGGCACGCGACGCGCGGTATACGTTTCTGACGGCTGATCCCGTTGACATCGTGGAACTTGACCAATGCCGACACGGCGATGATCCCTTCGCAACGCTTCGCGCGTGGCAGACGCGACTTCCGGCAAATGTCCCGTCGTCTGCGCCGACGTTTTGCGGCGGGATTGCGGGAATGCTGTCCTACGAACTCGGGCAGGCCTTCGAACGACTGCCGGTTGCTCAACGATCAGACGGCGAGGTTCCGGTGCTGGTCGCCGGCCTGTTCGACTGGGCCATCGTCTGGGATCACATCGAAGGCTCGGTGACCGTGTGGGTGCTGCCGCTGGGTGACGATAAATCTGCGGCGCAGCGGCTGGACTGGGTACTGACGAGGCTGAAGGGCCGAGGACCGAACTCCCGCGTTCGGTTCGAGAACGAAACCTTCGCGCCTGCACCGACCGGGCACATGTTGCACAGTTCCACGGACGTGCGGTCCAGCTTCACTCGCGATGCCTACCTTTCCGCCGTGGAACGCGTCATCGAGTACATTCGCGCCGGCGACATTTTTCAGGCAAACCTGTCTCAGCAACTGACGGCTCCGTGGAGCGGTTCCGCCGTTGAGCTGTATCACCGCGTTCGTCAGCACAACGCGGCTCCATTCTGCGGTCTGCTGCAGCGCCGGGACTTCGCGGTCGTCAGCGCATCGCCGGAACGTTTCCTGAAAGTTGTGGGCGGCGTGTCCGTCGAAACACGTCCCATCAAGGGCACCCGCCGCCGACATCGTTCACCGATTGCCGACCTGTTTACGGGAGACACACTGATCGCCAGCGAAAAGGACCGCGCCGAGAACGTCATGATTGTCGACCTGCTGCGGAATGATCTTTCTCGAGTCTGCAGGCCGGGCAGCGTGCGCGTCACCGGGATTTGTGAAATCGAGGTGTTTGAAACGGTTCAGCACCTGGTTTCGACGGTGGTTGGGGAACTTAAGGCCGGGAAAACGATCTGGAACCTGCTGGCTGCGTGTTTTCCCGGCGGGTCGATCACCGGGGCACCAAAAATCCGCGCAACACGCGCGAGTACGAGATCGGCCCGGGCGGC
>CAZHET010000120.1:0-6170 GCA_964531585.1 uncultured Planctomycetaceae bacterium | reverse complement strand
ATCACGGAACTCGAACAGGCGGCTCGCGGAGCGTACTGCGGCAGCCTGTTCTGCTGCGGTCCGAACGGCGACTTCGACAGCAGCATTCTGATCCGCACGTTTACTCTGAAGGACGGCCGCGTGCGGTTTCCCGTCGGTGGCGGCATTGTGGCGGATTCGAATGCCTCGGATGAATACGAAGAAACGCTGCACAAAGCCTCAGGGATGCTGCGAGTGCTCGCCGGAGCGTGAAGGCACTCGCGCCGCAGCACCACGGCCGATCTCGCGGTCGTAGTCTGGTGGCGGCGAAACTGCCCACCCCGCCTGACAGGCACAATGCAGAGACTTCAGCCGCTCGTCAGATCCCGGTACCCGTTTCGCCGGGCGCACGAAAACATGGCGCACCGCCGATTGCCCCGCGGATTGCCGATGATGAGTCGCCGATACTCACGTTTGAGACAACCCACGGATTCGAGTGCTGCTGCGCAGTCTGAGGCTTAGCTAACCGGCACAGACCGCAGCCATGCAGCGAACCGGCAAATGAGATCCGGCCGCATGACGCAACTCCCCCAACGACTGGTGACCCTGTTCGCACTCTCGGTCCTGTGCAGCGGAACCGCGACAACTCTGGGACAGGAAGGAAGCGGCTGGTACGCGAGTTTCGCGGACGCTCAGCAGGCCGCGAACGAAAGCGGTCAGCCGCTGCTGATTCACTTTCACGCGTCCTGGTGCGGCCCTTGTCAGCGAATGAACCGCGAAGTCCTGCACCAGCCGGATGTTCTGCAGAGACTTCGAGTCGGTCTGGTCGCGGTCGAAGTAGACGTCTCCCATCATCCGAATATCGCTGGTCAGTTCGGTGCCAGCACCGTGCCGCGCGATGTCGTTGTGTTCCCCGATGGTTCTACGGAAACCATGCATGTCGGCTTCATGCCCAAAGTGGCGTACGTGTCACTGCTGGCGTCAATTGCGGATCGAGGTTACCAGATTGCAGCCGCAAAGCAGCGAGAACTCGACCAGCAGCAACGTCGGCAGCAGCGAACGTCCGACGAGACGGCACCGCAGCAACCGGAAGCAGTTGTGGTTCAGGATGACACTGCAGGCAGCAACGATGTCGGAACGCACGATCAGCAGGAGTCCACCTCAGAAAATGACGTCCTGATCGGACTTGAAGGTTTCTGCCCGGTGCGGCTGCACGAGAAGCGTGAGTGGGTCAAGGGGAAGCCGGACTTCACGACGACCCACTACGGCGTCGTCTACTACTTCAGTGGTCAGGCGGAACTGCAGGAGTTCCTCAACAGCAAGGACAAGTATGCTCCGCAGAACCTGGGATGCGACACAGTTGTCCTGCTCAGCGAGCAGCAGGCCGTGACGGGCCGCATTAGGTATGGAGCCTTCTTCGACGGGCGGTTGTACCTGTTCAGTTCGCCCGAGAATCGACAGGAATTCAAAGCGAATCCACTGCGGTACACTCACGTGCGGCACGCGATCAAAGTCGATCAACTGATCGGCCAGCGGTTTCAGTAGGCACCCGTTGCACGTTGATGGTCTCATGTTGCGCAGAAAACAAAGTTCTGCAGCCCCGAAACTGTGTTCGCTGAAGGGCGATCAGAAATCGTCAGCCTACATGCGTTCCATGTATCGCATGAATTCCACTTCCAGTCGGCCGATGTCGCCGAATTCCGTCTGAAAGTCCTGGAGTCTCTGTTCGGCCGAATAAGGCTGCAGCGGGTCACGCTGATGCAGCCGATGCAGGTACGCCGCGAAGGCCTTGCGACGTGACGGATTCTCCAGCAGGAAGAACGTCAGCGCCCACGACTCGCTGTAGGAGTCCAGGGTGTTGGCATGAAAGTAGCGGTCGTCGGCAATCAGCCTGGCCAGATCGCCGGCGGCGCGCCGGGGAAGCCGCTTCCGGCTGAACCAGTCGTGGCGTTCGGAGTTCAGCCGATCGCTCAGCAGGTTGCGTCCTGCCTTGCTTCGCATGCCTTCGGGTTCAAGGGATGTCGCCAGTCCTTCAATGACCCACACCGGCGATCCGCCCAGCCGTGAATGGATGCCGATGTTGTAGCCGACCTGATGAGTCGTCTCATGGATGATTGTCGATGCGGTGTTGCCGGTAACAGCCGCCAACGCCGCCAGAGACACGTCGCCACGATTGGGATCGCCGGCAGTCAGCTCGCCTGGCAACTGTCTAATCGCGCCAAGCAGTGACGCGTCGTCGAACAGAGCCACGCGGTTTGAATTCAGTGAGTAGTATCCCAGCAGTCCTCGGGCCGGCGGCACTCCGTCACGAAGACAGTACTGGGCGAACTCGTTCCGAGAGCCAAAAACGACGGCGACCAGGGGCACTTCGGGTTGCTGCACTTTGAAGTCACGAACCCGAAAGAACTGCTCGACGTCGCGATAGATGGCCTCGAACAATTTCGCGTAGTCAGCGCTGCGACCACGCGGTGCGGCGACCAGATAGTGAGTCGTGCCGCTGACTTCATACGTGCCTCCGAATTCCTTCTGCAGTTCGTCACGGAAAACATTGCTGGAATGTGGACGATACCGGTCAGCCACGCGCTCGAAACCGGTCAGGTCAGCGACGTTCAGAGTCAGCAGCTTGCCCTGACGATCCATCAGTGAACACGTTGATTCTGTCAGTGCAACGATGCGACCAACGTAGTCCTGTTGGCTGTCGGTGACCCGAATCATTCGGTCAACGCGGTCGGCAGCATGGCACATGCAACATGTGAGCAGGGCAACGGCTGCCCCAAAGGCCGGCCGCCGCAATTGGCAGAGGAGCAGGGCACGGACGATGGCAGATACGGCGCTTGATTCAGATAACAATTGCATCGCGGCGGAGTGGTCCAGCAGAAGTTCGTAACGAACTGCCAAGGTGACGATGACCAATCCGGGAGCTGTCAGAGGGGTACCGCAACGCTAGTGCGCCACGGTGTGTTCGCCGCCCGAATCTGCAATCTTCGCGTGTCTGCGGACAGCGACCAGGTCGGGAAATCGTTACAGGTGCCCTGATCGGCTCAACCAGGCAACCCCAGCAGTTGTCGGAAAAACTGCCGCAGCGGTTCGACCTGACTCGCCAGCGCCAGGACAGAAATTGCAGCGAGACCGGCGACAATCCCAATCAGCCAGCGGTTGGGCTCCCCGTCCCCTGGGTTGGCAGGAATCGCGGAATCCGATTTTCTTCTGAATGTCGCACCCTTCAGCGACTGCGATTCCAGCGATCCGCTGGCTTCAGCGACTTTCTCAACAGCGACAACGTCGCTGTCATCGGCGACGATTGCTGAGTCGCCTTCGTTGATGTCGTCGCTGTCGAACTCGGCAGGATGAGCGTCCAGCCCCGCGCTGAGCATCCGGTGCCGTTCGGCAAGCGCGCTAACGGACATCACCGTTGCTGCGCCGGACTGCTCATCCAGTCGCTGCAGAAATTCCTCGAAGGCTGATGCGTATTGTGACCCGCTTTCGCTGGTGTGGGCCGGTTCCGCGGATGCCGCAGACTTCTGAACAACCGGCTCAGCGCTCTCCGCAGAGGCAACGACAGGCGGTGTTTCCGGCTGACGCGTTTCTCGAAAGGGCTTGGTTTCCGATCGCCCCGGTGGATCCGTCGGCGCTTTCTGGTGTGGCGAAATCTCTGCAACCGCCGCGTCCGACGAGCTTCGGTGTGCCGGCACAACTGCCTGCGCAGTCACGCGCGGGCGATCCGACAACCTCGCAACAGATTCGTTTGCTGACAGCCACCGCTGAAACCGTTCAGCCACTTCGCCGGCCGTCTGAATTCTGCGTGACCGTTTCTTGACCATCATCTCTTCGAGCAGCGTCACAATTTCCGGCGGGACATCCGGCCGCAGTTCTGTAACAGGGCGGGGCTGCTTCGTCTGATGAGCCAGAATGCGCTGCGGCAGCGAGCCTTCATTGAACGGCGGCTGCCCCGTCAGCATGAAATACAGCGTTGCTCCCAAAGCATAAATGTCCGCTCGCGAATCTGCACGGTGACTGTCAACGGCCTGTTCGGGGGCAAGATAGTCGGCCGTTCCAAGGACTCGTTCGTTATATTGGCGAGTCAGATTTTCCTGTTCGCCTTCGAGCATGCTGGCCAGCCCGAGATCCAGAATGCGAATGTCACCTTCCAGCGTGCGAAACAGATTTCCCGGCTTAATGTCGCGATGCACCAGGCCGGCAGCGTGAGCGTAGTCCAGCCCGACAGCCGTCTGACGCACAACGTCGGCAGCGACTCGAATCGACAGCGGTCCGCGCAGATTGACTTCTTCGCTCAGGTCAGCCCCGTGCAGCAGTTCCATCGCCATGAAGTACACGTCCGACTTCCCGTCAGACACGTTGTGCAGGTCGAAGACGCGAACAATGTTGGGATGTTCCAGCCGTGACGCGATGTCGGCTTCCCGCAGGAAGCGAGGCAGGTACGAGGCTTCGGCCGATCGAGACGGCGGCAGAATCTTCAGCGCACAGATCTGCTGAGTCTCAACTTGTTCGGCCACGTAGATCGTGCTCATTCCGCCTTTGGCCAGCAGCGAACACAGTTTGTAGTTACCCAGAAAAAAACCGCGATGCTTTGCCTGCAGCAGCTTGTCCGCCTGCCACTGTGTCACAACCCGTTCCGTCACCAGCAGCTTTGCGAAGGAGTCCGCGTGCGCCGTCTCCTCGGGATGCTGGTCGCACAGCCGTTCGATATCTTCAACAGCCACGAGCCGACTGAGTGTCAGCACATCTCGAAACGACTTGCTTGTCAGTTGCACAGTCATACGTCAAAACACCACGCGTCTGGCGCTGCGGCGGGTGGGCCCGGTGAAAGTGACGGCTCAAAGTCAGCACCCGGATCGTGTTCCGTGGGTGGGCAACGCTGCCCATTGGCCTGCTGACTTCGGCGGCACGTGCCGGCTATCGTAACGGCGGCAAACACCTTCGGCCAGTTCGCTGCTCACGCTTCGACTGCAGACGCTCGCCCCGGCGTTTCACCGCTCAAGTTCCCGCGGGCGGAATCCTCCACCGGTCGAAATGCACTCACCAGACGCACAGACGATTTTGGGCTGGATCAGGATGATCGGTGACGGTCCCTTTTTCCGTCCAGCTCGACCGCCATCACGCCCGCGCGATCCATACCAGCACACGCTCCGAATCCTCTGGAAAAACAAACAGTGTCAGACCGCAGATCATGATCCAGCTAAAGAACTGCAGATTCATCACCACGTCCAGCATCATGTGAAGTACGACTCCGCATGCCAGCACCGGATACCGCAGTTCCTTCACCCAGATCAGCGTCGCCAGAGCCAGCTCGCTGACCAGAGTTCCCCAGGTCGCCAGCCGGATACTCCAGCGGCCAAGCAGCCACGTCGGAGGTCGAAACCGAACGTACGCGTCCACCCACAGCGGATACCACGCGGCAGTTCCGTTCCACCACATTTTGCCGCGAAGTTTCCAGAACACCGTTCGCACGTACACGATGCAGATCAGCAACTGCATCAGCCGCATCGGCCACGGATCGATCTTCGCAAATGCGACGCGAGTCGCTCGTTCCCCGTACGATGGCTCTCCGAAGCCGTCGCCGTAACCATCGCTTTGGCGAGCGGCGCGACGTAAGTCCGCCACGTCCGCGCTTTGACGAGAAACGGCCACCGCGGGGAAAACGGGACTGGCTCCGATCAGGACGATCGGTGCCTGTCCCGCTTTCCGGCTTCCCATCGCATCCACGGCCAGCGCCGCATTGGCGTCACTGAACATCATCAGAAACGTGAACAGCCGTAGCAGAGTATCCCCGCTCGATAGAATAAAGCCGTTGCGATGATGAATGGACACCAGCGTCACGAACACCGCCACGCTGCACACTCGAAACTGCCAGCCGAGGACAAAGCCGACGACCGCGATCAGGTGAATCAGCCACAGCATTCGAAAAGCATTCGTCGACGGCGGCAGCAGATGCAGCAGGCACAGCCGCGATCGCCGCTGATAAGCCAGCCAGGCATCACGGTTCCACAATCCGTCAACGGCGTAGTAGTCATCGATCAGCGGCACCAGCAAAACCGCATTGACCAGCAGCAGAGTGCCGATCAGAAGGCGAAACAGCACCAGCGGAGCACAGCTTATCGGCTCGTGGAAGAACGCGTTCCAGGCATCCAGAATCTGTTGCAGCGGCATGATCCACAGATTTTTCAGAGGAGCACAGACTTGGGTTCCCGTAC
>CAZHET010000119.1:0-14267 GCA_964531585.1 uncultured Planctomycetaceae bacterium | reverse complement strand
TCGTCGCGGAAGTCTGGTCTGAAGATGCCGATCTGCGAGCCTGGATGGTCCAGCGCGCCGAGCAAGGCGACATCGTTTCGAAGGTCAAACGCGGCGTGCGACCAGCGACGACGACTGGCGTCCCTTCGTCCCCCGTCGCGGGAGAAGGTGGCCAGCGACCGGACGAGGGAGGCCGGGCAGCGCTGGATTCGGGCGACTCGACAACGGCACGCAGAACCGCGCAGCCTGTCCGTCTGCCCTCCGAGGGCAAAGGGGGAAACGTCGCCAGCAAGTTCGAAATGTACTTCGACTATTCCGAACGAGCTGCCCGCATTCCGTCGCACCGATTCCTTGCCATCAAGCGAGGCGAAGCCGAAGGAGTTCTGCGGACCCGCCTCGTTGTTGACGACGACTCCGTGCTCGGCAAACTGCGGCAAAGACTGATCCGCAACGTCAACTTCGAATTCGCCAGGGCACTGCAGGATACTGTCGAAGACTGCTACAAACGGCTGCTGTTACCGGCCGCCGAATCGGTTGTTATGCAGAAACTGAAGGAGAAAGCGGACGAAGAAGCGATCGGCGTATTTGCAAAGAACATGCGCGAACTATTGCTGGCCGCACCGGCGGGACCACAGGTGACCATCGGCCTGGACCCTGGGTTTCGCACCGGCTGCAAGGTTGCGGTCGTCGATGAAACGGGAAAATATCTGGCCAGCACCGCCATCTATCCGACTCCGCCACGAAATGATGTCGTGGGAGCCGCCGACGCATTACTGCAGTTGATTCGGCAGTACGACGTGGAACTGATCGCGATCGGCAATGGGACGGCGTCTCGCGAAACGGATGCGTTCGTCACCGACCTGATTCGGCAACACGGCCTGCAGGTCACGAAAGTCGTTGTCAGCGAGTCCGGAGCATCCGTGTATTCAGCCAGCGAACTCGCCGCGACAGAGTATCCGGAACTGGATCTGACGATTCGCGGAGCGATCAGCATCGCTCACCGGCTGCAGGATCCGCTGGCGGAACTGGTGAAGATCGATCCGAAGGCCATCGGAGTCGGCCAGTATCAGCACGACGTCAATCAGAGCCAGTTGCAGAAAGCGCTGGACCGCGAAGTCGAATCGTGCGTGAATTCCGTCGGAGTTGACGTGAACATGGCCAGCCCGTCGCTGCTGTCTCACATCGCCGGCATCGGCCCGACTTTGGCGAAGCGAATCGTCGAGCACCGCAACACGGTCGGCCGTTTCAACATTCGAGCAGAACTGCGGAACGTTCCGAAACTCGGGGCAAAGGCTTTTGAACAATGCGCCGGCTTCCTGCGAATCCGCAATGGTGCTCAGCCGCTGGATAACTCCGCCGTGCATCCGGAAAGCTACGCCGTCGTCGACCGCATCGCAAAGACACTGCAGCTTTCGGCGAAAGACCTGATCGGCAATGCCGCCGTTGTGTCGAAGCTGAAGCCCGAGGACTTCGTTGACGATTCGACCGGTGAATTCACAGCCCGAGACATCCTGGTGGAACTCGCCAAACCCGGGCGCGACCCGCGAGCGGAATTCAAGGTCGCTCACTTTGCCGAAGGAGTTACTGAAATCAGCGACCTGCACGAAGGAATGAAGCTGGAAGGTGTGGTGACAAACGTGACCCACTTCGGAGCCTTCGTGGACATCGGCGTTCACCATGACGGCCTGATCCACATTTCACAACTGGCCAACCACTTCGTGAAAGACCCCGCGGAGGTGGTTTCTGTCGGTGATGTTGTGACGGTCACCGTGCTGGAAGTGGACGCGGGAAGGAAGCGAATTAGTCTGTCGCGGAAGGCATCTGCGGCGAAATAAGGTACCATCAAGGCGATCATGCCAAGGCAACTCCCCGAGCGCTGCCAACCGGACAGCATCCGAGAATTTCGTGCCGCCGCACGGGTGCGGTATTATGATGCGATGGCGCTCGCTGCCGCAGGACGTCGCACGGCGGCAATCTACGTTTGGGGTTACACCGCGGAGATGATTTTGAAGGCGGCCTACTTTTCGTTCGTCGGCCATCCACACAGTGCTCCGATAACCTGGCCCGGTCACCTTCGCCCGGCGATTATTAAAGGGCGAGCGATGGGGATCGCGTGGCCCGACCGAGGTGCCGGACACAACGTGCGAGCGTGGGCCGAGTTCCTGATCGGGACTCGGGCCGCGAACCCGGGCACCGCCTACTCGGCAGCCTTTGCCCTGGATGTTCAGCGTCAGGGCCAGCGCGTGGGACGGATGTGGACGGAGACTCTTCGGTACCACAAGAACACCGCATATCGATATGAAGTCGCGCAGCTTCGCGAAGCTGCAGAGTGGTTTCTGGTCAATTCATCCGCCTTATAGGAGCAGACGATGCCGAGAATACACCTTGTTGAGGAAGAGCGTCGGCCGATAAACGGAGACCTTGTCGCGCAGCTAGCGCGGGAATTGAAGAGTAGTAGTGCTACCGGTCAGCCATTGGTTTATGAAAAGGAATACCGCACTGGAAAAATCCAGGTCACCGTCATCTGGGATGACTGGCACAGGCTTTCCCATGAGGAACGAACGGGAGTCATTCTGTCGGCCTATGCCGAGGCAGAAGGCCCTGACTACCGCGAGAGAATTGCGCTGGCCAGTGGACTTACAGTCCTCGAGGCTGAGGCTGCGGGGATGCTTCCGTTCCGAATCATCACAGCACTACGACCAGATGATCGTGTGACACTGGAAGAGTGCCGCAAAGCTATGGTCGAAGCGGGGGCATCAGTGCTGCGCGACCTTCAGAAACCGGAATTGCGATTTGCGACTTCCGAGGAAGCGGATGCGACGCTTCAGGAACTGGTGAGACTGCTGCCAAAAAGCGAACAAGTCTGGGTCGTAACCCGAGACTCACACAGCATGAACGACTGGAGCAGCGATCCTCAGTAATCCGGCCTGGCGAAGCGCTCAGTTCTGCCGGCGATTCGCCAGCAGTCGCAGCAGCGATTCGTCGGCAAGGCTGCTCGCTCTCATGGACGCCATGCTGAAATCGCCGACGGCGGTGTGCTGGTTCGGGACGGAGACGACGAAGGCTCCGGCAGCCGCAGCGGCGCGAGTGCCTGTTTCGCTGTCTTCAAGGACCAGCATATTCGCCGGTTCCACCTTCAGCATGTCGGCAACCGTCAGGTAGATTTCCGGGTGCGGTTTGCCATGAGTCACGTCCTCAGCCGTCAGCGTCAGCACGAAGCGGCTCAGCAGTTCGAATCGGCTGAGCATGCTGGTCATGTAGTCTCGCGGCGACGACGTGGCGACGGCCTTGGGGTGACCGATCCCGTCGACATGGTCGAGCAGCTCGATCAGGCCGGGCATCATGGCCAGAGTGGTTTCGGCAATCACGGCGAACAGGTCGCGTGTTTCTTCCAGCAGAGCTAGCGGTGATTCGGTAATTCCGGTCAGCCGTTTCATGGCATCGATTGCTTCGAACGGACGTCGCCCGAGCATTGCATGGTGGATCTCGTGCGTCATCTCAAGGCCTCGCCGGGCGAGCAACTGCCGACCGGCGAGATCGAAGATGTCTTCCGTGTTGAGCATCAGGCCATCGAGGTCGAACACAACGGCTTTGATGTCGGGAGGCGAACCGTATGGTGGTGAACTGTCAGGTGGCATCGTCACGTCCCGATATTAAAGAATGTGCTGCAGCGAACTGATTCCCGTTTGCTCGCGATTCAGCAGTGGTTCCGCGTAGCTCCGGCCGATTGACCAGCCCCAGTACCGGGCTCGGTCGCGGATATCGTCGATCACCGTTGGATGGTTGTCTGACCGGCCGTCGATCAACTGGCTGCGGTATGCGCTCACGGCCCGCATTTTGATTTCGATGTGCTCCGAGATGTCAACGACCACCGACGCCGGCGGATGAATCCGCAGATGGATGCTGAAGTAATGCAGCAGTGTTGGCGGCCAAAAGGGATCGCCGGCCATGTCGGACCGGCTGAGCTTCGACCAGAAGCGCGCGTCGTCGCACAGACTGCTGGCGGCGGTGTGGTCCGGGTGAGCGTCCTGCCAGTAGGGTGCCAGAATGACACGAGGCCGGGTCTGACGGAACACTTCGGCAAGGCGGCGGCGAGCATCCAGCGTTGCCTGCAGACTGCGGTTGGGAAGCTGCAGATTGGCTCGCCATGACAGGTCGAGGATCTTCGTCGCTTCGGCGGTTTCGGAGGCTCGGCGTTCCGGAGAACCGTGCGGAGTGGGTTCGCCGCTCGTCAGCTCCACGACACCAACCTGCAGATTCTGCCGACGTGACAGCGCGATGATGCCTCCTACGCTGATTTCGGCATCATCCGGATGCGGTGCGACAACCAGAACATCCAGTGTCGGCATCAAAACTCCCTCTTCCGTCTGGGCGCAAACGCGGCGAAGCGCGAAACTTTGGGTCTTCGTTCATTCGGAACGTCGGCGTCACCTTGACCCGCGCACCAAACATCCGGACTGCGATCATGAAATGTGTCTGTGTGGCAGCTATCGTTGCAGTTTTGCTGGGCACGTCAACCGGTTGCGCGGTGTTCGAATCCGGCCGGGACGCGATGAACCAGACTGTCCGCATGTTCCGTCCGCGGCCGTTTGATGAACCGATTGACAAGCGGCCGGACCACCTGCTGGACGAGGCCGATGAATGGGGGTTCGTCGGTGACGAAGGCCGCAGTGAAATGCCGCGTCAGAAAGATCCCGACAGTTGGTGGCAGAATCTCGTGATGTCTGAGGAAGCTCGCAACATCGAACGCAATCTGGGCATTGACTGAACGCGAAACCGGTCTGGACACAGTTTTCCGGATCAGGTACATCCCGCGCAGATCCTGCCGGTTTCCTGTCGAGAGCGGCAGAAATTTCCCCTCTGATCGAAGCCCGACCTGCCTGTCGTCACAAGGTGGTTCGGTTTGAATCAGTCAGTCAGCGGGACCGGTTCCTGCCGGCCGTCGCGTACGACTGCTGGTTGCCCTTCACGCGTACCTGCCGCGGGACTTTTCGTCCCGGCCCTTCCGGGAGCCTGCCATGTCTCCACATCGCACCACCATGCCCGTCGTTTGTGCATTCACTTTCGCGTGCCTGCTATCCATTGTCGGTTGCTACAACCCGCACATGTACCAGGGCGGTCCCTATGGCCAGCCGATGTATGCGCCTCCTCAGAATCTGGCACCCGGCTACGGTCCGGCTGCTCCGGGAACTCTGTACATCCCCGAATCGAACGCTCCATTGTACGAACCCTCAAGTCCCGGGAGCACGTACGAGAACGGCGTCGACAGTTGGCAGCCGTCTCCCGGCACCGGCTCAGGCTCCGGCAGCAGCACGGACGGTCAGTTTTACGAGGGAGGTGTGCCGCAGCCGCGCGAGCCGAACAGCGGCGGCAGCATGTTCGACGAGGATCTCGGTCGCCCGAGCACTCAGTTGACGCCTTCCCGCTCCGGTGCAACTCAGGCGGTCGACGCGGCCGTGACCACCGTTTCGACGCGGCGAGTCATTCCGCAGTATGGCTTCGACGAAAACGACTATCGCTGGCTCCGCGGCATCCTGAGGTTCGACGAATCCTCACAGCGGTGGAACGTGACGTACAGCCTGACCGAAGCCGACCGATACCGTGGCGATTTCAATTTGCTGGTCGATCCGCAGCACCTTCAGGGCCTGCGCAGCGGTGATGCCGTGGATGTCCGTGGGCAGGTGGTTTTGAATCAGGTCGATTCACGCGGCCGGCCGCTGTATCGCGTTCAGAACATGCAGAAGATGGCAATCCGGATTGCGTCGTGAGCGCCGCGGACACAATGTCGCGCAGGTGGCAGGTCCGGGCGGATTGGTCTATCGTAAGTGCGCGCTCTTGCACAATCGCCGCTACCCATCCGTAAGCTGTGAACCCCGTGTTGCTGCCCCTGACTGCACAATCCGCGGAGTCTGCCACTCAGACCGCCGTTCCGGTCTCAACACCTTCCTCGCGGGAGGAACCTGTTTCGGCGTGGTTCATCGCTGGCTGCGTGGTCCTGCCGGTGCTGTGGGGAGTGATCGTTCACGCGGTGTTTCAACGTCTGAGGCGAAGTGGTTTGTCTGGTGGCGAATCCGATTCGCACCGCGACCCGGTGTGGCCCGACTTTCAGATCTGATGATCTCCGCTAAAGGCGATCTGGAACAGGGTTCTGACCCTTTGCAGGGCAGCAAAATCACGGCAAAGCTGCTGCCCGGTGTGCGCCAGACTCCTTTTTTCAGATCGCTTCCAGCACGTTGGTTTTCGACGCATCCGCGGTTCCGATAGACTGCGTGCTTTCACGAAAGATCAGGAAATCGGCACGCAGGGACGTTCATTGATGGCGAAGCGGCGGACGACGCGACGAATGGCAACGGTCGCGATCACGCAGGTGATTTCCGGCGGGCAGACGGGAGTTGACCGCGCCGCGCTGGATGCTGCTGTCGACGCGGGAATCGCCATCAGCGGCTGGTGCCCGCGAGGCCGCCGGTCAGAAGACGGTCGAATTCCCGAGGACTATCCGCTGCGTGAAACAGCCGCACGATCTTACGCCGTTCGGACGGAATGGAACGTTCGCGACGCGGACGGCACGCTGATCGTCGTGCTGGACGATATCAGCAGCGGTACTCAACTGACCCTGGATCTGGCACGTCGGCTTGGCAAGCCGCTGAGCGTAATTCACCTCCTGCCGCCGAACGAAACAGACCTGATAGCGGATGTGATTTCGGTCGACGAACAGGTTTCTTCAGTTGTCGACTGGATTCGCAGCAATAGAATCCGCGTCCTTAATGTGGCGGGACCGCGAGCCAGCTCGCACGAAGACGTCTACCCGCTGGCTCTGCAATTCCTTCAACAACTTTTCGGCAAGCTGACCCTGCCGAACGCGACAAGCACGAAACATGGCTGAACAGTACATCATGACAATCGAACACCTCACTCGTATGTACGACGAGAAAGAGGTGCTATCCGACATCTGGCTGGCGTTTTACCCCGGCGCGAAGATCGGTGTGCTGGGAATCAACGGTTCCGGCAAAAGTACGCTGCTGAAAATCATGGCGGGCGAAGATACGGACTACATGGGAACAGTGCGCCCGGCGAAAGGAATTCGCGTTGGCTATTTCCCGCAGGAACCTCGGCTGGATCCGAAGAAGACCGTCGGTGAATGTGTTGAGGAAGCCGTCGCCGATTCGCGAGCCATCCTGGACCGCTTCAACGAAATCAGTATGAAGCTCGGCGAAGATATGTCGCCCGACGAAATGGAAAAGCTGCTGAACGAACAGGCGAAGGTTCAGGATCAGATCGACGCCGCCAATCTGTGGGAACTGGACCGAACGCTGGAAATCGCCGCCGACGCGATGCAGTTGCCGTCCGCCGACGCAGTCGTTGAAACGCTGTCCGGTGGCGAAAAACGACGCGTTGCACTGTGCCAGTTGCTGCTGATGAATCCCGACATTCTGCTGCTGGATGAACCGACAAACCACCTGGATGCATCTTCGATCGCGTGGCTGGAAAAGTTCCTCGACAACTTTCCCGGAACCGTCGTCGCTGTCACTCATGATCGCTACTTTCTGGACAACGTGGCGGGCTGGATTCTGGAACTGGATCGGGGCCGCGGCATGCCGTTCGAAGGCAACTACACATCGTGGCTGGAACAGAAACAGAAGCGTCTGGCTCAGGAAGAACGCACTGAAAGCCGCCGCCAGAAGGAACTCAAACGTGAACTCGAATGGGTTCGCATGTCGCCGAAAGCGCGGTCATCGAAAAACAAGGCGCGACTGGATCGCTACAAAGAACTGGCCGCTCAGGAATACGACGCGCGCGATGAAGCGGCTCAGATTCAGATTCCAACCTCCCGGCCGCTCGGTCAGCAGGTCGTCGTGGCGAAAGATCTGAAGAAGTCGTTCGGCGACCGCCTGCTGTTTGAGGACATGAACTTCGACCTGCCACCGGGCGGAATCGTCGGTGTCATCGGACCAAACGGTGCCGGCAAGACAACGCTGTTCAAGATCATCATGGGCATGGAACAGCCGGATTCCGGCACTCTGATCGTTGGCGAAACCGTGTCGCCGTCCTACGTCGACCAGTCTCGCGACGCGCTGGATCCGAAAAAGACGGTGTATCAGGAAATCTCCGGCGGTCACGAAACTCTGGAAGTCGGTAAAGCAAAAATTCACGCGCGCAGCTACTGCGGCCGGTTCAACTTCAAAGGATCCGATCAGCAGAAATTCGTCGGCAACCTGTCGGGAGGCGAACGAAATCGAGTTCACCTCGCCAAGCTCCTGCGGTCCGGCGGGAATCTGTTGCTGCTTGACGAACCAACCAATGACCTGGACGTCGACACACTGCGAGCTTTGGAAGAAGGCTTGTCAAACTTCGGAGGCTGCGCGGTGGTGGTCAGCCACGACCGGTGGTTTCTGGACCGCATCGCAACGCATATCCTGGCGTTCGAAGCTGATGGCAGCGTAGTCTGGTGCGAAGGCAACTACCGCATCTACGAACAACAGCGCAGGGAACGACTTGGCGACGCAGCGGACGCTCCGGCTGGAGGTCGCTTCAAGCCGCTCAGCCGCGTGTGAAACAGATGCCGGCACATGCGTCGCGCGGCGACGCTGCCAGCATACGCCCTGGCTGCGTTGGCAGTTTTCAGCCGCCACCTGCTGAGCACTGTCACCAGCGAAGATTGATTGCTCAGGCGTCAACCTCGCGAAACTGCGCCGGCTGCGCAGTTGGGCGAAGTGTGCGTTTGTGTTGCGAACCATAAGTCCACCTGGTCACGCTGCAACGCAATTCCCAGTGAGTCGGCTCACACAACACGGAATTGCGGTCCAAGTCGTCACTGATCCCGGCTGACACCTGTATACGGGCACAAGTCGCGTTAAAATTGACCACGGAGTTCGTTGATCAGGGACTCTCACGCGAATTCCATGCGAAGCCAGCGATCCAACAACAGGCAGATTTCCATGTATCGATCCATTCCCGCGTTTCTTCGTTGCCTGCTGCCCGTCCTGTTGCTTGTCAGCCTGCCCGCGACATGCGTTGGCGACGAAGCTCAGCGGTCCAACCGCCTGGCGGGCGAATCCAGTCCGTATCTGCTGCTGCACGCTCACAACCCCGTCGACTGGTATCCGTGGGGACCAGAAGCGCTGGAGAGAGCGAAACGGGAGAACAAGCCGATCTTTCTGTCGATCGGTTACAGCAGTTGCTACTGGTGTCACGTGATGGAACGCAAGGTGTTCTCGAACGAACGCATCGCGAAGTACATGAACGAGAACTTCGTCAACATCAAGGTTGACCGCGAAGAACGCCCCGACGTCGACGACATCTACATGACCAGCCTGATGGTCTACAACCAACTCGCCGGTAACGGCGGTGGCGGCGGGTGGCCGCTGTCGATGTTTCTGACTCCCGGCGGCGATCCGATTGCCGGTGCGACCTACCTGCCGCCGGAAGACATGCCGGACGGCCGCACCGGGTTCCTCACCGCCGCCGGGCGCATCACCGAACTCTGGAAAACACGCGAAGCCGATCTTCAGCGAACGGCCCTGCTGGTATCAGGCGAAGTCCGGCGGCTCAGCCTGCCCTCGGCCGATAACGAAGCTATCCCGCTGGACGCCAGTCTTGTTCGCGCTGCCGTTGACGGCATCACCGCACTCTATGACGCGGAATGGGGCGGCGTCGACTTTGATGCTCGCCAGCCCGACGACGCTCGCTTCCCGAACGTGCCGCGACTGCAACTGCTGCTCGACACTTACGAACGGACCGACGAAGCAGCGTTGCTGAACATCGTGACGCACTCGCTGACGGCGATGGCTCGCGGTGGCATCCGCGATCACCTGGCAGGTGGCTTCCATCGGTACAGCACCGATCGCCGCTGGCATGTGCCGCACTTCGAAAAGATGCTCTACGATCAGGCCATGCTGCTCAGCGTCTATTCGCGAACTGCCGCGATGACCGATGATCCGCTGTTCAGAACTGTCGCGGCCGAAATCGCTGATTTCGTGCAGAGCGAACTGACCACACCGGACGGAGCATTCTGTTCCGCGCTGGATGCCGAAACCAATGCCATCGAAGGCGAGTACTACGTCTGGACAAAGGAGGAAGTCACGCAGACACTCGGCACCGAGGACGCCGAACTTTTCTTCGCCGTGTACGGTATGAACGAAGCCAATTCGTTCGAACACGGTTTTGTACTTCACACGCCTCGTGATGTTGCCTCGATCGCCGAGCAACGCGGTGAGTCGGCTGATCAGTTGAGTGCCAGGCTGCAGTCGCTGCGTCCCAGACTGCTGGATGTGCGCTCCACGAGAGAACGACCGCTGCTGGATGACAAGGTTCTGACGGCATGGAACGCCATGATGATTCAGGCGCTCGCGCAAAGCGGACGCCTGCTGGACCGTCCGCACGATATCGCCGCGGCCACGAAAGCCGCTGACTTTCTGCTGACTGCTTTGCGCGATGGTGACGGCAACCTGCTGCGAACATGGCGATCCGGCGAAGCGAAATACCAGGCGTATCTCGATGACTACGCGTTCCTCACTGCCGCGCTGCTGGAACTCCACACAGCGACCGACGATCCGCGATGGCTGGAACGGGCGACAAGGCTGGCCGAGCAGCAGATCACGCGGTTCTACGACCCTGATCTGCATTTGTTCTACTTCACTGCCAACGATCACGAGCAACTCATCGCCCGCACGAGTCCGGTTTATGACTCCGTGTTTCCGTCAGGCAATAGTGTCACGATCCGCAATCTGTTGATGCTGGCACAGCACGGCTCACCGGAGAACTCCGAGGAAATCGCGAAGGCGATGCTGCATCGTTTCACACCGATGATCCGGAAATCTCCAGCGTCAGCCGCCGGCCTTGCATCGGCGTTAGGCGACTGGCTGCAGCATTCCGCCACCCACCCGATCAGTACATCGACTTTGCAGCCGCAGGACTCGCCGGTCCCGCGTACGTATGTGTTTGCGACGTTGCAACAGCCTGCGCCTGATGCGGAAAAGTCAGCGCCCTCACTGCCGACCGCCACAGACGATCAGGAGGAAAATGTAACGATCGAACAGTCAACGTTCCGTCCTTTGATCCCAACCGCGCCGCCACAGGCGGGTTTCAACAAGGACGAAAAGCTGAAGCCGATGTCCGTAAAAATTTACCCGATGTACGACAAGCTGCCGCGGGGCGAAAAAGTGCTGATCGCGGTCGAGCTGAAGATCAGGGAAGGCTGGCATGTCAACGCGAATCCGGCGTCGCCGGATTTCCTGAAGTCGACGGCTGTCAAGCTGAAGACTGAGCAGAAAGTGAAGCTCACTCGCGTGAAGTATCCTGAACACGAGGAACTGCAGGTGATCGGGTTTGACGAACCGTACCACGTCTACGATGGCAGCGTGATGGTCTACGGACTGCTGGAAATTGACGCTGCCGAGCAGGCCGAGAAAGCGAAGCTGGAATTCGAAGTGGAATTTCAGGCATGTAACGAGAAGGAATGCCTGCCGCCTGACAGGGTCGTAATGGAAGGCACGCTGCCACTGGCGAACCCCGGCGACCCGATTCGCAAAATCAACGCGGACAAGTTTCCAAAACCGAAAAAGGACGGAGACAACGCCGACGTCGATGCCGCAGAGCTTCCACGCTGTGATCACAACGGGCAGAATTAACGGCTGGTGGTGAAGGCCGCAGGAACACAGAAGCCGCACATTTGCCGCAGACGAACTGCGAAAAGACCACATTGGATTTCCTGCCGGACGTGCGTTGCTCATTCACCGTTATCCCGGCGGCTATTCGATTGTCTCCGCTTCCTGTGAACTGACCAGCCCGTCGCCGTCACTGTCCAGTTGCCTGAACATTTCCCTCGTGCCGAGGAATTCGCGCGGCGAAACGTCGCCGTCCTGATTGCGATCCATGCGACGAAACCACTCCGGGCCGGACAGGCTGCCGCTGCCGGGCAGCACCGCGTCGGTCTGATTCATCATCATGTTGGTTGCCGCGCTGGTCCGCAGGGATTCCGGCTCACCCAGACCAATCTCCAGGATGTACGAGGTGCCCAGTTCCGATTCGGCCAGTTGCCCGTCCTGATTTCCGTCGTACTGCATGAGCGCATCGAAGCCCTCGCGGAATTCGCGGAGCGTCAGCCGGCGATCCACGTTCCCGTCCAGCAGTTTGAACAGCGTCTTGCCGTCCTGTCGCACAGAGACTTCGATGTGACTCTGCATGGCGATCGTGTCTCGTTCGACAAAGCCTTTTAGTTCCTCGCGAGTCACCATTGCGTCGCCGTTCCGATCGACCGACGCGAAATCGGCGGTGACTCCGGCCTGGGCCAGCGGTCCAGTCAGCGCCGCGAACTCGGTTTCGTCGAGGTAGCTGCTTTTGTCGGCGTCCGCGATGGAAAAGTGCTGTCCCAGAAATCGAATCAGAAAAGTGCGGTTCTGAGCCGCTCCGCCGCGCGAACGGATTTCGACCGGCATGTCGTCCATCACCAGCGAGGCGCGGTCGCGGCGAGTCTGACTGACTCGGCAGAACGTCGCCGCGCCGTCCGTTGTCATCACGTTGACGCGACTGGCGCTCGCCCGGTCTGACAGCAGCATTTCGAGCGTCATGTGAAATGTCGGAGTCATCAAAAACGTCGCCAGTTCTGCTTCCGAAAGCCTGCTGTCACCGTCAGCGTCCGCAGCGGAAGTCGTGTCGTCCGGCATTCGCAGCGCAGCTGCGGGCATAGATTCACCGTCGCCGTAGCGTCTTACCAGGCGAGCGGCGGTGCGCGCCACGGCGTCATCGTCGGTCAGTTGGACGAACGGCAGGTTGGCAACTTCGGGCACAACGGGTGCCTGCTGGTTGCGAGGATCCCGGAACGGCATCAGTTCCGCAACACTAAATGTTTCATCGTCGTCGAGATCCCGAAAACGGAGCGTGCGAGTTGCCGCGGCCAGCTCTTCGCGGCTGATACGTCCGTCGTCGTTCAGGTCGAGGAGTCCCGCCAGCCGCACGGCTTCCGACGCGCTTACGGCTTCGGCGATCACATCGAAGCTGCGACTTAGCTTTTTCGACATCCATGCTGCGAACTGTTCCTGTCCGACGTCCGTGGCGGCTTCGTCGCCCGCCGCTTCGGCCAGGATTCGCGCCGCCGCGCGAACTCCGATCTGATCGCGCAGTCGTTGCGGGATCAGATCGAGTTCGGCTTCAACAAGCTGCCCGTCGCCGTCCGTGTCCAGCTTCTCGGCGAGGAATTCCGCGACCCATCGACGATAAGCCTTGTCATTGATGGAAATTCGCACCTCCGCCAGGACTGGTCCGGCCGGAGCCATAATGATCACGGTGGCTCGATCGGACGCGGATTCGTCTTTGTGCGGTTCCGTGGCTGCAGCAACGGTTGCAGTGATGGCCAACAACACGATCGTGGCGGCGTAGTGGAGTGCAGGCAGGTTCGCCGGTCGGACTTCGCGTTGCATGATCTACCTTTCACGATGATTCATTTGCATCATAACGGCGATGCAACATTTCCCTGAGTCTCTTCCGATATGATTTTGTCTGTGAATACAGATCGAACACACGCACACGCAGACCCATCGTCGGACAAAGACAGTGACTGACATCAACAACCCGCGACTGCTCTATCTGAAGGGCCTGCTGCTTCTTCTCGGCGGCGGACTGGCGGCTGGGCTGCTGCTGTACGACAGCCCGTCGATCCGAACGGCCATCCTGCTGGCAATCGCGGTTTGGTGTTTCTGTCGGTCGTACTACTTCGCGTTCTATGTTGTCGAATACTACGTCGACGCAAACTACCGGTTCGCGGGACTCGGGTCTTTCATCGCGTACATCGCCAGGCAGCGGTTTGGGTGGAAGAACCCGCCCGGAGACGAAACGTGAGCAGCAAGACCATCGGGGCGCGTCGGTTCGATGTTTGTTTCAGAACCGCCCCGGAACAAGGCTCGTCGATTCGGTTTAGCCCGCGGACCAGCGCCTCGCAGTTATCCGGAATTGCGCAAAATTCCCGCTTCGCCAGCCCAGACATCCCAGTCATCCGGCTCGCACGACACTGGCATTGACTCAAAATGCCGAGCCCAGCACGCTACGCAGCTCCTGTCTTTGACCGCACCGAAGTCTGCTTCGGCACCGGCCTGTCTGGTCAGCACGTCCCCTCACGATGAGCGAAGTTTTTCTTCCGCAACGACTGCTTCGCACCGTGGCGGTGATCGCTGCTGCGGTCGCCATCAGCGGCTGCACGACCACGCAGTTTGTTGAGCTTCGGGAAAAGCCGCGAAACCCGCTTGCCGAACGCCTGCATCTGACCGCATTCGGAGGACCGGGACCGTCGGCACGCA
>CAZHET010000118.1:0-14353 GCA_964531585.1 uncultured Planctomycetaceae bacterium | reverse complement strand
CATCGACGGCACACGCAGCAGCGGGCTGCGCGATGCCAGCCTGCCGTTTCTGGGATTCGGCACCCAGTTTCTCGACGCGGAACTGGACGGACACCCGGACCTTATCGTCGCCAACGGCCACGTTGATGACTATGCGCATGCCGGAATTCCGTACCGGATGCGGCCACAGTACTTTCGGAATCTCAACGTTGGCCGGTTTGAAGAGATCACCGATGCGGCGCTCGGATCGTGGTTTTCTGCACCGTGCCTGGGACGCAGCGTCGCGCGACTGGACTGGAACCGGGACGGCCGCGAGGATTTCATCGTCTCGAGTCTGGATGCCCCTGTTGCCCTGTTGTCCAACGAGACGTCGGCAACCGGAACGTTTCTGGCCGTTCAGTTGCGTGGCGTCATATCCGGCCGCGACGCGATCGGTGCGCAGGTCCGTGTCGAAGCAGGCGGTGCCACGCATGTCCGTCAACTGACCGCCGGCGACGGGTATCTGGCAAGCAATCAGCGGCAACTGATCTTCGGTCTGGGCAACAGCGATCGTGTCGACAGCCTGTCAGTGAAGTGGCCCTCCGGAATGGAACAGACGTTCCGGGACATCGCGGTCAATCGGGACGTGCTGATCGTTGAGGGCAGATCGATCGTCATTCGCCTGCCGGTGCCTGGCGACTAAGGTTCCGCCAGACAGTCAGCCAGGGTTCATTCGCCGGTCGAAAATAGTTGCCGACGGCCAGGTCAGTGGTGCCGTCGTGATCAAAGTCGCCGACCTCCAGGGCAACATAGCCGTAGTCTGTTGACAGCGAATGCCGGTCGAATTGTCCGGGTGCCGTCTGCTCCAGCCAGATCAGCGTATCGAGTTTCTGCGCCGGAGGATTCGCCAGACGACTGGGAGGCGGAATGTAAGCACAGGCGACGATGTCTGTGTCTCCGTCTCCGTCAAGGTCGCCGGCGACAGCACGATAGACGCCGGGCATCCGGGTCAGTTCATGCTGGCGAAACGGATACCCGCCTTGATTTTCCAGCCAGTGGACCGCGTGGTAGGGCTTCAGATAGAAGCTGTCGACGGTGTCACCGTTAGTGTAGATCACGTCCAGGTCGCCATCGTTGTCCAGATCGACAAGCTGGATTCCGCTGGATCCGTAGGACGGATCCGGTGCTTCGAAGATACGTTCGCGGTGAAACGTGCCGTCTCCATTGTTCAAAAATGCGTCCACGCACTCGTGTTCCTGACTGACCAGGGCAACAAAGTCGAGATGACCGTCGCCGTTCAGGTCTGCGGTTGGCACATGAATCGTGCCGTGTCGTTGATCCAAAACACGCAGTTCAAACACGGGCACGTCGGGCGATTCGGCCGATGGACCGAGGTTTTCCAGCAGTACGATGCGGCCCGTTTTTCGCCAGCCGAATTCCGCCACCACAAGATCCAGGTCACCGTCCCCGTCGAAGTCGCCGGGCTGAACATCCGCGACACGGCCCAGTCCGTCCTGCAGGACAACTGCGACAAACGGACTCCCCTCCGCCGGCTGATGCAGCCAGATTACCTTGCCGTCCTGGTGGTCGGCTGGCATCAGGCTCCCGAGTTCCGCGACGACGAAATCGGTGCGCCCGTCGCCGTTCAGATCGGTTGGTTCAACGTGAGCAGGATTCGAGAGTCGGCCCAATATTACAGACTCCAGTTGTCCGGCAGACGCGACAGGCAATACAGACGCGACGTGCCCGGTGTGCATATCACAGAACAGCAGGCCGGCGGCGTTGGCCCCGTTCAGATTCGATCGGCGAATATGGGACACGGCGGAGAACGGCTCACCGGAAGTAAACGGCAGAGACACTTGCCCGAATTCTATACCCGCCGCATCGTTGGCAGCATCCGGGACGGCAACGGCCAGTTCGACCGGCGCGCGAGCCTTGTACCAGGCGACAACGTCTCGCTGCGGCGGCACAACGAGATCACTGCGACCGGATTCCGCATAAAAGTCATAACCTTTGCGGACTTCTTCGTCCCAGGCCTGCACGGGAAATGTCTCAGGCAAAGGGACCGCGTGACACGCTCCGCAGAAATGAGTGATCCGCTGCTGTGTCAACGACGTCCCTGTCGGATCGGCATCCGACATTCGCCGGGCGGATGCGCCGGACTTCCGGGATGGCAGTGACGACATCACGACCGCGATCACCAGGACGGTGACGATCACAACTGCTGTAGCGACTGAGACCCGTGAACGAAACAGGGGCATTGACAAGGTTCCCGGTGTCCCTGGAAGAACTGACCAGCAGCAACGGCGGCCGACGCGGGATATTCTAACCGATCAGCCAGTTCCCGCGTGCCGTCGACGACAGAATTCCGTGATTCGTGGCATTCGCAAAAATGCGCTTGTAAGATCCCGCATTGGTTGTTGCACCAGCCGAAATGTCCGGAAATTGAGGTCGCTATGTCACGGGCAAAGTTTCGCCGCGCGGCGCTGCTGATGGCCGTCAGTCTTACGCTGCTGCCGACAGGAGTCGCGTTGTTGAACTTCCGTGAGCAGCAGCCTGCGATCGCTGAAGCCGTCGAATCGGCGATCCCGCTGGCAGCCGTGGCTGGCGACTGGGAGACGGAGACGTTCTCGGCCGCCGCACTGGCACAGCTTCAGGCACTCGGCGCGCTGATCGAGCAGCCGGATGGTGTCGCGATGGAGCAGCTTGCTGACCTGGCAACTCCGGATTTTTCCTGCGGCACGCTGCGACCTGCCGACCGCGAAAGCGTCTTTACCGACGCAGCTGTGGAAGTCTCGCGGATGCGGAGTCACGCGCCGGCTGCGGGCATCCACGAAGGGATCGCCGGATTAAAGCTGGCGCTGCAGGAACTGACCGCACCGATAACCGGGGGTTCGGACATCCACGTGAAGTTCAAGATCTATCGCGTCGAGTTGCAGTCGCCAACGGCGGTCACGAGAGCAGACTTCGAATGCAGCGGAAACGCTGCCGCCGGTGTCGTGCAGCAGAACGGTACCTGGCTTTGCCACTGGAAACTCGGCAGTGAATCCGCACGGCCTCGTTTAAGTCGAATTGAACTCGAAGAGTTTGAAGAAGTGGTTGCTCAGACGCCGGGAGGGCGATGGTTTTCAGACTGTACGCATGCAGTCCTGGGCCAGCACAATCCCATTGCACCACAGTTGGCGCGAGGTGTTGATTTTTGGAAGTTCCGGATGCAGGCGGAGTTGAAACCCGATCCCTATGGTCACCACGGCCTGGCTATCGGCGATGTGAATGGCGATGGTCTGGAAGATATCTACATCGGCCAGCCGACGGGGCAGCCCAATCGCCTTTTCCTGCAGCAGCCAGACGGAACCGCAGTCGACGTTTCCGCTCAGGCCGGAGTTGACTGGCTGGATCGGACTTTCGGAGTGCTGCTGATCGATCTTGACAATGACGGTGACCTGGATCTCGCGATTGTCATGGACAAAAACCTGATGCTGATGGCCAATGACGGGACGGGAAAGTTTTCGGAGCGGACCATCATCTATGTCAAGGGCGACCCGCAGTCGCTGTCCGCGGCCGACTACGACAATGATGGCGACCTGGACCTCTACCTGGCCAGCTATGGCAATCAGATGCTGGGAAGCAGCGGACCGGGCTACACGCCGCCGTTCCCGTATCAGGACGCGAACAACGGCTCGCCGAACACGCTGCTGCGCAACGACGGAAACTGGCGTTTTTCCGATGCCACTCAGGAAGCGGGACTTGACGAAAACAATCACCGCTGGAGTTTTGCGGCGAGCTGGGAGGACTATGACAATGACGGCGATCAGGACTTGTATGTGGCTAACGACTTCGGCCGCAACAATCTGTATCGCAACGACGGCGGACACTTCGTGGACGTAGCCGCATCCGCCGGCGTTGAAGACCTGGCAGCGGGAATGTCCGTGTCCTGGGGCGACTATAACAACGATGGCCTGCCGGATTTGTATGTGGGCAACATGTTCTCTTCAGCCGGTGAGCGGATTGCCTATCAGCGTCAGTTTCAGTCCTCGGTGGGTGAAGACGTGAGACAGCAGTTTCAGCGCCACGCGCGAGGCAACACACTGTTTGAGAATGTGGGAAACGGCACATTTCGCGACGTGAGCGTCGAAAAGGGTGTCACAATGGGACGCTGGGCATGGAGTTCCCTGTTTTTCGACTTCAACAACGATGGCCGCGAAGATCTGCTCGTAGCCAACGGGTTTATCACAGGTCCGGACACGGACGATTTGTGAAGTTTCTTTTGGCGGCAGGTCGTGTCGCAATCGCCTGTAGACCGTGACGCAGAAGAACAATTGTCGGCCTATAGTGATGGCTGGCGTCAGATGACGCGAAAGATTGAGAATGGAGGATCGTGGAGCGGACGCGAGCGGCATTGTTGTTTTCTGAATACAGGCACTTCCGGGTTCGCCGATGTCTCCGCGATCACCGGGCTGGATTTTCCTGACGACGGCCGGGCCGTTGCCGTTACGGACTGGGACCATGACGGTGATCTGGATGTCTGGCTCACAAGCCGCACGTCACCGCGTCTTCGATTCATGCGGAACAACGCGACGAAAGGTGCTCGGTTCCTGAACGTGCAGCTTAAAGGCCGTCGCTGCAACCGCGATGCCATCGGTGCGCGGGTGGAACTGCATCTGGGTGGACCTTCGCCGCGCACGCTCATCAGGACAGTTCGTGCCGGGGAAGCGTTTCTGTCGCAGTCGTCGCGGTGGGTTCACTTCGGCCTTGGCGATCAGCCGGAGATCGAGAAGCTGGTCGTCTACTGGCCCGGCTCCGACGGTGTTGCCGATCGGACGTCGCAAACGTTTTCGGGGCTGGACGCTGACAAGTGGTACCGTATTGCTCAGGGCGACGGTGCCGCGGAAGAATGGTCGCCGCCGGTGCGCGAGATTCGGCTGGAGCCGGGTCCGCTTCAGACGCCTGACGGCGATGACCTGGAACGGATCGTGCTGAGTGAACGTGTTCCGCTGCCGAACCTGCCCTTCAGCGATTCAGAAGGCAGGACGCAATCCTTTGCGAACGACACATCCGGCCCGGTGCTCATCAACCTGTGGGCGACTTGGTGCGCGCCGTGTATTGAGGAACTGCAGGGATTCTCAGCCCGCCAGGAGGAACTAAAAGCCGCCGGAGTACAAATTGCCGCGTACTGTGTCGACGGCCTTGCGGACGGCGGTCAGGCGGCAGGCGATCAGGCGGCAGGCGATCAGGCGGGGACCTCGGCACCGCGTCAACTTCCCGAACGGCTGCGGTTTCCGTTTCACAAAGGCTTCGCAGCGCGTGAAATGCTGGACAAGCTTGACGTGATGCACGACGTCACCGTTTCGCTGCGCGCGATGCAGGACGAAACGCTGTCGCTGCCGGTCCCGACAAGTTTTCTGATCGATCGTGAGCATCGGCTGTCTGTGATTTATCGCGGCCCGGTTCCCGTCGAACAATTGCTGGCTGATGTCGCAGCCCTTGATTCGCGGGGTGAGCCGCTTGCCACGGTGCCGTTTGCGGGACGGTGGTTTCTTCGACCGGGAGGAACGAGTACTCTTTTCGCGCGATTCGCTGACCGGTTCGGTCGCCGCGGTTATCTCGAAGAGGCGGATCAGTTCGCGTCACTGGCCGCCGATCTGGCGAGTCGTGAAGGCTCGCTCTACGAAGTCACAGGTCAGCTTGTTTCAGTGTTTGCAAAGCTTGGTGACGTTTCCCGGCAACAGGGGCATGCCGAAGACACCATTCGTCACTATCGCCGGGCCATCGGTCTGAGTCCGAACCGAGCGGACCTGCAGCACGAACTGGGCCGGGTTCTGGCGAGTCAAAGCCGAATCGATGAATCCATCGAACACCTGTCAAACGCGGTGCGGCTTGATCCGAACAACGACGAAGCGCGCAAGGATCTGAACACCGTTCGTGCGCAGCTGAATCGTTGAGGGGGCGGTGACTATGTCCGATCTCTATGGGACACTCCACATGGTCGAAGGTTGTGCCTGCCTTCGGTTTGAGCGTCGGTTCCAACGACCGCCGGGGGATATTTGGCGAGCAATCACGGATTCCGCCGTACTACGATGCTGGTTTCCGGCGGACCTGCAGGGGGAGCGCTCGCCGGATGCAATGATTCGCATCGTTTCATTCACAGGACGATTTCCGCCATCGACCGGTCGCTTCAACGTATTCGAACCAAACCGTCTGCTGGAATACACTTGGGGGAGCGAGGTGATGCGCTGGGAGCTGCGTGCCGACGGCGATGCGTGTGACCTTACCTTCACAAACGTGCTCGACGGGAACGCCGTCGAGACTGGCGTCGCGAGCATCGCGGCCGCATGGCACGCATGCCTCGACATGCTGCGTTTTGTTCTGAACCAGGAGACGCCGCCGTTTTCCGTGGACGATCGCTTCACGCAAATCAATGCAGAGTATGCGGACCGCTTCGCGTCGCCGACATGAACGCTTCCGGAGCTGCAAAGGCGTGGTGTCGGCCAGCAGCCAGTCCTGAGGTTCACCAGGTTACGTCAACCTGCGGCAACGATTTTCGCAGTTCCTCAACGCCTTTTGCCGTCACCTGAGTACAGCTCAGGTCCAGAGTTGCAAGACGGCGGAGTCCGGTCAGATGTGTCAGGCCGCTGTCATCGATGACATTGCCGCCCAGGCTGAGCTGCCGTAGTCCGCTGAGCGGTCGCAGTTGCTGCAGGCCGGTGTTCGTCACTCGCGTGTTTGCCAACGTCAGTACTTCGAGTTCCGTCAGCCCCGCAAGGTGCTCAAGGCCCGCGTCGTCGAGTTCCGTTTTGTCCAGCGTCAGCTTCCGGAGTTTGTCCATGTGACTGAGATGCCGCAGGCCGGAACCGGTCAGAGTGGCACCGAACAGGTTCAGCGACTGAAGGGACGGGAACGTTTCCAGATGCACCAGCCCGGCGTCGGTAATTCGGGTGCCGACAAGGTCGAGCGATTCCAGTCGCGAAAGTTCCGTCAGCTGCTGCAATCCCGCGTCGGTGATGCGCGTGCGGCTGAGGTTCAGTTTTCGAAGCGCGGCGAACTCATGCAGCAGCTCCAGTCCGGCGTCTGTCACCTGAGCGCCGCCGAGGACAAGGCTTTCCAGGTTTGGCAGCGATTTCAGATGTTCCAACCCGCGCCCGTCGACGTGTGTGAAGCCAAGGGCCAGCGACTGCAGACCGGTCAGTTGGACGAGGTGCGCCAGGCCGTCATTGGTCACCATTGTGTTGTTGAGTTCCAGCGTCTGTAGTTCTGTGAACGCAGCGAGATGACGCAGGCCGTCGTCAGTGACCGTCGTGCCGTTGAGATTCAATGACTGCAGCCGGGGGAATTCCTTCCAGCCGGAAAGATCAGCATCCGTGGCCGACGTGCCGACCAGTGAGATCATCACGACAGCGCTGCGAGGATCCTGACTGGCGAGCTGATAATGTCCGCCCTGCTGCTCAATGCGCCGCAGTTGCTGCCAGCGCGGCGACTGGTACTCCGACGCCAGCGACAGGTACTCGCGGACCTGTGGAAATTCGGGATGACCGGAAACCTCGCCGAAATGAACGATCGCCAGATCCGGCTGACGGGAGTTCAACGCAACAAGCCCCAGATACCAGTGCGCTTCGGCCAGTTCGGGCTGAATGTCCACCGCCGCACGAAGATGCTGCTGAGCGGCATCGAGACGGTTCTGGTCGAAAAACAATTTGCCCAGAACGACATGGCTGCTGGCATCGTGCGGCTGAAGCTGCACAGCCTGCTGCAGGTGGTCAATCGCGTGATCGATGTCAGGCGAATCGCGTCCCAGCAGCTCCATGCCGCGCAGGTATTGCGCACGGTGATTGAAACGCACCGACTTCGGTGGGTTCGCGAAGAGTGCGTCGTTGTCCCGCCAGTTGTTGACCAGTGAAAAACTGCTCGCCGCCACAGCCACCAGAGCCGGCGCAACGATGATCGTCAGAATCAACCGGCCGCGCGGAAGGCGCGACGCCACTGCGAACAGCAACCCGCTTACCACGATGAGCAACCCGATCCGCGGCAGATACATGTCAGAGTCCGTGATGGCTCGGACGGAAAGCGGGCCGACTAACAGTGGCGGAATCAGCGTCGCGAGATACCAAAACCAGCCGACGCGCAGGAATGACGCCGTCGGGGAAAGTGCAACGACCGCAATTGACACAGACGCCAGCAATAAACCCGCGCCGATAACCTTCGACACGGCCGGGTCAGCAACATTCGTCGGAACCATTTGCGGTGCTTCCCGCGGATCCAGCGTCTCGGCGATTGCCGTCAAACTGCCAGTCAGCGCCCATCCCGTACGCTCGGCCAGCGAGGTTCGCGTGCTGCTGGCTCCTGCCGGTCGGCCGAACACGATGATCGCAACCGCCAGAACCGACAGGGCAACAAACGCGCCATACTTTGGCAGCGCGGTGGCCGATTCTGATGCCAACGAGGTGCGGTCGCAACGCCAGCGGTCCAGCATCGGCAGCAGCAGGGGCACGGCAACGATCACAACGTCCGACATCAGACTGCAGGCGAACAATGCCACGGCAGTCAGGTACCAGATGCGGTTGCGATTTCGAGCGTATCGCGAGAACGCCCACAGCGATGTCATTCCGAAAAACGCGGCCAGCACGATTTGTCGTTCGGCAATCCAGACGACTGGTTCCACATGCCGCGGGAAGATGGCAAACAAAGCCGCGACCAGTGCGGCGGGCCATGATTCGCCCGTCAGGCCGCGCAGTGCGGCGAACAGAAACAACACGGCCGCAAGATGCAACAGCAGATTCGTGAAGTGGAAGCTGCCGGCCCTGTCTTCATGAAGCGTCGCATCCAGCATCAGCGACAGCCGGGTCAGAGGCTGCCATCCGGGACCTTCGAACGTCGTGAATGCCCAGGCAGCATTTTCTGCAGACAGCCCGGACGCAACGTGAACGCTGCCGGCAGCAGAATCATCGTTCTCAAGGACCAGGAACGGAAAATCCTGAACTCCCCAGAACACCGTCAGCGTCATCAGAATAAGGATCGGGACGATGAACACTTCCCAGGACCGCTGTCTGGTGCGCGCGGGTTTCCTCGCGGGTACGATGTGACCGGTAAAGTCATTGGATTCGGTCACAGGCGACGCTCCAGACTCCGCGGGCTGGTTGTGGGCGTACTGCCGACCCTGGCAGCATCGGCGACGTGTCGGACGCTGCGAGCCTCCGCCAAGGGAACTTCTCGATTGGAACTTGTCTTGTGTTCCGGCAGTCGTCGCGGCGATGAGATCTGCAACAATACGTGCTCATTCGTTCGCTGCCAACGCAAGGCACGCCTCCTCGCAGCGACCTTTGAAAAATAGGTACGGCTGGCTCATCTCACCGGACATGCGTCGTTTCCCTTGTGTTGGCGTGTTGGCAACGCTGATGACTGCAGCCCGATCAGTTCCAGAAATTGCTGAAGCCGTCGCCAAGAATACTATTCCACAAGCGGCCGGCAGGTTCGTCAACTCAGTCTGAAGCCCCGTTGTCTGCCGCGAATGGTGTTGATAGTTCGCATTGAGCTTCTGCAGCGCGCAGCCTTCAGCGCCGTGTCTGGATGCTAATGCCCGGCAATCCCGTATCAGCCTGACCGTTCGCTCACGCCGCTCACTGCCGGTGTGTCGGCCCGCCGAATCTGACGCGACGTTGGACAAACACCCGATTGCCCGGACGAGCCCGAAATGCTGTCGACGGATCGCGGCAAACCGACGGCGCACGGTGATGTCGGCCAACGATTGACAACCGGAAATGACCGCGTGATGATCGGAGCCGACCGTGCGGCAGGCACATCGCGACGCCTTCCGCGGACGGCTGTTGAGGATCCTCCGGCAGGGCGGCGATGACTATCTGACCACGTTCCCAGGAGAAAATGATGCTGCTTCGAACATGTCTGTTGACGCTGCTGGTGGCCTCTGTTTCGTGGACCGGAAGCCGGTCGCTGTGTGCTCAGGAAGATTCGTCATTCAGCATCCACAAGCGAGTGCCGTGGACGACATCACGCGTCATCGGAACTCCTGATCCGCCGGCACCGTATCGCACGGCAAACGCGTTTCCGAAGCTGACATTCACCGAGCCACTGGATATGACGTCCGCGCCGGGCACGGAGCGGCTGTTTGTCGTCGAACGTTTTGGACGCATCGTTTCGTTTCCCAACGATGCAGATGCCGAACAGTTCGACGTGCTGCTTGATCTGCGCGACGGCGAGAACGTGAACTTTCTGGGTCTGGCGTTTCATCCGGAATTTCCGACGAACGGCCTCGTGTTCGTCACGATACAGGTCAGCCCCGAGGATCCGCGGGGAATCCGCGTGTCACGATTTCACGCGAACACGGACGATCCGTGGCGCATCGATGCGGAGTCTCAGGAAGTTCTGATGGAATGGCCGTCCGGAGGTCACACCGGCGGCTGCCTGAAATTCGGGCCCGACGGCATGCTGTATATTTGCACGGGCGATTCCAGCGGCATTGCGGATCAGTTGCTGACCGGTCAGGACATCAGTGATCTTCCGGCGTCCATTCTGAGGATCGACGTCGACGGACGTGACTCGGGACTACCCTACGCGATTCCGCCGGACAATCCGTTCGTCGGCGTGGAAGGAGCCCGCGGTGAAGTCTGGGCGTATGGTCTGCGGCAGCCGTGGAAGATCAGCTTTGATCGTGAGACCGGTGATCTGTGGACGGGCAACGTCGGTCAGGATTTGTGGGAACAGATTTTCCTGATTGAACGCGGCGGCAACTATGGCTGGAGCGTCATGGAAGGCGGACATCCGTTTCGTCCCGACCGCGAACGCGGACCGTCGCCGTTTGTTCCGCCAATTGTCGAACACGATCACGCCGAATTCCGATCAATCACCGGCGGATTCGTCTATCACGGAGCCAGGCTTCCGGAACTCACCCGGGCTTACATTTACGGCGACTACGACACCGGCAAGATCTGGATGCTGCGCTATGACCGCGATTCGAAAAAGGTCACCGAGCATCGCGAACTGGTTGATTCAGCGCTCAGGCTGGTGGGTTTCGCCGAGGATCATTCCGGCGAGCTGTTCCTTGTCGACCACATGAGCGGCCTGATCAACCGGCTGGAAGTCAACCGCGTACCGGACAGCGCGTCCGGGTTTCCTCGACGGCTAAGCGACACCGGGCTGTTTGCATCGGTCAGCGATCACAAAGTGGCCGCGGGAGTGATCCCGTATGACGTGATTGCTCCACAGTGGATCGACGGCGCGACGAAGCAGCGCTTTCTGGCGCTGCCCGGCGAGTCGCAAATCGAGTTCGACGGAATCACGTATCCGCAGCCGGCTCCCGGCGCGCCGCACGGCTGGAAGTTTCCCGACGGCACGGTCGCTTTCGAAACGATCTTCCTGGAAACCGAGGTCGGCAATCCGGCCAGTCGGCACCGACTGGAAACTCGCCTGCTGCACTACGAAAAACTCGCGGGCGGGGAAACCGTCGGCGACCAGTTGTGGCGTGGCTATACCTATCTCTGGAACGACGAACAAACCGACGCCGTCCTGCTGGAGGAACCGCTGGGTCGTGACGTCGCGCTGTCCATCAAAGATCCGAACGCGCCCGATGGGCACCGTACTCAGACGTGGCATTTTCCCGGCCGTGCCGAATGTATGGTCTGCCACAACATGGCGGCGAAGTACGTTCTGGGAATCAACACGCTGCAACTGAATCACGATTTCGATTACTCCGGCACGACAAAGAATCAGGTTCAGGCGTTTGCCGACCTGGAACTGTTCACGACGGCCCTGCCACAACACCCCGCCGACCTGCCGGCCCTGCACGACTATCACGACACAGCGCACGATGTGAGCCAGCGTGCGCGTTCGTATCTGCACGCCAATTGTTCTCACTGTCACCGCAAATGGGGTGGCGGCAACGGCGACTTCCTGTTGCTGGCGACTGTGACGCCCGACGAAATGGGTATCACCGACGAACGCCCCAAACAGGGCGGCTTTTATATCCCGGACGCTCGCGTGCTGGCCCCTGGCGACCCGTACCGCAGTGTTCTGTTCTATCGCTTCGCGAAGTCCGGACCGGGGCGCATGCCGCGTCTGGGATCGAACGTCATCGATCACGACGGTCTGAATCTGATTCACGACTGGATCGCGTCGCTCGAACCGCAGCCTGCAGACAATGACGCCAGACAAATTGCGAACTCGGTGAACGGCCTGAACTCCGCCGAAGCGCGCGCCAATCGCATCGACGAGCTGCTGCAGACAACCACCAGCGCGATTCAGTTGATGCGAGCGATCGATGCCAGCGCGCTGGACTCCTCCGTGCAGGCGGAAGTCGTCGCACGTGCGGTTGGCAGTTCGTCGGCACACGTCCGCGAGCTGTTTGAACGTTTTATTCCGGAAGAACAGCGGCCTCAGCGACTTGGCAACATCATTCAGCCCGAAACCATTCTGGCACTCGACGGCGACGCCGATCGAGGCAAGGCCCTGTTCCTGACCGCTGCCGGTGTGCAGTGCCGTTCGTGCCACAAAATCGACGGCCAGGGAGCTGACATCGGGCCGGATCTGAGCGGTACCGGAAAGAAGTTCCCGGAACGCAGCCGACTGCTCGACACCATTCTCAACCCGTCGCGGGAAATTGATCCGAAGTATCAGGTCTGGCTGGTACAGACCACAGACGGCAAAGTCGCCAGCGGCATTCTGGTCAAGCGGGACGATCAGGAAGTCGTCCTGAAAGACGCGAAGGGAACCGTGACGACGATTGCCGCGGCGGACGTGGAAGAACTGGTGGCTCAGCAGCAATCGATGATGCCCGATCTGTTGCTGCGAGATATGACGGCTGCCCAGGTCGCTGACCTGGTTGCGTATCTGTCGAGCCTGACTTCAGAGCCAGCGGCTGCTCCGTAGCGGTTATTAAGACCGAAGTTCCCGTGTCCGGCAAGCCGCAGCGCGCTGGAAACTCCACCGTTCACTTCGACGGCAGGTGATAGCCTTCCTTATTCACACGAATCCGATACAGGCTCTTCCCGGCGGTGATATACAGAGTCCGGCTTTCTGCACCGCGGCCAAAGCCCACGTTGGTTGGCACTTCAGTTTCGATGTAGGCCAGTTCCTTTCCGTCCGGCGAATACACGCAGATGCCGGGCCGAGTCACATCGCGAACGGCCACGTACAGGTTTCCTTCGGCGTCAGCGGTTAGTCCGTCCGGGCCGTCCTGAGGCGCATAATCGACGAGGACTTTTCGGAACGTCGCTGTGCCTTCCGGCGAAAGATCATATGCCAGCAGTGCCATTCGGCCCTTGTGAGTCGGCAGGTCTGCGGGCAGCTGTTCGATGCCTGCGGAACCGTTGTCATTGCTGACCACGTACAGCGACTTCTGATCCGGTGATACACAAACGCCGTTGGGTTTTCCGGCATCGGTGACAATTCGGTGAATCGAACCGTCCGTGTCGATACGGTACACGGCCTGCAGAGGCTGGTCGATCGATTCATGCCCCAGATAGCGCGGGTCGCTGAAGTAGATGCGGCCCTGTTCGTCGATCGTAATGTCGTTTGGCGAATTGAACTTGCGACCCTCAAACAGCCCGGCGATCACGTGAGTCCGGCCGGTCTTCATGTTGGTGCGAGTCACCCGCCGACCGCCGTGGTCAGCACCTTCGGCCGCCAGCAGATTTCCGGCGGCGTCAAACTTCAGACCGTTGGACATGCCGCTGGGCGAACGAAAAATCGTTGCCGTCTTTTTCTTCGGATCGAACTTCCAGATGTTGCCGGCTTCGATGGCTCCGTGCTCGTCACGGCATAAGTGTGAGAACGTGATGTCGCTGAAGTAGATCGTTCCGTCTGGTGCCGAAGCGACGCCTTCGCTGAGAGCACAGCAGCCGTCAAACAACAGCTCCAGCTTCGCGTCAGCCGGCACAAATTCATGCTGCGTTGGCGGAAGTTCGGCGGACGACGACACGCCGTTCGATAGCGCGGCGACTGACAGAGCGACAGCGACGGTCCTGATTCCTGGCATGATGAAGCTCACAATCCTGGTGACGTTGATGAGAATCGCGCGGTTTCGACAAACCGACGCACCGGGCGGTTATGCTGACCGCGGGCCGTGCTGAGTTCAACCGATTTGGCCGATGCGTCGCTGCAGCTTTCTCAGGCATCCCTCCTGGCCGACGGGCGGAGAGCGGGCGAACCAGCGAAGCAGGTTCGGGGGAAGGCCCGAGTTCCCGTTGGACGAACTGTGTGGTCAGGGCGTCGAATGCGCGCTCGTCCCCTCCCTCGCATCGCTCTGCCTGCTCGACCTCCCCCGGTCGGCTGCGCCGGGGAGGCGTTGTTCCGGCCGCTTCGTTGTCACGCAGCGCTGCTGCCCGTCGGCCGTCTGACGCACTTCGCGTGCGTTCACTCCCGTCACGGAATCTGGTACGCTCGACGGCGT
>CAZHET010000117.1:0-14430 GCA_964531585.1 uncultured Planctomycetaceae bacterium | reverse complement strand
ATGCTGGGACCGGTGAACATCAATCCGTATGTCATGGGTGAAGCCGCGTTCTGGGATGAAGGGCTGACCGCTCAGGATATCGATCGCTATGTTCTGAATGCCGGAGCGAAAGCTCAGTTGCTTGTGACGAAGCTCATGCCATTCGTTCGCAGCGACCTGTTCAATCTCAACGGGCTGGCCCACAAAAGCGAAAACTCGATCGAATATTCCTACGTCGATGCCTCCCGGAACCTCGGCGAGATCGCGCAGTACAACGAGATCGATGAGAACTCGCAGGAACGCTTCCGCTACCGCTCTACCACGCAGATTTTTCCGGGCCTGATTCCGCAGGAGTTCGATCCTCGCTTCTATGCGGTTCGCACCGGAGCAGGGCTGTGGACCAGTGCTCCATACCACGAACTTGTCGAAGACCAGCAGGTTATCCGCCTGCGTTCACGAAACCGGCTGCAGACCAAAGTCGGCCCGCCAAACAACCCGCGCATTCGTGACTGGATGATCTACGAATCCGGGCTATCGTATTTTCTGGACCCGGATCGCGAGAACTTCGGCGAAGATGTGGGACTGCTGTACGGCAACTATCGGTGGAATGTCAGTGACCGCACAAGCCTGGTGGCCGATGGCGTCTATGACCTGTTCCAGAATGCTCAGAACTACTGGAACATCGGCCTGCTGAATCAACGCAGCACGCGCGGCAGCGTCTACGTCTCGTACCGTCACGTCGAGGCGCAGAACTACTTTGAGAGCGATATTCTGACCGCCAGCTACAGCTATCAAATGAGTCCGAAATGGGTTTCAACGGCCACGTTTGCCTACGACATGGCGGAATCCCAGTCACGCGGGTCATCGCTGACGCTGAGCCGCGTCGGTCTGGACTTCATCCTGCACTTCGGCCTTGGCTTCGATACCAGCAAGGACAACGTGGGAGTGGCGTTCTCGCTTGAACCGCGATTCGGCCCGCCGTCACCGACGAATCTGAGCTACCTGCTGGGACTGCAGGGGCCGTATTAGAAGAAGCATCAAAGAGCGGTCACCGTTTCGATTCCCAGCTTGCCCTGCACGGTGCGGCTGAGTGTCTCGCGAACGACTTCGATCGGAATCCGGTCATAAACCTGCTGAAAGAAGCCTTCGACGATCATGTGCATCGCTTCCTTCTCGCGAATGCCCCGGCTCTCAGCGTAGAAGATCTGCTCTTCATCGACACGACCTGTCGTGGCTCCATGAGTACATCGCACGTCGTCCGCTTCAATCTGCAGGCCGGGGATGCTGTCGCAGCGGGCGTCGCGGCTGAGCATCAGTGCGTCGCTGCGCTGGTAGCCATCGGTCTGCTGCGCCGCCGGATCGACTTTGATCATACCTCTCCAGATGACGCGTGATTCGTCCCGCAGAACTTCTTTATACAGCAGGTCGCTGTGAGTTCCCTGTTGACGGTGGTGCTGCTGAGTGTAGTACGAAATCTTCTGGCGGTTGCTGGCGAACGTGACTCCGTTGACTTCAGCTGTCGCTGCTCGACCGTTGAGATTCACATCCTGATGAATGTGACTAAGTCTGCCGCCGATCCCCACCACCGTCCACTGCAGGGAACCGTTACTGGCAACGTTTCCGCCCTGGTGAGCAAGATGCCACGTCTTCTGATTCCAGTTCTGCAGCTGCACATAGCGCAGGTTGGCGCTGTTCCCAACGATCAGTTCCACACAACCGACGTGCAGGCCGGCAATGCCATCATCGGCGGACGTTGTTTCTTCCAGCAGGGTTGCGCGGGCATCATCCTCAAGAATGACAAGCGTATGCCCGAACTCGGCAACTCCGTGGCTGCTGTGAGCGATCAGGCTGTGCAGTGGCAGATCGACTTCCACTCCGCGGGGAACATAAAGCAGCGTCCCGCTCGTCCAGAAAGCCGCGTGCCATGCCGCAAAGCGGTCCGCGTCGGGACGGACAGCCTGCTTCATGAAATACGGTTCCAGAAGTTCGCGATGTTCTGTCAGCAGTGTCTGGAGATCGCCAAACAGGACGCCTTTGGCCGCGATTTCATCGGATCCGTTGCAGCGAGTCATCTGTCCGTCGACGTGAGCAATGCTGCCGCCGTATTCGGTCTCGTCCGCAAGCAGCGTGCTGACCGAAGAATCATCGGCACCACCCCTCGACGGTCGGAACTTCGACGCATTGAACACGCGCAGATCGACACGTTTGAATTCTTCAGGATCCAGATCCTGTTCCAGCAGCGATTGATAGGTCGCAAACGCTGCTCGACGAGCGTCTGTGATCCATGAGGGTTCGTCGCGGGTGGCGAGAAACTCTTCAAAGACCTCGACGCTGAAGCCGATCCGGTCGATATTGACTGTCGCGACTGCCATCTCTAACCCACCGAACCTTCCATCTGCAGTTCAATCAGACGATTCATCTCAACGGCATATTCCATCGGAAGTTCTTTGACCAGCGGTTCGATGAATCCGGTGACAATCATGGCGCTGGCTTCTGCTTCGGACAGGCCACGGCTCATCAGATAGAACAACTGCTCTTCCGCGATCTTGCTGACGCTGGCTTCGTGCTCAATCGCCACGTCCTGTTCTTCCACTTCAATGTACGGATACGTGTCGCTCTTGCTTGCGGGATCGAGAATCAGCGCGTCGCAAACGACATTGCTTTTGCTGTGGTGAGCACCGTCTTCGATTTTTACCAGGCCCCGATAGCTGCTGCGGCCACCGTCCTTGCTGATACTCTTGCTGATAATGCGGCTGCTGGTGTGTGGAGCACAATGCACCATTTTCGCTCCGGCGTCCTGATGCTGATGCCTGCCGGCGAAGGCAATGGAAAGCGTTTCGCCGCGGGCCCCCGGCTCCATCAGGTAGATCGCGGGATACTTCATCGTCAGTTTCGAACCAAGGTTGCCGTCGACCCACTCCATCAGGGAATCGCCATACGCCATTGCCCGCTTCGTCACCAGATTATAGACGTTGCTCGACCAGTTCTGGATTGTGGTGTAGCGGAACCGGCCACCACGCTTGACGACAATTTCCACCACCGCACTATGCAGACTATCACTGCTATAGGTCGGAGCCGTACAGCCTTCGACATAATGCGCTGAAGCGCCTTCATCCACAATGATCAGCGTTCGTTCGAACTGGCCCATGTTCTGGCTGTTGATGCGGAAATAGGCCTGCAGCGGAAACTCGATGTTGACTCCCGGCGGAACATAGATGAACGAACCACCGGACCACACCGCGCTGTTCAGTGCCGCGAACTTGTTGTCTTCCGGCGGGATGATCGTCGCGAAGTACTCGCGAAAGATCTCCGGATGCTCGCGCAGTGCGCTGTCAGTGTCCGTAAACAGAACGCCCTGCTTCGCCAGGTCTTCCTGCAGGCTGCCGTAGACGACTTCGGACTCGTACTGGGCTTTCACACCGGCCAGATACTTCTTTTCCGCTTCAGGAATACCCAGCCGATCATAGGTGCGGCGGATATCCTCGGGAACATCGTCCCAACTGCGTTCCTGTCCTTTGGATGCCTTCATGTAATAGAAGATATCGTCGAAGTGCAGATCGCTCATATCACCGCCCCAGTTCGGCATGGGGCGAGATTCAAAGATTTCCAGCGAGCGCAGACGGAAATCACGCATCCACGCCGGCTCGTTCTTCATCTCCGAGATTTGACAGACGATTTCCGCATCCAACCCCTTGCGGCTCTTGAAGGCGTAGTTATCGGTGGAATCGTGGAAGCCGTATTGGTAGTCGCCAATTTCAACTTCGTCTTTGACTGGTGCGTCGATACTCATGATTCTTCAGTTTCCACTGATGAGGATTTGGTCTGCAGAGCAAAAGGCTTAAAGGCGCTGACAAGACCGGGACAGGCACCCTCGCAAGTCCATAATTCCATGCGATTGGTGCTTCGTCCGGGAGCCAGTCCCGGTCTTGTCAGGCGTCCTAAATCGGCTGGTGGCAGGATTCTTCAGAATAATCTCGTCAGATTCATCGGCACGAGCCGCAGGTGCAAGCATGCGATTCATCCTGGCACCTCGCAGGCACCGGATTTCAAACAGCCGCCGCCGCTTCCACCTTTGCATTTTCCGCCGCGGCGTCAGGGTGACGTTCGCGAACTGTTGCATAGCCGTTGGCGTGCAGTTCGTGAGCCAATGCAGCGTCACCTGTTTCCACAATGCGACCGCCAAGCATCACGTGAGTGAATTTCGGAGGATTGAATTCCAGCAGGCGTTCGTGGTGAGTAATAATTAACACGCCCATATCGGGGCCGGACAGTTTCGAGAGGCCTTCGCTGACGACTCGCACAGCGTCGCTGTCCAGGCCGCTGTCGGTTTCATCCAGGACCGCAAATTTCGGCTGCAGCATCGCCATTTGAAGGATTTCCATCCGCTTCTTTTCACCACCGGAAAAGCCGTCATTCAGGTAGCGGCGAGCGAACTCTTTATCCATGTTCAGCTCGTCCATGCGGTCACGGATTTCCTTGCGGAATTCCCGCATCGGCACTAATCCCTCGCCTTCTTTGCGATCGGGATTGCGCACATTGCTGATCGCATGGCGGATGAAGTCGGCGACTTTGACTCCTGGAATCACCACCGGATACTGGAACGCAAGGAACAGACCCTTTCGAGCGCGTTCGTCGGCGGCCATGTCGGTGATATTCACGCCGTCGATTTCGATCGAACCGCCGGTGACTGCATAATTCGGGTGCCCGGCCATTGCATAGGCCAGCGTGCTTTTGCCCGAACCGTTCGGCCCCATCAGTGCGTGAATTTCGCCGGGGCGAATTTCCATGTTGACGCCTTTCAGAATTGGCGTGTCGGCCACCGAAACGTGCAGTTCAGTAATCTTGAGCAGGCTGCTCATAACGTTCGCGTTTCCTTTTCAACCATAACTTCAACTTCAACCGCAACGTCTGCTTCGTCAGAAAGCCGACTTACACATTCAAAGCCGAATAGCCCGTATGATGAGGGACCGGCAACTGACTTTCGCCGCGCGTCACTTTTCGCGCCTTGATCTTGTCCTGGATTCTCATCAGGCCCTCCAGCAGCGCTTCCGGTCGAGGAGGACATCCGGGCACGTACACATCCACCGGAACCACCAGGTCCACTCCCTTCACCACGTGATAGCCATGCTTGAAATAGGGGCCACCGCCGACGGTACACGCTCCCATCGCGATCACATACTTCGGGTCCGGCATTTGTTCGTAAAGCCGTCGAACACGACTGGCCATCTTGAATGTCACTGTCCCCGCGACAATCATCAGGTCGGCCTGGCGAGGCGTCGCCCGGAACGCTCCCGCACCAAAGCGGTCGATGTCGTACTTGCTGGCTCCTGTCGCCATCATTTCAATCGCACAGCACGCCAGGCCAAAGGTCATCGGCCAGATGCTGGACTGCTGGCCCCAGTTCATGGCCTGTTCCATTGTCGTGGTGATCACGTTCTCTTCGAAGCGACCTTCAATCCATGTCATGCTGCTGAATCCCTTGTTCTGAATGCGGTTTTGAATGCGGTTTTGAATGCGAAAGCGGCGACTTCGGGTGCCGCAAGGTGAGCCGCAAACTCTATCATCACAACAACTTGTTTCAATCTTCCCGGAACAGTTCCGGTCACTGAGGATCACCGGTCGCAAGGCGGGAATCGGGCTGCCCGCCGCACGCTCAATTCGCAACGCTGACGGCTCTTGTCTGCACCTCGAACTCACAACAATGATGACCGTCGCGGCAGCGGTGCCTGAACGCCACCGGAGCACCCAGTACCTGTTCCAGAACCTGTCTCTCGACCTGACAAATCGTTTCGTCCACGTCGGCCAGCATCGGAAAGGGGCAGTTCGTTTCCCGCAGAATTGGCAGCGCAGTCGAATGGTCGCTTTCGATATTGAACCCGCTGGATTTCATTTCGTCAGCCAGCTGATCCAGCCGCTCATCGACCGAATCCGTTTCTGTCAACTGCCGCCGGAAGCGTTCCGCCAGCCGGTCGCGTACCTGCACTATCAACGATTCACGCACCTCCGCATCCTTGAGTCCGATAATTGACTCCCAGAACACCACCGCCAGTTCGCGGTAATCTTCACCCAGCGAATTCACCCCCTTAGCCGTCACGTGGTAAACGTTTCGTGGACGCCCGCGCGGCTGCGACTGCAGGCCCGACTCCAGTAGCCCACTGCCTTCCAAACGCGAAATTCGCTGACGAATTGCCGTCCGAGTGACTCCCAGAACATCGCACAACTGCTGAACATCTGCTTCGCCGTGGCGATGCAGATACTGCAGGATTTCGCGATCTCGGGTGTCAACTGCCGGAATCATTCTGAGTTCGCCCGTGTTCAAGCTGGAAAAGTGTTCGTGCCGAAAACGCCAGATCGAAGCCGCTGGTGCTTCTGTCCGTTGCCCGTCGGCATGATCTTAGACGCTTCCGTATATTTGGCAATTCATGCTGCCAAATATGTTCAAAAGTGAGACGCGGTCTCATGATTTCGGGAAAGGCGGAGCCACGCTCGACCTCAGCGGTCCGGTCGACCTGATCCCGTCCGGCTCCTGACAACATCAGCTCCCGGCGACGTCTCATGGTCGAAACTGGCTTGCGAATTCACGAGTGATCTGCGAAATGGCGTCCTGAAATTCCGGAACGAACTTCGTCGGAGAACGCCGCGCCATGAGCGAACCGCAGTCAAACACCGGGTCTGGACAGTTTCCCACGCCAACGATCGACGACACTTTCGCCGAAGCCTTCCCAATGACGGCAACCCGGCTTGTGATCACTGCGGCAGACGCCGAACTGGCCACCATTGCCGCTCAGGAGTTCTGCGGCAACGCATCCAGCGTGATCGGCTGCGACACGGAAGCCGGAATCGAACGAGCCGCCACTCCCGAGGAGACTCCTGACGGCAGGCCGGGAATCTGTGTTCTGGCGTTTGCCTTCAACAGGAAGTCGCTTGAGAAGGCGGTGACCGCGCGAGTCGGCCAGAACGTGCTCACCTGTCCCACGACGGCCTGCTATTCGGGGCTGAACGGCGCGACAAAGGAGGACCGCATCAAGGTCGGCGGCAACCTGCGATTCTTTGGCGACGGGTTTCAGATTGCTAAAAAACTGGGCGATCGGCGCTTCTGGCGAGTTCCCGTGATGGACGGTGAGTTTCTCTGCGACGACGTTTTTGGAACCGTCAAAGGCATCGGTGGAGGAAACCTGATCGTCTGCGGACGAACTCAGGCGGAAACTCTGGCCGTGATGCGAGCGGCTGTGGCAGACATCAATGCAGTCGCGGACGTCATTCTGCCGTTTCCGGCGGGAATTGTTCGCAGCGGTTCGAAGGTTGGTTCAAAGTATGCGGCTCTCAAGGCCAGTACCAATCACGAATACTGCCCAACACTGCGAGGCCAGACGGAATCGGCTCTCAGCGACGACGAACGCGTGGTCTACGAAATTGTAATTGATGGCCTGTCGGAAGCGGCGGTTTCGGCGGCGATGAAGGCGGGAATTCACCGTCTGACGTCATCGCCGGGAATTGTCCGCGTTACGGCCGGCAATTACGGTGGAAAGCTGGGCCCCCACCATTTTCATCTGCATCGGCTGACGTAGCCGCTCTCGCCAGGACGGGAGCTGCGGGACAGAAGCCATATGGCCGCAGGTGTCAGGCCAGTTACTTCGAAAAGCTCCGGCGACTCGTCTTGTCGGCCGACGGGAAGTCATCCGGCAGCGGGACGGTGACTTTTCCCGTCGCGGCCCATTCCGTCCCGCGCTGCAGAGTCGCGATGAACCCGACGTCTTCCATCGAATAGTCTGCGTGGCCCATCGGTGTATGGAACACGCGACCGTTGCCAAACGTTACTGTGAAGATCATCGGTTCATGTCGACCGGTGCCGCCCTTCGCCGGGTCACTGTAGGCCGTGGCCAGCAGGTTCACGTTCAGCGCCGGGCCTCGCAGGGAGTCGTAGAGTTCATCTTTTGTGTGCAGCCATTCGGCCGGCATTCCCTTCGTCACGGGATGCTCGCGATCGCGGACGATGATTGAGAACTCATGCTGAGGCCCGTGGTGACCGCCATTCCCTGCGGAACGATCGCGAATCAGATCGCCCCTGTCGTTGGTGTAAATGTACGGGCCGTCCTTTTCCGTTCGGCCGCCCCAGCCGCCGATTCCGATCATCTGATTGTATGCCGGCCAGTCCGGGAATGAGTTATCCGCGGCGTGGACGACCACGAAGCCTCCGCCGTCGCGAACGAATTCTTCAAAGGCAGCCTGCGTGGCTTTCGGCCACGGGGCGGCATCATGTCCGAAGTTGGAAATGACGACGTCGTATTTCGCAAAGTCCGGTTTATAGTCGGGGTCGCTCTGTGGCCTGTCAGTCGCCGTGCTGTTCACGCCTTCCAGTGGAAACTGTGCGACCAGGTCTCCTCCGTTCCATGTGAAGGCGGTGCGAGCAACATCAACGGTGAACAGCCCCGTGTCTTCCAGGTACTGTTTCATCATGGCGGTGGTTTTCGGCCACATGCTGTGATTGTTCTGGCCGTCGACAATCAGCGCTTTCAGTGGCTCCGCAGCGCGCGTGCCTGTTGTCGCTGCAAGCTGCAGAGCTATTGTCACGATGGCCACGAAAGCTCGTTGTTTCATTGTCGCGTTCCGGAAGACTGTCGCGTACTTGAGACCGTTGGATCAGATCGTTGCACCGAAGGCTGGCTTCACACTATCGAAACCGTCCGACGCTGGCAAAGGATTCACAGGCAGTGCGGCACAAACACGATCGCGCCGACGACGGCCGCCGTGATCGATGCCAGCAGCACCGCCGCCGCCGCGACATCCTTCGCCTTGCCGGCAAGTTCGTTGTATTCGGGCGACACGAGATCCACCAGCAGCTCGACACACGTGTTCGCCGCTTCACCGATCCAGACCAGGCCAATCGCCAGAATCAGCAGGCACCAGTCCATTCGGGACACCGACAGCATCAACGCGGCGACGATGACTGCCAGCGTGGCCGTCAGATGCACCCAGGCGTGAAACTGAGTACGAAACATCACACGCAGTCCGGCGATCGCAAAGCCAAAGCTCCTTAACCGGCTGCGAATGCTGAACCACGGCTGCTTCACGGCTGGTCAGCCTTCATCCGTTTGAGCCGCGTCGTCAGAAATTCGGCCGAGGGGACTTCTGAACCCTGTCCTGGATACCGCTTGCTGTTGATCATTGTTCGCCGCAGGCGGCGCGACATTCGATCGCCGCATCCGGTCTGCAACAGAACGATCACAAACATTGACGCCGCCGGAAAACGCTTCATTGTATTTCCCGAGTGTGTGTGGACTTCAGGAATTCCAGCAGGTCTGCCATCTGCTGGACGGTCACGTCTTTCTCCACCCCCTCCGGCATCAGCGACTTGTTCGTCGCCCGAAACTCCTCGATGTCCGTTCGCAGAATCGTCTGTTCTCTGCCTTCCGGCTGCCGCAGGATGATGGCGGATTCGGTGTCACCGACCAGCAGGCCGCTGAACGTCAGGCCGTCGGTCGTGACGACGGCGTATTCGCTGAACTGAGTGTCGACTCGGCGGTTCGGGTCAAGAATGTCGTACAGCAGCGCGTCGCGCGTGCGGTTGCGAGTGTCGCTGATGTCCGGACCGACGTTGCTGCCTTTGCCGTCGATGCGGTGACACTTGCTGCACGTTTTTTCGAACACAGCGGCCCCGCGTTCGGCCGACGCTTCCAGTGTCAGTGCCGCCCGGTACTCATCGGCGACGGCTTTGCGGTCGGCGGAAACGACTCCGCCAAACACTTCTCCTGCGAGCCTGCGAACGGTGTCGTCGCGGTGCTGCAGCAGTTGGACTCGCTGATCGATGTCGATCACGGACGACGCGACCGACCCGCCTGCCATTGCCTGCAACAACTCAACCGTTGTGTTTGCGCGAGCCATCAACACGGCCAGCGCCTGAGACCTCACCGCGGGGATCAGCGCATTCCAGCTTTCCACCAGCGCCGTCGCAACCTCCGGACGACCGCTGGCACGAGCCGCCTCAATCGCTGCGAGCTGTACGGCTGCGGGTTCCTCCGCGCGCAGCAGCTTTGCCAGCGTCGCGACAACAACATCCGGCGACTGGCTGGAAAGAAGCTGAATCGCCGCAACACGATGCCCTGCCGAACGCGTGCGGTCGGTTGCAACCACCACCGCGGCATCCAGCGTGGCCTGAATCGCCGGCACCGCCGCCACTGCCGAGTCCGGGACGCTTGCAAGCAGCTCCGGCAGCGACTTCGCTCCCACGTCGCCGCGATTGCGAGGCAATCCGCGGGCCAGCCCGGTCAGAATGGCCGTCCGTTCTGCCAGTCGATCTTCGGAACAGGCTGCTGCCGTATTCAGTGTCGTGGCAAGTTCTTCTGAATTGCCTCGCTGGCCAACGACGGACGCCAGTTCGTGCAGCAGTTCTGTACGACGGCCTTCCAGGGCCGTCGAGTGCGAAGCTGCGGTCTTCGATGGCCCTGGAAGGCTATCGTCAGAAGCGCCGCTGACGACGAATTCAATCAGCTCGCCGGAACAATCCTTCGCGGCGAGAAGAACGGACTGCCGCAGCCAGTGATCCATCGGCTTCGACACAATCAACTTCAGCGCTGTGAGGACGTCGGGCGAATCCCGTTCGCAGCACGCCAGCGCCGCTTTGAAGCGCACCGTTGCGTCGTCGCTGGCGGCTTGTTCGAGCAGCGTAGCCATACGAAGGGACTCCGATCCCGTCGATTTGTTCGCGGTGGACACAGCGACGGGAGCGGAGTCCCGTCGAACATTCGTCGGAACAATCCGCCAGATGCGACCCTTGTCCTCGCCCGCCCGCCAGTCGATTCGTGCGGCAATTTCCGGTGGCAGAAACTTCGGATGTTCGACCCACATGCGGTACATGTCCGCCAGATAGAGTGCTCCGTCGGGGCCGGTTCTCAAACTCGCCGGACGGAACCAGGCATCCGTCGACGCCAGGAAGTCCGCGTCGGGACGTGACCGGCGAGCCGTCAGAGCCGGGCTGTTCGGGATTGGTTCGATGATCGACCGAGTCACCAGATGACCGACCGGTTCGCAAACGAACACGCTGCGCTGGAAGTCAGCATTCCACAGATTTCCGAGGTACGCGGTGACTCCGCATGCCGACGTGTGCGTCCCCGCGTGCGACAGGTAGTTGCTTTTCATATCAACCAGCGGAAACACCTTCGTGTCGCCTCCGGATGGCCCGACGTCGGTGTGCAGTCTGCTGATCGTGACGTACGGATTCGACCGGGCCGCGGGCTGAGGAATCATTTCCATCATGATCGGGTTGCGGTTTGTACAGAAGAACCGGTTGCCGTCGCGGTCGACCGTATTGCCGAACTGACCAGTGCCGCTGACCGGTTCAAACTTCATCGTCTGCGGATCGAACCTCATGTCCTGCCCCGGCATCTTCACCGGCTCCTGCGTTTCGAACCCCGGCCGACGGCAGCGCACGTTTCCTGGGGCGTACGTGAGATAAATCCAGTCGTCCAGACCGCGCACCGGACAGCCAATCTGCATCTGCGGATGAGCAGGCTCGAAACCATCGAACCAGACTTCCCGCACGTCGGCCACGTTGTCGCCGTCGGTATCTTTCAGGAAGATGATCTCGGTTTGCGCTCCGGCCAGAATGCCGTCCATCAGCGGCATGAAGCTGTGACAGAACTGCAGCTTGTCTGCGAAAACCGTCCGCTTGTCCATGCGACCGTCGCCGTCAGTGTCTTCCAGCATGACGATCCGCGAAAGCGGGTCTGCTCCGTCGACAGTGTTGCCGTTCTCATCAACCGGCCCGATCGGATAGTCACCATATTCTGCAACGAACATTCGTCCGAGCTGATCGAAGTCAATCCACACGGGATCTCTGACCAGCGGTTCGAAAGCAACAAGTTCAATCCGCGAACCCGGTTCAATCTGAAAACACGCCAGCGATTCTTCCGGTGACTTCGGCGGATCGGGCTGCTGATCAATCCAGTGTCGCCCGCCTCGTTCCGCGTTGACAGCTTCCAGCAGATCAGAGCCTTCCGATTGAGCCAGCAGGCACGCGGCGAAAAGAAGTGAAACGAACATGCTGGTATCCCGCATGTCATGGGCATTCTGAGTCAGCTCGTCTGCGTCGCCGATGCGAACTGCCAGGACCTAAGCTCATTGTCTCAGCGTAAACTTGTCTGTCTCAGCGTAGAGGATTTGTCAGTTCCACAACCTGCCGGGTCGCAACTCCGCTCAATTCCCCTGCCCGGCGGTCAGTTGACCCAGCAACCGCAGCAATGTCGAGCGAATCTTTTCCTCTGAGTCGACCGACAGGTAGCTGCTCTTGGCTCGCCATGTTTCATAGCCGCCAAATGAGTGCTGTTCGGCGGTGGGAAGGTAGCCGTTGTAGCCGTTCGCCAGTTCGATCGTAAACGTGGGCTTGAACGGACTGAGCTTCTTGATCGCCAGACCGGTCTCCACGAACGTTTCGCACGGCGTCGTCACGATCGCCAGGTCGCCGATGCGGAACGCCTGAAGCTTTGCATTTACTGTGTCCGGGTATTTGGCAAGGTCCAGAGTTTCGTTGGCGTAGATCAGGCGCATATCGCCATGCGGTCCCGGTCCGGCTTCTTCCAGCAGTTCGGTCGCCCGGGCGATGTCGTCGGCGGCTGGTTTGCGCACTCCGAGTTCCACTTCTGTTTCGACGGCCCGCAGTCGGACGTCGTTGCGATATTCGATCCGCTGCAGCGCCCTGAACGCGGATTCGGCGACATCCGTGGCGACGAAGCGAATCTGTTCGAACGGCGGTTTGCTCCGGACCCCGTCGAAGAAGTTGATGTTGTTGATGTCGCCGCTGGTGCCGTTCGACATGATCGCGACAAAATCCGAATCCGCCGGGACGTTCATCAGCCGAGCCATCTGGACAGCGAATTCACCGAAGTAGTCCGCCGAGAGTGCTCCGCCAGGAATACCGCCGACGTAGTGCAGCGAGTAATTCGCCAGCAGAGCAAGCGGCGTTCCTTCCGAGTCGACGACGGAGATGATCGGAATCTCCGGGTCGATCGGCCCGGCCGGTTTCAGCAGGCTGGAATTGCCCGCCGGTGGATTCATGCGGACTTTGTCGGTGCCGTTGTCGAATGGATCGGACAATGCAAACCCGGTTCGCATGTGCCACCGGCGGTTGAACACCTGATTCGGATTGTTGCCAACCGCCCAGCCGATCCTCGCCGGCCGCAGTCTTCTGTGAGCTTCAATGATCCCCTCGGCAATCTTCTTTGTCAGGAAATCACAGTATTCCGTTTCGACTTTGCTTTGAAACGTGGGTGTCACAGTGACACCGCTATGAGTGTGCGTGGCTGAACACAGAATGTTGGCCGCCGGAATGCCGGTTTCGCGTTCCACGCTGGCCTTGGCGGCATCCATGATTTCGCGCGGAATCATGCAGTGATCGCAGACCGCGAACGCCAGCTTCGTCGTGCCATCATCCAGCACCAGACAGCGTGCGTGCAGCGGATCATGAGCCGAATCCACCACCCGCGGCCCCATGCTTCCCGCCGACTCGACGGGAAACGTTTCGGGAGTGATATCGATCGCAAACGCCCCGGCACGAAACGTCGGTTCGTCGGTGGCACAAACGTTCGCGGCCACAGCTGTGAGGAGCAGAACTGCTGCGAGGAGCGGTCGAGCAAACTTCGTCATTTCGGTTCGTCCTGATTGCGAATGGAATGTCAGGCTGTTGGGCGGCAGGTGTATTCTCTCGTTCCCGGGCTCTGCCCGGGAACGCACTGCATTGAAGGCTCTGCCTTCCTGAGATCGCTCGGATGGGCGAGACAACGTGATGCGACCGTCATGTGCCGACCCTTCGCGCTGGTTTACCGTCATCGTCCTGCCACCAGGCGAGCATCTCGATGAGAAACCGCGCCGGTTGGACGAACACACGATATCGCGTCAGAATCCATCTTTGAATGATACTCATTTCCCGACTGGGACCCGAGCTTCCGCCGATCAGGATCCGTTTTCGATGTCCGATGAATCTCGACGCGTCGTTCTGCTGGCGTCAGATCTGATGATGACCAGTTCCGTCGGTGGAGCGGCGTCAGGCAGCGGGCTGACGTTTCAAAGCTGCTCGAACGCACCAGCCGCGGCGGAAGCGTGCGCGGGCGAATCCGTTCTGCTGCTGATCGATCTGGGAACGCCGGGGTTGGATGTCGATGAACTGGCAGGTGCATTGCCGGAGGAAGTTCGTTCGCGAGCCGTCGCCTACGGGCCTCACGTTCACACGACGAAACTGCAGGCCGCTCGCGACGCGGGCATCGGAACCGTGCTGAGCCGCGGACAGTTCTCGACGCAGTTCGGTCAGATTGTTGGGGCGTTTGCTGGCAGGTGACGGGCGCTCAACCCGACCGCTGCCGATCCTGTTCCGCGACCATCTTCTCGGCTTCGTCAGGTGTGAGGTGTGCGATCTTGCCGTCGATCCAGACAACAACAGGCGTCGAGGTGGCTCGGGCACGC
>CAZHET010000116.1:0-14504 GCA_964531585.1 uncultured Planctomycetaceae bacterium | reverse complement strand
CAGAAACGACCGCCGCGGCAGCCTGAATGCCCGCACCCGCCCGTGAACCGTTACGATCAAATGAGGCCTTCCCGTCTTGCCCAGTTGAAGCACGCTTTGAGATCACGGATGAAGGTCGCACTGGACCATGCCGACCACGTCTTCTCCGCGGACAGGAACCGCGTGGCGTGATTGAGGATAAGCTCGCGGATTTTTACGCGCCCGGCGAAAGCGGAAAAGAGGTTCAGGTGGTGCTTCTTGAGTTCGTATGTGGACTTCGCATGGTGGTCGAGCGAATAGTCCAGATACGCATCCATGATCACGGCACACTGATCCGAGTCGGCAGGGACGGAAGCTGCGGCCCTGAGCTGATCAAAAACTTCCTGCGCCCGCATGCGATCCTTCGCGGTATCTTTGCCGGAAATCAGTCGCTGGCGAGGGCAGCCGTTAATCGTCGCGAACCATGCGCCTTCGTGATGCCGGTAGTACGGTTTTGCCTGGCGTCCCATGATTTCCCTCACATCGCCCCGGTTTAGGGTGAGTATCGGGTGGAGCCACTGGCAGTGAAGTCAGAAATTCCTGCTTTTTCATTGGGCGATGAGGGACTCGAACCCCCGACTTCTTCCTTGTAAGGGAAGCACTCTAGCCAACTGAGTTAATCGCCCGCGATGTCGTCCTGGGTGTCATTGAATTAACGCCTCGATTCCGACGGGAGGGCCGGAAGTATCCTCGTGATCAGGTTTGCTTGCAAGAGCGACCATCGCCGTTTCCTGGCCCAGTACCCGAGGAAACTCAGTGCTCGAACGGCTGTCGAAGTGCTTTGGAGTGGAACCGCGACGTGTTGTTTCGCGACGTTCTGTTTCACGCCGTATTTCCGGTGGCTGTGGCCGGCTCAGGGCATGTTGCGATTTGACGGGAAGGAAGCAAATTCCCACCTATTGGTTCACATCACGTTTCGCTGCTCGTGCGATCCACTTGTCCGGATCGGCATCGAACGCGGTTTTGCATCCGCTGCAGCAGACCCAGTATGTTCGGCCCTGCCAGGACACCGAAGTCGTTCCGAGGCCCTGCGAAATGATGCACGTTCTGTCACCGTATCCCGCGTCGCTGACGGCGAAGGAAGTGCCGTCGCGTTGCGTGGATACGGTATCGAAGCGACGAAACGCGGCACGTCCGCGGCGGTGGGATACTTCCAGAAGGTAGCGGTTGTTTTCCTGCTGAGAGAAGGCGAGTTGCCACGACTCCTGAGCCTGCTCATCGGCATCTTCTGTGAATTCGAGGCGGAAGGCGCGGTGAAGTTTGTCGTCCGACCCGACAATTTCCTGCACCGGCCGGGTAAAGGTTCCGGACATGCGGCGACTGACCTGCTGACCGTCCGTGGCCGTCAGAAGGTACATGCCTTTCACTGAATCCCACGTCAGCCGGCCCTGCCTGAGGTAAGGGCTGTTGGTGGACGTCAGCGTCAGCGCGGGCTGTGCCGGATCGGTTTGAAGATCCCAGATCCACTCATGCGAATCGACAGCCTTCGTTCCTTCGTATTCGAGGCGAGTTGTGCCTCGCCAGCGGCCAAGCAGCACCTGCAGCGGTTTGAGTTTCTCGATGACGTCCGAGACCTGTTGTTCGACATCCGGCTGGGTGGCAGTGTTCAAAGCGGATCCGGAGCTGTTGCCGGTATGCCCACTCAGTTGCAGCGGCTTGAACTCGACCACTTCCGCTGGCTGAACATCACCAGCGACCGCCGTTGTTCCGACGGTGGCATTCGAAGCTGTGTCCCGATGACTAAGTTCGTTGTCTGATGTCGTGGGCGGTTGTTCCGGTTCAGCGGTCTGTTTGGAATTTTGTTGGGAATTCTGTTCGGAGTTGCGTGGCGAACCGCAGCCCGCGACTAACAGGCAGCAGGCCACGCAGGCTGGCAGGCTCGTCAGGTATCGTTGACGCGTGGACACGAGAAATTCCTCCTAACAGCGGCGACGCAGGCGACGTGGCTCACGACGGACCGATTGTCGCAGCGTCGTCGAACCGGCGAAACTGCATTCCCGGCTGCACACCGTGTCCGTTCAGAAACGCCGCCGCCGCCATTGCTGACTTGCCCTGCGGCTGCAGCCGGACAATTTCCACAACGCCCGCACCGGTTTGTACCAGCAGTCGCTTATCGCAGAAAACGATTGTTCCTGGCTCGGGAGACGATGGCAGATCGGGCGGCAAATTCTGCGGAGTCGAGTTCACCTGGACGATGATGCAACGCAGTGGCGGACAAGTCTCGCCGGTCAGCCATGACACGGCTTTCGGCCATGGCTGCATGGCTCGAACATGGCAGTCGATCTGATCGGGTGTCAGTGTCCAGTCGACAAGACCATCTTCTTTGCGGATTCTTGGTGCCAGCGTCGCGTGCGAATCATCCTGTGGCTGAAACGTGAGCGTTCCAGTCTCAAGCCGCGCGATGACGTCAAGCGTCAACGGCACGCTGAGTTCTGCCAGCCGGAGCATGAGTTCGCCGGCGGTCTCATCGCGAACGAGTTTGGTTCGAATCTCTCCGACGAGCGGACCAGAGTCCAAAGACGGTTCGATCTGAAACATGGCAACACCGGTTTCACGGTCACCCTGCCAGACAGAATACTGCACCGGAGCGGCACCGCGATGGCGCGGCAGCAGTGAACCGTGAAGGTTAAATGCTCCCAACGGAGGAATCGCCAGAAATCCGGGTCTTAGAATCTGACCGTACGCGGCCACGATGAATACGTCCGCGCTGAGCTGACGCAGCACGTCGAGTACTTCCGGGTTGTTGACGCGTGGCGGCTGAAAGACGGGGACCTGATGTTCTTCCGCCAGCACCTTGACAGGATTCACGTGGCGATGATGCCCCCGACCGGTGCGATCCGGCTGAGTGAAGACTCCGGCGACATCGTGCGGAGATTCAAGCAGCGCCCGAAACGGCGGGAGTGCAAATTCACCGGTTCCGAACAACAGGATTCGAAGTGGCATCGCCGTGATCCCGCAGGCTGGAACCCTGGTCCCGTCCGAGTCCCGTGGGTGGATCGGAACATCTGGTCCGGGCGTGAATCAGTTCCAGAACTTCTCACCGTGCCAGTTGATCGGCGGACGTGTTTCAACTTCCACGTCGCCGAGGACTCTCGTCTGACAGGCCAGACGCACTTCCTTGTCAGGGTGACTGAGAATCTTCAGTCCCAGAACGGGATTGAGCCACTTCCCGAGTTTTTCAAAGAAGCTTTTCTTCGAGCAGTTTTGCGCGCCACTCTTCACGATGATGTTGCAGCTTCCGCACTGACCGAACCCCATGCAGTTCACCACCTTGTGCGGTCCGGAATACAACTGCACGCCGTTCTTGCGGGCGATCGAGCGGATGTCTTCCCCCTCATGGGCCTGCACAGACAGCTTTTCATTAACGAATTTGATCGTGGGCATGGACGGTCTCGAACAATGTTTCCCGGTGCGACGAATCAGGTGAGCGAAGCACCTGCTGCGCCGCGATCAATCCTGCATGTGTTTGCCGCTCGCGGTCTTGCAGAAGCTGCGTTCACGCAGTCCTGCCTACGTAGCAGCTGCCGCTTCGCGAGCCAGATACAATCGCTGAATGTCTTCCAGAGTGACTGTGATTTCGCGGGTGAAACCCGTGTGTGTGCGCTCATAGCTGATCCTGCTGGCGAGTTCGGGGCTTTCGTGAATCGCCCTGGCCACCCAGCGGCGGTCTTCTGCAGACAGATCACCCACGGACTGGTCCCAGCGCGTGCGAGTTTCCATCACCAGCGAATCGATTTTTGGATCAAACTTGCTCGCCATGTGTTTTCTCGCTTCCGTACGATGGCCTTCCAACGCCGTCGACGTCGCCAAACTAAGTATGCCTAACAAAACCGGGACTGGCTCCCGGGCGAAGCGAAAATCGCATGGAATTACGGACTTGCGAGGATGCCTGTCCCGGATTTGCTCCGGATTTGCTTGGGCCACTAAGTCGGTCGACGGCCCTGGACGGCCATCGTGCAATATCCTAATCCTTTTGAGCCATGCTGACCAGTTTTCTCGCCCGCTCCAGAGCATGAGCATGAGAGGCGAATTCCGCGTCGGTGCGGACTCGTTCTGCTTTTGCCCGCGCCATTTCCTGAGCCGCTTTCGCCCGGCTGATCTCGGAGACGGGCTGAGCGGAATTCGTCAATACGGAAACCTTCTCGCCCTTCACCTGAATAAAGCCGCCGTCGATAAAATAGGAGTCGCTGCCGCCACTGACTTCGTTCAGTTTGAGTTCTCCCACGCCCAGCCGTCCGACAAGCGGTGCCCGACCGGGATATACGCCGGCACTGCCGTCAAACATCGGTACGCGGACCGACGTCACGGCACGATCAAACAGCGTCTTTTCGGGAGTGACGAGTACTAAACGAAGATCAGCCACGTTGGTATCCTGTCTGTATTCCTGCAGCGAAACGCGCGGAGGTTTGGCGTGTCGCGCGTGATCGACCGAAGATTCTGCCGACCTCCGCTGCGAAGGGCCGATTCTAATCCCCGGCTTCTTCCGCCATCTTCTTTGCCTGAGCTTCTGCTTCCTCGATCGCTCCGACGTACATGAACGCCGATTCCGGCAGGTGGTCCCATTTGCCGTCGCAGATTTCCTCGAAACTGCGGATCGTGTCTTCCAGCGGAGTGATGTTGCCGGGCTTGCCGGTGAACACTTCTGCAACCAGGAATGGCTGCGACAGGAAGCGTTCGATTCGGCGTGCTCGATGTACCACCATCTTGTCGTCTTCGCTCAGTTCGTCCACACCCAGAATCGCGATAATGTCCTGAAGTTCGCGGTAGCGCTGCAGTGTCTGCTGAACCCGGCGAGCCACTGCGTAGTGCCGTTCGCCAACGTATTGCGGGTCCAGAATCCGGCTGGACGAGGCCAGTGGGTCGATTGCCGGGTAGATTCCCTTTTCAGAAATCTTTCGTTCCAGATAGATGAACGCATCCAGGTGGGAAAACGCGGTCGCCGGAGCCGGGTCGGTCGGGTCGTCAGCAGGAACATACACAGCCTGCACGGACGTGATGGCTCCGTTGTTGGTTGACGTGATACGTTCCTGAAGTTCACCGAGTTCCGTTCCCAGAGTCGGCTGATAGCCCACAGCGGACGGCATTCGTCCCAGCAGAGCCGATACCTCAGAACCCGCCTGACTGAAGCGGAAAATGTTGTCAACGAACAGCAGAGTGTCGGACCCTGTTGCGTCGCGGAACCATTCTGCCATCGTCAAAGCCGACAGCGCGACTCGCAGACGAGCACCCGGCGGTTCGTTCATCTGGCCGAATACCATGCAGGTTTGCTCAATGACGGAACGGCCGGTGTCGCCGATTTTCGTTTCCTGCATTTCCAGCCACAGGTCGTTTCCTTCACGAGTTCTTTCGCCGACTCCTGCGAAAACCGAATAACCCCCGTGAGCACTCGCAATACGAGCGATCAGTTCTGTCAGAATCACCGTCTTGCCGAGACCTGCCCCACCGAACAGCCCCGCCTTGCCGCCTCGAACGAACGGAGTCAGCAGGTCGACAACCTTGATGCCGGTCTCGAAGACCTCGGTCTTGGCAGACAGATCTTCCAGCTTTGGCGGATGACGGTGAATGGGCCAGCGCTCGTCGTATTCCACTTCACCGCGACCATCGATGGGATCGCCAAGCACGTTGAAGACTCGTCCCAGCGTTCCTTTTCCGACCGGAACGGACAGCGGTTGCCCTGTGTCAGTCACCGTCATACCTCTGACCATACCGTCCGTGCCGCCCAGTGCGACGCACCGCACCTGCCCGCCCCCGAGGTGTTGCTGAACTTCACCGGTGACCTTGATGTTCAGGCCCTTAACGGTCTGCTCGATTTTCAACGCGTTGTAGATTTCCGGAAGTGCGTCTTCAGGAAACTCGGCGTCGAATGTCGAACCGATGATCTGAGATACCTTGCCCTGCGTGAGTGTCGCGCTCATTTGTTTCGTGCCTGCTCTTGTGTCCTGGGGCGGAGAGCCCGAGTCTTTCTCAATCCCCACCGGGCTTGCCCCGATGCCTTGCTGCTCCTGCACGACTGAAAGATGTCACACTCTCCCGGCCGACTGTGCAAAAGCACTGAATCCACCGGGCTGAACCCGGCAGGGTCGTAATAGCGATGTTTACTCCAGTGCCGCGGCACCGCCGATGATTTCGGCGAGTTCCGATGTAATGTTTGCCTGGCGAGCACGGTTGTACTGCTGCTTCAGGCTGCCCGCCATCTCGTCTGCGTTTTCGGTTGCTCCCTTCATTGCCACCATGCGAGCGATTTGTTCGCTGACAGCCGCGTCCAGAAAACACTTGAACAATTTAGCCCGGAAGGCCGCCGGAACGATCTCTTCCAGAATCTCCTGCGGCGACGGCTGAAATTCGTAATCGATTCCCGAACCGCCGGACTTACCACCTGCCGGCTCACTCCCGAGACTCGCCAGCGGAAGCAGGGATTCCACGACCGCGTACTGGCGAGACGCCGATTCAAACTGCGTGTACGCGACGTCAAGCCGGTCGATACGCCCCGCGATGTAGTCCTCGGCGTAGCGCGTTCCCAGCTGGTCGACTTCCGCAAAGGCCGGCTGATCCTCGAAGTGCGTGAAGTCGCGCGCCAGCGGAATCTTTTGAAACTTCAGAAACTTGATACCACGCTTCCCGGACACTTCCAGCGAGTACTCGATGCCCTGCTCCCGGAGTTCACGCATGTGAGCCATCGTGTTTCGCAACACGGAACCGTTATAGCCGCCGCACAGTCCTCTGTTGGATGTCAGGACCAGCAGAACGCTGCGCCTCTGCTCTGAACGCTGCTCCAGCAGTGGGTGAGAAAACTTCAGATCTGCCCGACCGAGATCACCGACAATTTCTGAAATCTTTCTCGTGTACTCAGCCGCTTCCGATGCTCGGTCCATGGCTCGCTTAAACCGACTGGTGGCAATCAGTTCCATGGTCCGCGTGATCTTGCGGATGTTGCGAACCGACTTCAGTCGTTTAACAAGTAAGCGAGGATTGGCCATGAGTTGGTTGGACTGAGTTTCAGATTTCTGCGATGGCCTTTCAGGGCCGTCGAATTGTCAGTTGCCTTGCCACGACAAGCCTGAAAGGCCATCGTAGGGATACCCCGATCAGACTGAGCTTCATGCCGCAGCCGCGGCAGCCTTTCGGCTACGGAACGCTTCCAGAGCCGTCCTCAAAGCCGCGTCGACTTCTTCTGTCAGTTCCGCCTTTTCGATCAACAGATCCCGGGCCTCCGCGTGCTCGGTCTTCATGAATTCGAGTAGTTCCTTTTCCGCCTGCTGGACCTGAGCGACAGGAACCTTGTCGAAGTACCCTTTGGCACCGGCATAGATCACGATGACCTGGTCTGCAACGTGCAGCGGTGCGTACTGAGGCTGCTTCAGCAGTTCGACCATGCGATATCCGCGGTCAAGCTGCTGCTGAGTTGCCTTGTCCAGTTCTGTACCGAGCTGGGCGAATGCTTCCAGTTCGCGGAACGCCGCCAGGTCCAGTCGCAGCGAACCGGCAATTTTCTTCATCGCCTTGTTCTGAGCATTGCCGCCGACTCGCGAGACACTGATACCGACGTTGATGGCCGGACGGACGCCCTTCCAGAACAGGTCCGGTTCCAGATAGATCTGTCCGTCGGTGATCGAAATCACGTTCGTCGGAATGTAGGCCGACACTTCCCCTTCAAGGGTTTCAATGATGGGAAGAGCCGTCATCGAGCCGCCGCCGAGTTCATTGCTCAGCTTGACGGCCCGTTCCAAAAGTCGGCTGTGACAATAAAAGACGTCACCGGGAAACGCTTCACGTCCCGGCGGACGACGCAGCAGCAGCGACAACTGGCGATAGGCAATCGCCTGCTTGGACAGGTCGTCGTAGACGACCAGCGTGTCTTCGCCGTTGTACATGAAGTGCTCAGCCATTGCCGCCCCGGAATACGGAGCGATGTACTGCAGCGGTGCCGGGTCGGCGGAACTGGCGGCGACGACGATCGTGTAGTCGAGCGCACCGTTTTCACGCAGAACTTCGACCACACCGGCGATCGACGCGGCTCGCTGGCCGCAGGCGACGTAGACGCACTTGACGCCTGTGCCTTTTTGGTTCAGGATCGTGTCGATGGCAACCGCCGTCTTACCGGTCTTGCGGTCGCCGATAATGAGTTCCCGCTGACCGCGACCGATGGGAGTCATCGAGTCAATGGCCTTGATGCCGGTTTGCAGTGGAACCTTCACCGGCTGTCGTCCGGCGACTCCGACGGCTTCATGTTCGACCGGCCGTGACTCACTGGTCATGACCGGCCCCTTGCCGTCCATCGGGTTACCCAGCGGATCAACAACCCGTCCCAGCATCGCATCGCCGACGGGAACCGACAGCAGCGTTCCCGTGGCTTTGACTTCGTCACCTTCCATGATCTTCAGGTAGTCCCCGAGAATCACGACGCCGACGCTGTTTTCTTCCAGGTTCAGCACCAGGCCCGTGATGCCATTGGGAAACTCGACCATTTCCCCGGCCATCGCCGTGGACAGACCGGTGCACCGGGCGATGCCGTCACCCACTTCGATCACGCGACCGACTTCCGCCGTCTGAATCTGACCGCGAAAGTCTTCAATCTCCTTCTGGATGACTGAAGCGATCTCGTCCGCTTTGAATTTCATGGAAAGTCTTCTCCGTCAAACGACTCGTCAGTGTCTTCAGACGAGTACGCAGAGATGAGTCATAAACTGTGTCACCGACCTGAATCACCAGGCCGCCGATAAGAGATTCGTCGACCGATTCCAGCAGAATGGGTTCGAATCCGAGTTTGTCTTTCAACCGGTTCCGGATCTGGTCTCGCGACTGATCGGACAGCGGCCGTGCCGAGCGCACCTGTACTCGCTGATGCCCCGCCATTTCTTCGCGAACCTGCACCACCACCTGGCGAATTTCGTCGATCAGCAAGATCCGATTGTGACGCACCAGCACCTTCAGAAAGTTCGCAAAGAACTCCGAACAGTGCGGAGCCAGTGAGCGGTCAATCAGGTTCAGCTTGTCATCCCTGCCAATCGAATCGGAAATCAGTATCTGCCGGAAGTCCGGATGAACGGCCAGCACATCGTCCACGAACGATGTCAGTTCGCCTTCAGCGTCGTCGACGCTGTTCACCTTCGCGGCCGAGAGATATGAACGGGCATAAAGACTCGCGACAGCCTTCGCGCCGGGATCTTCCAGCACGTGGTCGGGTCGAGTTTTTAATCGCTCGGACATGGATACCTCAAAAAGTGGCACGCGATTAAGGCGAAGTTCCACAGGACGGCCCACAACGGCCCTCCGCTTCAGACAGACGAGCTCAGAGCGCCTGCGTACAGAAGCCTAAGCACCGATTTCCTGCAGCGCCTCACTGATCAACCGATCCTGATCGTCGTCGTTCAGGCTGCGTCCCAGAACCCGCTCGGTCGCTGCCGCCACCTGGCGGTTTGCTGACTGGAACACTTCCGCCAGAGCCGCATCTTTGGCTCGACCAATATCTTCCTTCGCTCGCACCCGCATTGCTTCGACGTCCGCCTGAGCTTTCGCCACAATGTCATTGCTGGTCCGCTCGGCGTCACGTTTCGCTTCGGCGACCATCGCCGCAACAGTCTGTTCCGCACCCCGAAGCTTCGTTTCATAGTCTGCCAGCAGAGCCTGTGACTTCCGCTGATTCTCCTCCGCCTCCGCGATCGCCGCCCGAATACCGGCTTCCCGGCGATCCAGCCCTTCGATCATCGGCTTCCACGCCAGCTTCTTCAGCACGAACAGGAAGAGGACGAACACAACCAGTGACCACAAAGCCAGATCGGCCTTGGGGTCCATTGGCGGACCAGGGGCCTCACCACCGTGACCGCCAGCGTCATCATGTGCGTCCGCATCAGCATGATCGGGCGCCTCCGCAAGCTCCTGCCCGAGAACGCAGGCAGTCGGAGCGCAGGCAACACCAAACAGAGACAACAGAAGACCGAGTTTCAGCGAACAGGCAACGTATCGGGACATTATTCACCGCACTGCAGAGCTGCCAGAACGAAAACCAGCGAACCGCACAACAGGAACATGCTGCGCGGCTGCGACGAACCAACTAGCCGCCTCGTGCGATACAGATGATCAGCGCGAAGAACGTAGCACCTTCGATCAGAGCCGCTGCAACGATCATCGCACCGCGAATATCGCCGGCCACTTCCGGCTGACGAGCCATGCTCTCAACCGCCGACGCGCCGATCCTGCCAATCCCCCAACCGGCACCCAGCATCACAATCCCGGCACCGAAAGCACCAGAGAAGCTGATCGAAGTACCGCCGTCCTGAGCCATCGCCGGAACGGTGGTTGCGAGCATTGCCGCACAGACCAGACAAAACAGTTTCACAAATCGACTCACGAGTAACTCCTCTTTGAATCTGGAACGTGCCGTGGCACGAAACACCTGATCGAAACCTCAAATCCACAAATCCCGGAAGAGCAAATCTCCTGCTGAGCCACCCAGCGAGCCGAGGCTCCGCACAAGCAACCGCCCGACGAGAGATTCCAGCTTCCCCTGATCCTCACACCCAGCGCACAGCCACGTGTCGGTCAGTGTTCATGTACGGCCCCGGCAATAAAGATCGTGGCCAGAAACGCGAACACGTATGCCTGCAGAAATGCGACGAACAACTCCAGCAACCCAATAAAGATCTGCCCGAAGATGCTGGCCACAGTGACCAGTGACCACATGGCAAACCCTTCGTGGGCAAACTGAGCAATAAAGCCCAGAATCACCGCGATCACAGTGTGCCCGCCCATAATGTTTGCGAACAGACGCACGGCAAGAACGCTGTGCTTAATGAAGAAACCGAATATTTCAATGCCGAAGATGCCATAGGAAAGCACGGCACCAGCCGGCCCTGCAACACCGGTATCCGGCTTCATATTATTAAAGAAGCCCGCCGGGCCCATCGCCTGAAAGCCATAGAACACGGTTGCACAGAATGCGGTCAGCGCCAAGGCACCCGTGACGTTAATATTGCCCGTCGCAGAACCCAGCCAGGGAAGCGCCCCCAGCAGATTGCAGATCAGAATATAAAAGAAGCAGCTCCAAATGAACGGGAGGTACTTGTCCGCGGGATGGCCACCATGAGCAGCCTTCGCATGACCAGCAAGCCCGTGACCAGCAAGCCCGTGACCATGACTCGCTTCGCCATGAACGCCATGCTCATCGCCGTGATCGTGATGGTGGTCACCAATCGTTGGACGAACAACTTCATCGCGAATAAATAGAGCTATCGCTTCCCAGAAGTTCCAAAAGCGCCCTCGTGCCGGGTCACCATTTCGAATTTTTCGTGCCAGCCCCCAAAAAACGAAGAGCACGAACACGGCGGCGACCACCTGCAGAACCATAAACCTGGTGATCTCGATCCCCAGAATCGGCCCGAACTGAAAGTCCAGCAGTCCGTGCCCATGAGCGTCCGCACTGCCGCCCGGCAGATCGAATCCCGGGGCATCACGCACGTGATGAAAAAGATCTTCTTGATGTTCGTCGGCCATGCAGACTAACGCCAGTCAATCCAGTTTGAAACGAACAGGTCTTTCACCTGCCTTCGCCACACCATCCAGCCGACAGAAAACTGCCCGGCACACTCAAGAACACCCCGCCAGCTCGACACCGTCAGCTCGACACCTGCGTCCGGCCAAACAACATCCAGACTTCCGTCGCCAAAGCAAGCAGATAGAAACCTATCAGCCAGCCAAAGAAGTCCACAACGCCCAGTTCCGGGCGAAGCTCCTTAACCATTAGCGCTGCCACAGCGACGGAGAACATTCTCAGCATCGTCTGCGCGAGCAGCACGTTTAGATCGTTCGAGAAAATAGCGAGTCGTGAAAGGAACACAACCAACCAGCCGGGCACCAGGCAGCAGATTGCCGCAATCGACATCCACAAGACACCCGAACCACCCCCCAGTGACCTTGCCGGCCAGAAACAAACCGCCCAGCCAGCCGCCATCACCAGGGTCAGCAGCACGACATTTTGAAGCACAGGTTGCCGCCGATGGTCATTCACCCTGACTGAGCTTCCTTATCACCGGCTTCCTGATGACCTGAGCTTGTCGCCACCGTGTCAGCCGCCACGCCATCCGGTTTCGCGGACACCGCATCGGACCCGCCACGCTGTTTTGTTTCCCTGTCAAGCCGCCTTAGAAGCGATCGCAGCGAAACCGTCGCAGCAGCACACCCCATCACTGCTCCGACAATTGTCAGAGCCGGCATCCAGCCGAGCTTCAGATCCAGCCAGTATCCGGCCCCAGCGCAGACAACAATCGACAGGCCTGCCGACATGACTTCGTGAGCCTGCCGATATGCCTCACCCATGCTGCTGGCACGCTGCCTTCGCTTCGACTCGGAGTCCTTGTGCATTCGTGGAACTCCGCAGTATCGCGACTGGAACGCCGGTAAACCGGTCGGCTGAAGCCGTCTGATTTTCCGAAGCGGCGAGTCTAGTGCGAACAATTCAGTCGTTCAAAGTACGTCGCAATGCGCGCTTTCGTTTCCCAGTATCGGGATGCTACACTCCCACACCCGAAAGGCGCGCCATCGACGACCGAAGTGAATACGTCGTTGTCCCGCGCGACAATGCCAGACGTGCTGTTCCGGTCATCGGCAACATCGGGGAGACCGGTTGTAGTGATCGCATCGAACGCGCCGCCTTCGGCATCTTGCCGGATGCGTTCCTGAATTCCCGCTGTTTTCCTGGCTGTACGCACGTCTCATTCTGGACGTGAATCGACTGACCTGTCATTGTGTTGTACCGCTTGGTTTCAGAAGTCACAGTTGTTGGCGTCGCCGATTAGGCTGTCGCGGCCATCATGGAGGCCTGCAACGGTCACCGGAAACGCGGCATTCGAAATGTTCCGAAGCAAGCGCAGTAGCAATTCAGCAGTGGAATGACCTCCACGATTGTCAGAACAGAGACAAGACAGAGACAGGGTTGTCTCGCAGACGCGGTGAGCTGTATGCCTTCGAAATCCTGCTCTCCTGGCTGTGCCTGCTTTTCCAGCCGGGCCTGTTCATCCGGCCCCGGATCACCAGCGGCGTATCGCGCACGGGTGGCGGCTGTCATCGCCATGCTGACCTGCCTGACCCGCATTGCGTCCGCTCAGCCGCTAAGCGACGAGGCGAAGAAGTACCAGCAGCAGCAACAGAATCTGACTCAGGACATTCGAGCGATCAGTGAATCGCTGCTGACAGAAGAACTGAAAGGACGCAAGGCAGACAAAGACAAGGGTGATCCCGGCACGCCCGGGGAGTTCGCGAAAATCGAACGAACCTATACCAGCGTCATTCGCAGAGGCACCCCCCAGAACAACGGCCCGGAAGTCGACGCGGTCAGGACCGGCCTGAAGTACCGCATCTATTCACTCACCGATCCCGAGATCCAGTCCAATTGGCGCGATCTGGATGTGGAGTTTGGCAAGCTGGTCCGCGACATCGGCGCCGCCAGCAGCATTCAGAACCCGCAGGACCAGCAGCAGTTCCGAACGATGGTCTGTCGCGAGGCCCTGCCGCTGCTGGAAGAGGTCATCAATAAAGGCAATCTGGACGCACGTTCGCTGGCGATCGCAATCCTGCCGGAACTGGAAGTCCTGAGTCCGGGTGCTATCCAGAAGCGCCGGGAAATGTTTGATGAGGTTGACGAAGCGCTGATTCGCATTCTGAAGGACGAAAAGCAGCCTGACGTTGTCAAGCTGCGTGCAGCCAGTGCGGCAAAACGCTATCTGATCAAAGCTGACGCCGTTCCACAGGTGCAGCTTGCTCTTGCCGACGCGCTGCTGGCTGAGCTGCAGAATCCACTGTCCGAGTGGGAATACCAGTACGTTCTGATTGAGTCGCTCGCGCACACCACCGTTCCGCGTGAAGTCGTGGGCGTGAAGAAGGCGTCGATCACCGAAGCGATGGTTGTTGTCATGCAGGATTCCCGCCGCGACATCCTTGTCCGCTGTGCGGCCGCCGGAGCACTCGGCCGAGTCGGCTTCGACGCTCAGATCAATTTCGAACCGCTGGCCTGGGCGACGGTGAAACTGGCGGTTGAAGCGGCTCTCAAGATTGGTCAGCAACCGCCTTCGACACGCCGGGAACTCTGCGGTTGGCAACTTTATCTGGCGTTTCACCACGGCGACAAAGATGGCCGCAACGATCCTCGCAATCCCCAGGGAATGCTGAATCGCAAGCCCGGATCCGAATTTCTTCGCGCCGCTTACAATCAGGTGTTGCCTCTCGCGAGATCGCTGATGTTCGCCAACGGGAACGTGCCCAACAACGAAATCCTGGATGCGGACGCCTGGGTCAAAGCCAACCAGCCGGCAAGTCTCAGCTACGATGCTCAGTCGCCAGCGCTGACTCCGTGAGCCACAGCTCGCAGCGAGGAGTGTTGCAGCGATAACTCGCGACCCTCAGCAATTAGCCGCACTTCAACTGCGTAAGCAATGCGCGAAAAAAAAGTGTCTGACCCCAATTGCCGGGAACCGGCCCTTCGGGTGCTTCGCACA
>CAZHET010000115.1:0-14611 GCA_964531585.1 uncultured Planctomycetaceae bacterium | reverse complement strand
CGGCTGCCGGTACTGCCATCGGCCGAAGCAGTCCGATGCAGAGCAGTCCGATGTTTCCAGCTCGCGCGAAGCGGGTCATTTTTCTGTTCATGCACGGAGGTGTCTCGCAGGTTGATTCGTTCGACTACAAACCTCAACTGCAAAGCGACGACGGCAAGCCGCTGCCGTTTGACAAGCCGCGAGTTCAGTTCGCCGAGACCGGCAACCTGCTGCGAAGTCCGTGGAAGTTTCGACAGCATGGCGAAAGCGGAGCGTGGGTCAGCGAACTGTTTCCCAACGTTGCCAGGCATGTGGACGACATCGCCTTCATCAAGTCGGTCCACGGGTCGAATGAAGCTCACGGCGGAGCACTGCTGAAAATCCACACCGGGTCGGACACCTTTGTGCGGCCGAGCATGGGCGCGTGGATCAGCTACGGTCTTGGTTCCGAGAACGCCAGCCTGCCGGGGTTCGTGACGATGTGCCCGACCCTGGGGCACGGCGGCGTTCAGAATTTCGGCAGTGCATTTCTGCCGGCCACTCACCAGGCCATGCGGATTGGCGACAGCGGAACTTCTACAAAAGACGCCGCGATCAACTTTCTTCGCAATGAGCGGCTGACGTCGCCGCAGCAGCGAGCGCAACTGGATCTCATTCGGCAGCTTGATGTGCAGCAGCGGCAGCAGTTCGGACCGGACGCCGATCTGGAAGCTCGCATTCAGTCATTCGAACTTGCGTTTCGGATGCAGACGACTGCTCCGGAGATCATGGACATCAGCAGCGAGTCCCCGGCAACTCACAAGCTGTACGGCATTGGCGACAAACCCACCGACGACTTCGGTCGGCAGTGTCTGTGGGCTCGCCGGTTCGCGGAATCCGGAGTCCGCTTCATTCAGTGCAGTCACCGCTACTGGGATCAGCATAGTGAACTGAAAGAGAAACACAGCGAACTGGCTGCCGAAGTTGATCGACCGATTGCCGGATTGCTTCAGGATTTGAAGCAGCGAGGTCTGCTGGATGACACGCTGGTGATCTGGGGGACTGAGTTCGGCCGCACTCCGACGGCTCAGGGACGCAACGGTCGCGATCACAATCCGCACGGCTTCACGTGGTGGATGGCTGGCGGAGGCATCCGGCCCGGCACTTCGTACGGCAGCACTGACGACTACGGTTACTACGCAGCACATGACAAAGTTCACGTCCACGATCTTCATGCAACGATTCTGCACCTGCTGGGAATCGACCACACAAAGCTGACATACCGTTACGCCGGCCGTGATTTTCGGCTGACCGACATTCACGGCCGCGTGGTGCAGAACATCCTCGCGTGAACATCCTCGCGTGAACTCGCGCGACGTGCTCACGCCGAATGATCCAGCACGCGAGCCAGAACTGCGACATGGACCTGCGCAGCACCGTGCTGTTTCAGCAGGCGAGTGGCTTCGCTGCAGGTCGCTCCCGTCGTCAGCACATCGTCGACCAGCAGCACGCACGCGCCTTTCAGCAGGTGACTGTCGCGAATGCGAAAAGCATCGCGCTGGTTGTCGAACCGCTGCAGCAAAGGAACGCGTTTCTGAGGTCTCGGGTTCCGGCGGCGCCGCAGCACATGACCGTCCGCGGGAACCTTCAGAACGGCCGCCAGTTCCGATGCGATAACGTGAGCCGGATTGAAGTGCTTCAGCGCGCGACTCTGCCAGCTTTGCGGAATCGGCAGGATGCGGTCGACCTTGAAAGCGGCCAGCCGGTCGAATCGTTCCCGCGCCAGCAATCCGCCGAGCGCCCTGATTCCGACGTTTGAAAACGCCCACTTCGAATGCAGAATCGCGGACTTCAAAGCGCCTTCGTACATGCCCAGGCACGTCACCGACTTGAACCGCAGTGTCCTGCCTCGGCAGTGACGGCAGCCGTCGTCGGTTCTGGCATACGGCCCCACGACGGCCGCACAACGCCGGCACGACCACGCAATGTGCGGAGCGACGCTGTTGTGGCAGTCTTCGCATACGTGCGGACCGGCGTCGCGATGGATGGCCTGCGCGAGACAGGTTCCGCAGGCAATGCAGCGCTGCGGAAAAACGAAGTCCATCCCCGCCCGCAGAAGCTGTTGAGTTGTCTTGAACGTGTGCTGCCACATCGGTCACGATCCGGTGAGCCCTGATTCCCGTGAGCGCTCATCCCCGCGAGCGCTGATTGAGTCGCCCACGGCCGCCAGTTGTCGTCGCAGTTCCCGCACCACGTCGCCGGGTGAATGAGCCGCGACGACCGCCGACGAGACAGCAACGCGTCGCCCGCCCGCGCCTGTAATCTGCCCCAGATTGGCGATCGAAATGCCGCCAATGGCGAAACTCGGAATCTCCACCGTGCTCGCCGCCTGCTGAAGATAGTTCAGCCCCGGAAACTCGTCGAACGCCTTAGTCGATGACGGCAGGATCGGCCCAATACCCAGATAGTCGGCTCCGGCAGCGACGGCGGCACGGGCCTGGTCGGGGTTGTGCGTCGACACCCCCACCAGTTGCGACGGATGCAGCACGTTGCGCACATCGGGAACGGTCAGTTCCTCCTGGCCGACGTGGACACCGTCGGCCTGCGACAGTGCCGCGATGTCGGCCCGGTCGTTGACAATGAACAGACTCTTTGCGGCGTGGCAGGCCTGCCGCAGCCACCGGCATCGCTCCAACAGTTCACGATCGTTCAGGTGCTTCTCCCGAAGCTGAATGATGTCGACTCCCGCATCGAGAATCTGACCGGCTGTCTGCTTCCACGGCAGGCGGCACAGCGATTCTGTCAGCAACACATACACGAGCGACGTCTGCAATCGCTGCTTTCGCGCAAGCAGGATCCTTTCTTCGGCAGCAAACGGACGACTGCCGTGGCTCTGTTGCGTCGTCAGATCTTTCTCCGCTTCGTAGACTTCGTATCGCAGCCGCTTGATTGCCTGAGCGAACGCCGGGCACACGGTTTTACCGAACTCTTCAAGACTGCGCAGTGCTTCCTGAACTCGTCGCGCGTTCGCGACGACGACATCAGCGGGAGAATCTCGCGTCATTTCGCGCTCTGTTGAAATCTGCGTCCCGACGTCTGCGGCGGTGCTGCGTTTTTCGATAACTCCATCCGGGAGACCGGATCGCAGCAGTCGTTCTGCATCGACCAGCTGATGACGCAGACGTTTCAGTGTGGAAGTGACGCGACTGTCGTTTTGGATGAAGCGAGCAAAGTCTTCCAGCACGCGCAGCCCTTCACGTGCCCGGTTGAGATTGGCGTCGAGAACTCGCAGCACCCCGGACGCGTCAAAGCAGGTCGCTCGCGGCACTGGCGCGGAATCGTCGGGCAGATTCAGTTGCTCGGAGACGGCGATGACACCGCGGACGGTGTCACCTTCAAGTCCGAAATACCGCTGCACGGCGGCGTGAGTGGCACCGAGTTCGGCAAGCTGTTCGGCAATGGGAGTCTCTGACTGAGTCAATGCCAGTAAAAGATGTTCGCTGGAAATGCCCTCGCTTCCCGGCATTCGTCGGGCCACAACGGCAGCCTTATCGAGCAATAATCGCAACATCGCCGGGTCGTCAGCAGACTCGGCAGCCAGGGGTGCCGGCGTGCAAGAATCCGGCGCGCTGCCGCATTCTTCGACAGCGGCTGTTTCGCCATCGTGCTCACGCAGAGCAGTCTCCAGACGGCTTCCCAAAATTCCCGCGCGGATGATTCCCGAGTGAATTCCGAATTCTGCCAGGCAGCCCGACGCCAGCGATTCGTCGAGCAGCAGGCATAGCAGGAGAAGCTCGGTGCAGTCGTCAGCAGGTCGCGAGGCTGTCAAACTCCGACAGTGACGCAGAATGCGATCGGCAGCCGGTGTCGTTTCTGAAAAGTGATGGAGAGTCATAACCGAGTGGTGACAATTCAACGCCTGACGCGGGAATTGTTCAGTTTGGGATACGGAGTCATGAAAGGGAATGCCGCAAGCCGAATCAGCAGACCCCGACTAATCGGCACCAGATGCTTTCGGATCGGTGCGATGCGTGCCCGCATCTCAGCCCTGTCTTGTCGTTCTTCTGTGACGGTCCTAGAATCCGGCATGTAATTCGCGTGAGAGCCCGTTTGATCCTGAACCTGTCATTGTGGCGGGCTGCTGCGGCACGGATGCCTGACACAATTTTCAAAGAGGAAAACGCATGTACGAACGATTTACCGATCGCGCTCGGAAGGTCATGCAACTGGCCAACCAGGAAGCTCAGCGATTCAACCACGAATATATCGGGACCGAACACATTCTGCTGGGTCTGGTGAAGGAAGGTTCCGGAGTTGCCGCAAATGTCCTGAAAAATCTCGACGTCGATCTGCGAAAAATCCGCATCGAAGTCGAAAAGATTGTCCAGACCGGTCCGGACATGGTCACGATGGGGAAACTCCCCCAGACGCCGCGAGCCAAAAAAGTCATCGAATACGCGATGGAAGAAGCTCGCAATCTGAATCACAACTACGTCGGTACCGAACATTTGCTGCTGGGCCTGCTGCGCGAACAGGAAGGCGTGGCCGCTCAGGTGCTGATGAATCTGGGCATGAAGCTGGAAGATGTTCGCGACGAAGTTCTGAATCTGCTCGGTCACGGCATGGAAGCGGCCGAAGGAGCGTCCGGCGAACGCACAGAAGGTGGTGCTCAGGGTCGCGGTTCGCGCAGCAAGACGCCGGCACTGGACAGCTTCGGACGCGATCTGACCGAACTGGCTCGCCAGAAGAAGCTCGACCCGGTCATCGGCCGGGAGCGCGAAATCGAACGCGTCATTCAGATCCTGTGCCGGCGCCAGAAGAACAATCCCGTGCTGCTGGGCGAAGCAGGCGTCGGCAAGACAGCCATCGTCGAAGGCTTCGCGCAGATGGTCGTGGACGGCTCCGTTCCTGACCTGCTGGCCGATCGGCGCATCATCGTGCTCGACCTGGCCATGATGGTCGCCGGTACCAAGTACCGTGGTCAGTTCGAAGAACGCATTAAAGCCGTGATGAATGAAGTTCGCCGCGCGAAGAACACGATTCTTTTCATCGACGAACTTCATACGCTGGTCGGAGCCGGCGGAGCCGAGGGGGCCATCGACGCGTCCAACGTTCTGAAGCCCGCACTCAGCCGCGGCGAGCTGCAGGTCGTCGGTGCCACAACGCTGGACGAATACCGCAAGTACATCGAAAAAGACGGCGCTCTCGAACGCCGCTTCCAGACCGTCGTGGTTAATCCTCCGTCGCCGTCGCAGGCGGTGGAAATACTGAAAGGCCTGCGCGAACGCTACGAGGAGCACCATCGCGTTCAGATCACAGATGACGCGCTGGAAACCGCCGTCGAGATGTCTTCTCGCTACATCTCCGCGCGGTGCCTGCCGGACAAAGCGATTGATGTCATCGACGAAGCGGGAGCCCGCATTCGTCTGAAGTCAATGGTGCGTCCGCCCGACCTGAAGGAGATCGAGGACGAAATCCAGCGCCTGAATCAGGCCAAGGAAGATGCCGTCGCGGAGCAACAGTTCGAAAAGGCTGCGTCGCTGCGCGACCAGTCCGACAAACTGCGCAAGAAGAAAGATCAGCTGACCGAAGAATGGCGGGAAAAATCCAAGCAGACGGACGGGGTCGTTGATGCCGAAGTCGTGGCGGAAGTTGTGGCCAGAATGACGGGGATCCCGCTGACACGCCTGTCCAGCGAAGATGCCGTGCGACTGCTGCAGATGGAAGACGAACTGCACAAGCAAGTCATCAGCCAGCATGAAGCGATCACTCAGGTCTGCAAGGCCGTGCGCCGCAGCCGCAGCGGTTTGAAGGATCCCAAACGTCCGACCGGAGCGTTTCTGTTCTCCGGGCCGACGGGGGTCGGCAAAACGCTGCTGGCGAAGACTCTGGCAGAATTCATGTTCGGTGATCAAGACGCGCTGATTCAGATCGACATGTCCGAATACATGGAAAAGCACAACGTCAGCCGGCTGATCGGTGCTCCTCCAGGTTATGTCGGCTATGAAGAAGGCGGTCAGTTGACGGAGAAAATCCGTCGTCGCCCGTACGCCGTAGTGCTGCTGGATGAAATCGAGAAGGCTCACCCCGACGTCTTCAACATGCTGCTGCAGATCATGGAAGAAGGACATCTGACCGACAGCTTCGGCCGCACAGTCGACTTCAAGAACGTGGTTCTGATCATGACGACCAATGCAGGAGCCAGCAAGATGGCCCACGGCGGCAGCATGGGGCTGCACACACTGCGGGAAACAGACGACAAGCGGTCCTACGACGAAATGAAGACTCATCTGATGCATGAGCTGCAGAAGCAGTTCAAGCCGGAGTTTCTCGGTCGTCTGGACGAAGTTGTCGTGTTCCACAAGCTGACAAGGGACGAACTGATGAAGATCGTCGACATCGAACTGGCCAAGGTTTACGACCGACTGCAGGAACGCGGCCTGAAGCTGGAACTGTCCGACGAAGCCCGCGGTTTCATCATCGACAGGGGCGAAGCCGACGACGGTCTGGACTACGGTGCCCGACCTCTGCGGCGCAGCGTGGAGCGGTTTATCGAGGACCCGCTGTCCGAAGAACTGCTGCGTGGTACCTTCGAAGGCAAGAACGTGATTCGCGTTCAGGTGACCGAGGTCGGCGACCAGAAGCAGTTGAAGTTCGAGAGCGACTACCGCGAATCGGAATCGCCGGGGCCGCCGGAGGAAGGTGAGCTGGCAGGAGTCGGCTCCGCCGCACAATCCGGCAAGTAGCAATCCTGGCCGACATGCGTGATACGACAAAGCCCGGCGTCAATTGACGCCGGGCTTTCCTGTTTTGCGGTGTGACCAGGATGTTGTTTCCGCTTCGTGAAGACCAACAGCAGCGTGGCGGCGCAGGTCACGCGGACTTCAGCTCGTCCGCCTCGTGAAGTACGCCTTCCAGTTGCTCGACACAGTACAGAATCGACATCACGGCCTGCTGGAAGTTTGTATGCGTCGATGCGGCCCAGGCGTTGGCGCGGAATTCTGTCGCGGCCGTCCGCAGCCGGCCGATCTTTTTGCGTGCAAACCGGAAGTACGTTTCCGGATCCTCGATCTTATTTTCGATCGCACGGCTCATGTCAAACACCGCTCGTACGATACCCATCAGTTCGGGATAGTCGTCGATCTCATCGCAGTGCTTGACGAACGTCCGCACCATCCACGCATGCGCCATGATCTTCTGAAAGCGATCGGCCAGAATTCGAAGACGCTCGTCGGACACGGGGAATTCAATTTGTGATTTGTGATTCTTGACAGCAGGTCACGGCGATCGTCACTCATCCGCGTCCGTGGTGTGGTACTCAATGAGGCTGACGACTTCGTGACTTCCCAGTTTCTCGCGGCCTTTCAGAAACGCCAGCTCGATCAGAAATGCGGCACCGGCGATTTCGGCTCCGAGCTTTTCGGCAAGCTTCAGACAGGCTTCAATCGTGCCGCCGGTCGCCAGCAAATCGTCGACCAGCAGCACCCGGTCGCCAGGCTGAACCGCGTCAGCGTGGATCTCCAGAGTATCGATTCCGTACTCAAGTTCGTAGGAGAACTCGTGAGTGTCAAACGGCAGTTTTCCGGGCTTCCTGACGGGTACAAAACCGGCGTTCAGTTCCATCGCAAGCGGGACACCGAAAACAAAACCGCGGGCTTCCGCGGCGACTACGGAAGTGACGTTGGCGCCACGAAACGGTTCCGCCATGCGGTGAATGACTTCTCGCATGGCTGTCGATGATTTCAGCATGGGAGTGATATCGCGAAACATGATCCCGGGACTTGGAAAGTCCGGGATCGATCGCACGTGCTGCTTGAGATTGGTGTGGCTGGTCACGATGTGTAATTCCCTCGGCGGGGGTTGGTGTCAATTGAGTTCCGCTTCGATCTGCTGCAGAAGCTCGCGGCACTGCTGAAGCTGGGCCTCGACTCCCGGCTGGTCAGTGTACAGGGAAATAACGGCCTTCAAAGCGTCGCGCGAACGATGCAGGGCACCGGTATCCCCTGCCGACTGGCGGGCCTCCTGAAGCACGTCGTGCAGCAGCCGTTCACGCCCTTCCGTTCCTGGTCCCCGCTGCCATTCTTCGAGCGTCTGTTTCAGGAAACCGTTCAGAAACTTCTGTCTGTGAACATTGGTGGTGAGTGCGATCAGAGCTGCCAACTGGTGCTGAGCGACGGCTGCATTTCCGGCAGCGTGTTCCTCGAATGCACGGCGGATCAGGCGCTGCAGTTCTCCGTCGGCAGTACTGTCGGTCGGCGATGCGGCCTTCAGCGAACGGGAAAACTCATACTGATCAACCTGCTCGACAAGGTATTCGATATCCGGTCGGCGTTCCGGAAGTGCATCGTTTTCCAGCAATGGCTGCAGGATGTCATTGCGTGCCCGCACCCAGACAGGGCCAGGCGGACTGTCCAGCATTTTCTCAGCGCGAGCCAGCAGGTCTTCCGGTGCCGGCTCGGATCGCTGCGAGAACCAGAAACCGGAAGCGACGACCAGGATAAACAGTGTGATCAGCACAAACGTATTGTCGAAGAACCTGGCGATTGGCGATTTACGAAGCTGAGACTCCACATCGTCGCGAAGAATGTCGCGCACCAAAGTTGCCGGTCCGGGGCGCAGGCGCACCAACTCGTCATCGATAGATGCCAGTCCGCCAGCGTCACTGCGACTGCCGTCTGCGGACAAGTCTCTCAGAGCCGTATCCGGAGAAGAATCGCCATCGTCTGCGACGCGGCGATTCAGCGTGACGGTCTGCTGCTGGCGTTCGGCGAACTCAATGCGGCTTTTCACCTGTTCGAGCTTCTTCATCAGCACCAGAGCACTTGGCAGCCGGCGATCGGCTTTTTTTTCCAGCAGCGTGCAGACAAGTTCTTCCAGCAGTCGGGGAATTTCCGGCACGTATCGGCTGGGCCGGTCAAACTGTGCGAACTGCTGCTTGTGCAGGATGTCGTTGGCGGTCTGACCGCTGAATGGCGGGCGACCGGTCAGCATCACATACATGACGGCTCCCAGCGAATACAGATCGCTGCGCTGAGTCGCCCGCTGTCCTCGTGCCTGTTCGGGCGACATGTATTCGGCGGTGCCCACGACGCCGCCGGTGCGAGTCAGTCGCGTCGTGGCAAACACATGAGCCACGCCGAAGTCAGTCAGCTTGACAGTTCCGTCCGCAGCCAGCATCAGGTTGGACGGTTTCAGATCGCGATGAATAATGCCGGCGTCGTGCGCGGCCTTCAGCGCGGCAGCGATCTCCAGCGCAATGTCCAGAACTTCGCGCCACGGTATGCGTTTTCGGTCCGTGATCACGTTCGTCAGCGTTTCGCCATCGACGTACTCCATCGCGTAGTAGTACGTGTCTTCGTCTGTCTGACCGGCTTCGAACAGGCTGACGATGTAGCGGCTGTTCAGTTTCTTCAGCGCTTCGATTTCCCGCGAAAAGCGACGGACGAAGCCATCCTCGCGAGCCATCGCTGCGGGCAGCACCTTGACGGCGGCTTCCTGACCGGACGTTTCATGAACTCCGCGGTAAACGTTGCCCATCCCGCCGGAACCGATCTTGCGGTCGATCAGATACGGGCCGATGCGATCCGGATGCATGTACGAATTTCCTGGCCGCAGTGAACTATCGGGCAGCCGCCGGCAGTGGAATGCTTTGCCCAAACGGCCCTAACGGAAGAACGCGTACCAGACCAGAACGCCTGCAAGTACGACCGCTGCAGCGGCCAGCGAGGCAAGCAGCAGCTTTCTGCGGCGCGCCTCCAGTTTTGCCTGCAGGTTATGATTCAGCAGCACGAAACCACTTCCGTCGGCAAGCGTGACTTTCGAACCGTGCCGAAGTTGAGCAAACGTCTGCGGTTTCCCGTCCACGAACAGCGGCTGCGTCTTTGATTCCTGCTTCAACTGCCAGGACGAGCCATCGTATTCAACCACACACTGGCGTTCGTCGGCACAGGTGCCGTGCAGCGGCAGTTCGCACTCTGCGGCGGTGCCGATGCGCGTTCGGACTCGGGTGATCGGAAACTCCTGTCTGGTCTTCAGACGCTGCAGAATCCAGCCGCGAGGCACGTTCGTTCCGGAACTCACCGGCAGCCGTGATATGTGGAGACGCGGTACTGAGTCACTGCCCTGATCGGCACGAGTCGGAGCGGGCTGGCGAATCGCCGGAGTGTCATCCGCTGTAAATGTGTCGATTTCTGCGGCAAGGTGATGACTGGGATTGCCCATCCAGGCCGAAGGCGATGTAATCGACGAGCGCGGGCCGACCGACGAACTTCGCGGCGACGTCGCTTCCTTCTTGCGGGCCTGCTTTGCCCGCAGAGTCACCAGTTCGCGAAATTCGAACTTGACCGGGCGGCGTTTCGCAAGTGGTCGCAGCACCTCCGCGACTTCCGTCGCCGTTGCAAACCTGTCTTCCGGACGTTTGGCCATCATGCGTTCGACGATCGCCGCGACTTCTTCCGGAATGTCGGGGCGAATGTCCCGAACAGGCCGAGCGATCCTGTTTCGCTGAGCAGCGATCTTGGCTGAGTTGGCTTTTTCCGGAAACGGCACGCGCCCGGTCAGCGCCACATAAAACGTACAGCCCAGACTGTAAATGTCCGCACGGCCGTCGACCGCGTTGCTGTCCTGGGCCTGTTCCGGAGCAATGTAGTCGGGAGTTCCCAGGCAGTCGTGACCGAATATCATCGACAGCGAGAACTCATCAGCACCGTCCGCTTTCAGCAGCGCAAGGCCGAAGTCCAGCAGCTTGGTGGTTCCGTCCGATTCGATCAGCAGATTCGCCGGCTTGATATCGCGATGAATAATCTGTTTATCGTGAGCCGCCTGCAGTCCCAGCGCTGCCTGCATGAACATGTCACAGGCCATTTGCCATTTGACCGGGCCGCTGAGCGCCACCAGCTCGTGCATGCTGATGCCGCGGACGAGTTCCATCGTCATGAAGTTCACGGCCCCCGTCGAACCGATGCGATACGTTTCGACGACGTTGGGATGCTTGATGACCATCCCTGCGTGAGCTTCCAGCTTCATCCGTGTCAGCATGCTTGCGTCCAGCGCGTGCTGCGCGGACAGAATTTTGAGTGCCACCTTGCGGTGTTCTTCGCTGTCCACGGCGATATACACACAGCCCATGCCGCCGACGCCCAGCACTTCGCGCACACGATAGCGGTCGATCAGAAAGCCACGATAGCGACCTTCCAGCAGCCGTTCTGCCTGAAACGGCGTCAGTACCATCGCCCGGACAAGCCGGCGAGCAACCAGTTCAGGCGACATGTCGTCGGTCAGCGAAAACTTCTCGATCGCCCTGCGCACCTGTTCCGCCGAGAGCAGTCCGCTCTTTTCCAGCAGCGTTAGGAACTCATTGGCAACCGTGGGAGCCTGCATCGCGTGTTCAGCTTATGGAACCCTGGTGGACGCCTGACTTGAAACGGACACGTCTGGAAGGCGGACACTTCCAGATCAGCGGTTCAGTGGTCGACGCCGCATTGGTGAACGCTTTTTGGGTGAACGTTTCAGAATCGCTTATGTTTCAGAATTGCACCATCCTGCTGCATCCAATTCCTTCGGTGTCCCTGACCCGGATCAGTCCGGCGACGCCGCAGGACTCGTGCGAGAATCACCTGTCACAGAAGGAAATCTATTCGCGCTCGACACCTTAACAGGACAGCGCCATGTTCCGTGAGCGGCACGGCGCTAGCCGCCGGTTTTTCCCGGCGTTTTTCCATGCAGACACCGGCGGCTAGCGCCGTGCCGCTCACATCGACGAAATCCTGCGCCTGATCCGTTAATGCATCCAACATGGCGCTGTCCAGTTAAGCATACCATGCCGCGTCGAAAATACAGCATTATCACGGCGAGACATCGGCAATGATCAGGTTTTCCAGCGGCGTCTTCTGAGTTGAACGGCCGATTGCCGTCCTCGTTTTCGGCCAGACTACCATGCCGCTGCAGGCATTGTACAGCCGACGAACTCGACAGCGTGAGCCAGGCAGCCGTGGCGACACGCCACCGTCGACGACGACTGAGTGACTCCGCCAATATGACGATTGAGTGACTCCGCCAATAATCGGTGGACGGACATTGCCGGCCTGAAACGCTGTCACTCCGTCGAACCGCCGATGGTCGCGAATTCCGCTTCGGCCCCGGTTATTCGGTCCCACCAGCAGCCCTCCGCAATCCGCTGTCGCCTGCTGCCAATTCAGATAAGCGCCGAACGTCGGCAGAAACGCACAGAACGGCACCTGTTTTTGCACCAGCAGTTAATACTCGCGCCGCTGGCGGCTGCTCGGGATGCCCATTTGCTTGCGATACTTCGTGATTGTGCGGCGAGCCAGCGTGAGTCCCTGAGCCGCCAGTGCTTCGACCAGGGCGTCGTCGCTCAGCGGCTTGTTCTTGTCTTCCTTGTCGATCAGCTCCTGCAGCTTGATCCGAATTGTATCCCACGCCACTTCTTCGCCGTCAGCCGTGTGAGTTCCGCCGCCGAAGAATCGCTTCAATGGAAACAGTCCGCGAGGCGTCTGAATCCACTTCTCATCAACCGCTCGCGAAACTGTCGTGACGTGAACTCCCACGCGATCCGCAATCTGCTGCATCTTTAGCGGAGCGATGAACTCCGGTCCCTGGTCCAGAAAGTCCTGCTGGTGATCGACGATCTCCTGAGCAACCTTGCGCAATGTGCTGTAGCGCTGCTCGATGGATTCGATCAGCCAGCGGGCGGATTCGACTTTCTTCCGAATCCAGTCGCGCGTTTCCTGCGTCGGATTCTCCTTCAGCATTCGGGCGTAGCGCGGGCTGATGCGCAGTTCCGGAACGTACTCGTCCAGCAGTCGGACAACGTACTTGCCGTCCGCATCCTTTTCGACGGCCAGATCGGGCGTGACTCGCTGCACCGGTCGCTGTTCGAATCCCCGGCCCGGATACGGATTCAGCGTCTGGATCTGTTCGATGCCAACCTTGATCATATCGATGCTGTAACCGGTCGCCTTCTGGATAACCGGCAGACGGTTGAAGGCGATGTCTTCCAGATGATCCCGGACCAGCACTTCCATCACCTCGTGGAACGGCATGTGGTCCTCAATCTGAAGCAGCAGCATCTCCCGGTGATCGCGGGCACCGACGCCAGGCGGGTCCAGATGCTGAATCATGCTCAGCACTTCTTCGGCCTGTTCCTGAGTCACCGCAGCGTCGTAGACTCGGTTGAACTGTCCGGCGATCTCAGCCAGCAGGCTTTGCAGGCGACCGTTGTGATCCAGGTGCTGAATCAGATACTCACCGAACTGTCGCAGCGTTCCGTCGACTGTGAAGAAGGTGAACTGTTCCAGCAGATATTCGTGCAGCGACTGAGGCCGCGCCGTCATGTTGGCCATCGCGTCGTGCTGGCGGTCACCGTCGTCACTGATCTGGTTGGACGAAGGCCGCGAACCGCCGAAGCCGACATTGTCTTCCGGCCACTCTGAGGAAATCTCCAGCAGTCGCTCGAAGTCAGATTCGTTGTTGGCGTCGTTTCCGGCAACGAGTTCGCGTTCTTCGACGTCCTTCTTCAGCTCGCGGGCTTCGCGCGGGTCATCAGGAGTGAGAATGCGATCACCCTCATCGATGGGCGCATCGCGATCCTTGTTGACGACTTCCAGAGTCACGTTCTCAACAAGCTCCTGCTCGATACGTTCGTTCAGGGCCATCATGTTGAGCTGCAGAATCTCCATCGACTGGATCATCCGCGGAGCCAGCTTCATCTGCTGACTCATCTTCATCTGCTGGGAGATATTCAGGTGCATGCTGGCTGCCAGTGGGTAAACATTTATAGACCGGGATCCTTCCAACGGCCCCGTGCCTGCATTGTAGTGTACACTGGCGCGGCGTGAGCAAACAGAGTGCCAGGAATCGCGAACGCTTGCGATTTTGGGATTGTCCAGGAAATTCCCACCAGAAAATCCGCGGATCACGGCACGAAGGCGAGCGGCAGGTGAGTTCTAACCCGTGGTGTCCCGTACGATGGCCTTCCACGGCCGTGGTCGTCAGGACTGCATCGACGGCCTTCGAAGGTCATCGTACAGCTAAGCTTTCACTTGCCGCGCGCCCAGGGGCCAGCTGCCCCGTGCATGCGGCTGCCAGATTCTTCCTGCCGAATTGCCAGCTCATGCGGCGTGGTCGGCGAGCCTGTCCGCTGACTGGTGCCTGATCGGACGAACGGCGCTTGCTCGCTTGTTGATCGGTCACCCCGCCTTTCACGCGAGTCCCACGGCGGACGGACCAGAATAGCGTTGAAATCGCGGTTCCGAACTGCGACATTAAGTAGACAAAAGACATTTTGTTTGGAATCTGCACGGTGTCTCTGGTCATTTCCACTCGCGATCAGGCGAGTTCCGCGACATCGCAGTCTGCGGGACGGACCGGGGCAAAGCGGGCTGACGTCGTGTTCCTCGACTGTTGGTCAATTACGTGTCGCGCTGTGTGTCTTGCGTCCTGCCTGGCTACCTGCCTGCCTGCTCGTGTGGCGTTGCCGGTGGGCTCGAACGGATTCGATCTACAATCTGAAAGCGCTGTTCATGCCTGCCATCCCCGTAAGCACGCGAACCCTGACGCTGATTCGTACCGTGGCTGTTGCCGCCCTCTGTGTGGTCCCAACTCAGATTGTGACACCGAACTGTGTGGCCCAGGA
>CAZHET010000114.1:0-14707 GCA_964531585.1 uncultured Planctomycetaceae bacterium | reverse complement strand
CGATCGTATTCTTCCTCAAACCGTGTCAGAAAATGAATCGTGTCGTCCACCGCGATTCCCAGGCACACCGTGAACGCCAGGACGCTGACAAGTTCCAGCGACTGTCCGCTGATCGCCAGCCATGCCCCGGTCGCCGCCAGCGGAAACAGGTTCGGGATGATGGAAATAAGCCCGATCCTCAGCGAGCGGTACGTGACTCCCAGCACGAAGAAAATTACCAGCGCCGCCGTCCCGAGACTCAGCACGAGATCCACCACAATCTGATAAACGTTTTCCCAGCGGTGAATCGCCATCCCGGAAAGCTGCAGCGTGAATTCCGGGTGCCGCTGTTCGAGTTCCAGCAACCCGGCCTGCAGTCGGCGGAACACCGGATCAAACGTTGCGATGCCCAGATCCTGCACTCGAAAATTGACCGTCGCAGTTCGGTATTCGGGAGTGTAGAACGCTCGCTTCAGAGGAGGCGGCAGCAGTTCGATCATCGACATACGGTCGTCAGCCGGCCCGCTGCCAGGAAGCGAATCCACCAGGTTGCGAATGCTGAGCGGGTAGCCGATCAGCGGTTCAGAATGCAGCAGATCATCGACTTCTGTCACAACACGAAGGATCTCCGGCGACTGTTTGCCGACGTCGGCTGACCACGACACTGCAACCTGAGAAAATTCCAGCCCGCCGAGATTTTCGTCCATGTGCTTCAGTGCCTGAAACGCTTCGCTGCTTTCCGGAAGGGCGTTCGAACGGCGCTCATCGGGTCTTAGCGTCAGCGACGCGGCGATCAGCAGAAACGTTGAACCGATTCCCAGCCAGCTGAACAGCGCCGGTCGTCGCAGCACGGTTTCGATCAACCCACCGATGCGGTTCAGATTGCGATCGATGAGGCTGCCTTCCTGGCCAACGTGAATGTCGCGGCCCAGACGAGTACTGCTGGCCAGCGGAATCACTGTCACGACCGCGATGAACATCAGACCGACGCCGATTACACAGCACCAGCCGAATTCCTGAACCCAGTTATTTTCGGCCAGCATCAGCGAACCAAAGCCGATGCCGGTGGTCAGCGATGTCAGAAAGCAGGCCATTCCAACCTGTTTCAGCGCCTGTCGCACAGCCGGACGTTCCTTCAGGCCCGACGCCTGCAGCTTGCGAATCTGCACCATCAGATGGACTCCGTCCGTCATGCCGACCAGTACCAGCATCACGGGCAGAATAATGTCGACAAACGGGTTGTCGGCCAGATCGAAGAATCGCAGGATGCCGGTCGTCCAGATCAGCCCCGTGACGGGAGCCAGCGTGACGATCAGCACGGCGCGAACGCCTCGAAACAGGAAGATGGCCATGATCAATACGGTGCCGTAGCCGATGGCCTGATACTTGACCTGATTGGACTCGTGAGCTTCCAGCATCGTGACGATCGCGGGAACGTGACCGGTAATCTGAAAGTTCAGCGGCACGTCAGGAAAGTCGCTTGCCGCGCGCTGAGCGGCTTCACGCAGTTCGACGGTCACCTGTTCGTTGGTCCGCACGAAGCCCCAGTCAAAGCTGATCAGCAGCAGAGTCGTCTGACCGTCCTCAGAAAGTAACTGGCCTCCGACCAACGGATGACGCATGGCTTTTGCGCGAGCATCCAGAAAGCGCTGCTCCGACGCCTGCGATCGCGGGAACAGCGGTTCCGGCAATCCGAAAATGTTCAGAACCGGGACGCGGTCCATCCACAGAATGCGGTCGACATAGTTGAGTTCCTCCAGCCTGTCGACGACGTGCCGCATCGCGGCGGCTCCCGCGGGCGTGAAGAAGGCGTCGCTTTGCACGACCAGCACCGCATCGGAATTGGAAAGGCTGACAGGGTCAACATCGGGCGGCGTGTCAAAGACTTCGTTGGCTTCGCCGGAGTTGTCCGAGTCACTGGTCTCGACAACAGGAACAAGGAACCACGAGCGCACAAGTTCCGGGTTCCAGTACCCCATGATCGCGACAACAGTCAGCGCGAACACCAGCGCCGCCGTCGCGGAGCGGTGGTCGGCGGACCAGATCATGATGGCGTCGAAAAGGCGTCGCATGGGTTATCAGACGGCGAGCGGAGAGAGTTTCAAATCAAAGCGGCAGTCGCGGCACAGCCACCCCTCCCGGCCGAAGGCGGCGAAGGGGCGAACGAGCGGAGCAGGTTCGGGGGCCGACCGCGCAACCCGCGCTGTCATGCACGGCCCCGGTCCGAACGACGGCGAATCGCCGCGTTCGACCTGCCCCTCGGCTTCGCTGAGGAGAGGTGCTCCGGGTTACCTGGCAACATCGCCAGTTGAGCCGGGAAAGCGGACCGAACCCGGGCGCGCCGGGACTGTTCGGCCGGATCACGGTGGCGCAGCTTTGGCACGGTCTCAAAACCGTTCCTCCGCGATCGCACGCACTTCGTCACGAGTCACCTGCTGATCTCCGTTTCGATCCCAGTACCAGCGGGCGAACTGGCGAACAGCGACCGGCATTTCGGAGCGTTGAACAACTCCGTCGCCGTTTGCATCCAGATCGCGAAGGAACTCTTCGACGAACTTCGCAATCTTCTGTTCCCGAGCGGCAACCTCGTCGGGATCGAGTGGCGACGACTGAGTGACTTCCGCGGAATCGGCTCCGACCGTCAGCGGCTCGGACACCTCCAGGAACACCACCGCCATTTCTTCCCACGTCTGATCGCCCCAGGTCACCCATTCGGCAGGGTCCGGGTTGAACGGATTTGCGTCGGAGTTATCGAACGTCGCAGCAAAATGCAGGCGGTCGAAGTCCGTCAGCGGCAGCGGGTCGGCCAGTTCGTACGAATGCTGCCAGTTGAAATCGTAGCGAGGAACTTTCAGCAACGTTTCCGTGGCCCCGTCGCGGTCGGCGAACACCTGAAACGACCGGCCTCGATAATGCATGTGCGGCGCGATCGAAAGCAGCCGACCGTTTTTCGGAAACCAGTTGATGTCACCCTCCACCGGGTGATCGGCTGCGTGAGGCGGGATTTCGAATTCCTGATCCAGCCCGATCAGCGTGATGACTTCGTGAGTCACTCGATCAGCATCGGTGAACACCAGGCCGATCTCGGTAATGTCCTCCGCCGGTCGACCGTTGGTGGTGTAATGCATCTGGAACACAATCTTTGAACCGGCTGGCACTCTGCGAGCGTACCCGTCCGGCATGTCGACCAGCCGCTGACCTGGCACGTACGCTGTCAGCCAGCCGATGCCGCGCATGTTGATTCCGTCGGGCGGCCGAACGAAGGCGATCGCATGATGCACCACACCGCGGTCGCCAGGCAGGATTTGAGCCCCCGCAACCCATTTGTCCTCTGCAAAGCCGGGATCGACAACAAAGTACTGGTACTCGACGGTGCCTTGAGCGGGAACTTTGAACGGCCGGTCTCGCATCGGAAGCACGACGTCCGGCTCGCGAGCCAACTGCCAGTGCTGTGCGGGTTCAACCGGCGGCGGCAGTTCTGACTCATCGCCGAACTTCAGTCCGCCGACGATCCAGTCGCGCAGGATCTGTTTGTCGGACTCCGGCATCAGCCGTGCGTTGGCGAAGTGACCAACGTTCGGGTCAGCGCTCCACGGAGGCATGCGGCCATCGTCGATCGTTTCCAGCATCGTGTCCGCCCAGCCGACGACTTCGTCATAGCTGTCCATCGCGAACGGCCCGATTTCGCCGACTCGATGACATTCAACGCAGTGCTGACGCAGCACTCGGCTGACGTGCCGCGAATACGTGATGTCGTTGTTTTCAATGGCATGTTTCTCGCCGGTCGGCACTTTTCCGATCAGACAGCCCACGGCAGCCGTATGCGTGATGCTGACTGCTCGACCTGCCAGCAGTTCTTCGATGGCGATCTGCAGGTCGCGGCGATCCGGAGCGGAACGGGTGACTCCCGGAGCGTACTGGTCATCGACGCGACCGCGGTATTTGACGTTCAACCCGGCGTCGAGCAAAAAGACTTCAGGCGTGCGAGTCGCCTGGTAACGATCCGCGATCGCATTGCCGATGTCGTGAATCACCGGAAACGTCACGTGCTGCCGTTCAACGTACCGGCGAACGTCGTCAAGCGAATCCTGCCGGTTGCTCATGACGCCGACAACTCGCACACCGCGGTCGGCGAATTCGTCGGCCAGTTCGGAGAGCCTTGGTCCATACAGCTTTGCCAGCGGACATTCGGTGCCCAGAAAACAGACAACCGTTGCGGTAGCCGAATCTTTCGCGACGACGATGCGTTCACCGTCAATAGCGTCCTGCTGGACAGCCAGCGGCCCGTCCGCGCAGCAAACTGCCGGAGCGCAAACCGCCAGAAAGCACAGAATGGACTTGATCGGAGCTGTCATGAAATTTCGACTCATTCGTTTCCTGGCGGGATCATAGACGCAGTGTCCGCGTCGGCGGTGAAAAATTAACCTGCACGTTGCCGGTTGCCGACTCGTTTCGGGCCCGTTGCTATGGCGCTGGCTGTTCGCGAACGTACTTCAGGTCGACGCGCACTCCGGCGTCCTTCAAAGTTTGCAGGTGCTGGTCAGTCCCTTCAGCGTCGAGCGGATTTTCGGCCAGGTACAGCCGCCAGAACGGCGCAAACCGTCGCTCGCCCTCGCTGTCGGACTTCGCCATTTCTGCCAGCGGGCTGACATCGCTGATCTGGTTATTCATCAGAAACGTAAACCGCGGTGCTCGCAGCGATTTCAGCGGTGACACATCCTGAATGCGATTACCGCTGAGATCCACGCTGTGCAGCCGCGGCAGCGTCGAGATTGACTGTAACTCGACGATTTGGTTGCCCGCGACATACAAAGAATGCAGCTTCGGCAGATCACGTACCGGCGCGAGCGTGGCGATCTGATTGTCGCTGGCGTACAGCGACGCCAGAGCTTTCAGTTCGGAGACGGCATCCAGAGTCCCGACCTGATTGGATTCTATGTTCAGGTATTGCAGTTTGGTCAGTGTCCGCAGCGGTTCGATCGACTTCAGCCTGTTGCCGGCCAGATCCAGCGACTGAATGTTGACGCAGGTTTTCAGAGGCGACGCGTCCTCAATCGCATTGTCCGACAGGCGGACTTCCGCGAGATTGACGCAGTGTTCCAGACCGGTCAGATCTTGAATCTTCCGACCGACGGCTTTCAGGTAATAAATCTTTTGCAGGTTTTCGACGGTGAACAGTTCGCCTTCGATTTGTTTTCGCTGCAGAATCTCGCGCAGAACCGTCTGCAGATTTTCATCGGGAATAGTGACGGGATCAGCAGCCGTGGCAACCGGGATCAGCGCCGCGGCCACCGCGAGAGCGAGCAGGAAACGTGTCAGGCCTTTTTTTCGTGACAAATACAGCATCGTTCCAAACCTGTTTTGATCGAAATCCAGTCAGAGCAGCAATCAGCCGTGTTCGGGAACCAGTATACTTTCGTTTGCGCCGCGTCACAGGAGACTTCATGCGTACTCTGATCCACGAATCTGAAATCCGCGAACGGGTGCGCGAACTGGGCGCGACGATCAGTCAGGAATATGCCGGCCTGCCGCTGACGATTCTGGGTGTGCTGACCGGCAGCGTTGTTCTGCTGGCGGATCTGATTCGCGCGACATCGGTGCCTTTGCGAGTTGCGCTGATTCAGGCGTCCAGCTATGGCGGCACCCGGACATCGCCCGGCGAACTGACGGTCAACAGCGCGCTGGTGCCGGATCTGCGAGGCCGCCATGTCGTCATTCTGGACGACATTTTCGATACAGGCAATACGATGGTCGGTCTGTTCGAATCGGTACAGGCTTTCAATCCTGCCAGTGTGAAGTCTGCCGTGCTGCTGTGGAAGACGGCTCGGTCGGAAGTGGACCTGACGCCGGACTACTTCTGCTTCCGAATTCCTGATGAGTTCGTCGTCGGCTACGGATTGGACTACAACGACGAGTTCCGGCATCTGCCCTACGTCGGAGTTCCGGATCAGGCGGATCTGGACCATGCACAGGCGGCATTCCACCGCCTGCCGGGATGAAAAAGGCCGCCACGAATGGAAGTCAAAGCAGACGCAGCTCAGCCCGCCGGCGATGACCGTACGGCCGCGCGATGGCGGTCTCTGGTGCTGGCCGTGCTGATCGTGGCGCTGTTGCTGCGCATTCTGGCGGCGATTCTGGTCGAACGGCATGTTCAGAACGCCGGACGGCAGTTCCTCATCGAAGGCGATGCCAACGGCTACTGGATTCTGGCTCAGAAGATTGCCACCGGGCAGGAGTATTCCATCTACACGCCGCCGCGGCGAGTACTGCGGATGCCAGGCTTCCCGCTGTTGCTGGCGGCGTCCAGCAGGCTGTTCGGTGACAACCTGTTCGCCGCGCGAATTGTGCTGGCGGTGATCGGCACGCTCTGTTGCTGGTTGACGTACCTGCTGGGGACACGACTGGTGATGAGACGCGTGGGATTCTGGGCCGCTCTGTTCGTTGCCGTGAATCCGCTGCACGTCGTCAACAGTGTGCTGATTCTGTCAGAGTCGTGGTTCACCTTCTGGATGCTGCTCAGCCTGCTGGCGCTGGCGGAAATGCTGCAGGCCGGTTACGAGGGCTGTGCGATTGTCACGGGAAGCCCGCGGCCGCATTCATTCGCCGGGAAAACCTGCGCGTGGCGACTGTGGCTGCGAGCGATCCTGACCGGCGGGCTGATCGGTGCCGCGACTCTTGTCAGACCCGGTTTTCTGCCCTGGATTGTCGTCTGCTTTACCGCCGTTTTGTTGATGGTTCGGCGCTCGTTCGTGGCGCGCACCGTGATCGCCACCGGGCTGCTGCTTGGCTGCTCGCTGCCGCTGTTGCCGTGGACACTTCGCAATGTCGCAGTGACCGGGCACTGGGTTGTCACGTCGCTGTGGTCTGGCCCCAGCCTGTACGACGGGCTGAATTCACGGGCCACCGGAGCCAGCGACATGAGGTTCTTCGACGAAGAGAACGTGCTGGCGACAATGACGGAATACGAAATGAACCGCCACTACAAGGATCGGGCAGTCGAATTCGCTCGCAGCAATCCCCGACGCGCGGCGGAACTGGCGATCCTGAAGATGGCTCGTTTCTTGAGTCCCGTGCCGAATCAGGCCGGATCAAACTGGGCGATATGGGTGCTGTGCGTGGCCATGTACGCGGTGTTCGTGGCGCTGCTGGGGCTGGGAGCGTGGTCCGGGTTGCTGGGTCGCGAAGGATGGGTCGTCGTGCTGGGTCCGCTGCTGCTGTTTCTGCTGGTTCATATGGTCTTCGTGGGCTCGGTCAGGTATCGTCTGCCGGTTGAGTTTCCGCTGGCGGTGCTTGCCGCGGCGGGGATGCGGTGGGTGTTGGCAGGAAGCCACCGTCCCCGCACGCAGGCGAACCACGCGGCTTAAGGACCGCTTGAGAACACTGCAGGGATGCATGAAGTTTCTTTCGGTCATCAAGTGGATGGTGCTGATCGTCTTGCTGGCGACCGTGGGAGTCGGCGGCGCGGGCATCTACTTCTGGAATCAGCGTGATTCGCTGGTTCAGCGCCAGATTCTGGAACGCTTCGACCACGTGGCTCCGGAACTGCGGCTGGTGCTGGGGACAACGCGGCTGCAGGGAACGAACGCGGTTGTTCTGTCGAACGTGGAGATTCGCGACCGGCAGACTGATCGTCCGGTGTTTCGCGCGGAGCAGATCACCGTTGCCATCGATTCGCAGCAACTGGTTGATCATCAGCAGGTCGTTGTCGATCGTGTTGCTCTCAAGAGTGCCGATGTCCTGTTGTCCCGTGCCGCAGACGGACACTGGAACTGGCAGGACTTCGAATTCCATCCGCCCGACACTCAGAACCCTGTGCTGCCGCTGATCGAAGTGGAAGATCTGCGGGTGCAGTTAAACCTGCAGCACGGCGACGGCATTCCGACCGCCCGGCTGATGCTCAGCAGCCCAAAGCTGCAGGCTGTGCCGTCATCGCGCTACGGCTACGATCTGGACGGAGGCATCGAACTTCCGGGAGCCGGGTTGCTGAAGTTTGCCGGTGCCTGGGATCTGCAGACTCGCAACTGGAAGGTGGGTGGCCGGCTGAAAGACGTTGCGGCCGATCAGAATCTGATCCGGCTGGCTCAGGCCGCCAACCCGGACATCGAGCGTCAGCTTCAGGTTCTGGACAGTTCATTTCGTCAGGCGCTGCCGCCAGGAGCTGTGTCTCAGCCACCGCTGCAGACGGCGTCACGATCGTCCGCTGCATTGCAGATCGGAACCAGCGAACTCGCACCAACCTTTCGCGGAACTCTGGATGTGGATTTCGACGTTTCGGGCAGTCCGACGCGGGCGGTCCCTGAGTTCCGGCTGCGCGTTGAAGTGAAAGACGGCCGGCTGTCGTCTGCTGCAGTGCCTGTCAGACTGACCGACGTCAACGCCGTCTTCTATCGCGACAATGGTCACCTGCAGTTTCTATTGAAGGATGCTCGCGACGGCGACGCGCGGCTGGCCTGCAACTTCGAGATGCAGACCATTCCGAACGCGCCTCCGCCGACCGCCGGTTTTGAGATCCGCAATTTCCCGGTGACGACGCAGCTGCAGCCGTTTCTGAACCTGCGAACACAGCGACTGTTCGACATGTTTCAGCCGGACGTAAAAGTCTCCGCGACCGGTCGTCTGCGGCGTACGCCCGACGGCCGCTGGAAACCGGCAGACGTCAAAGCGGAGATCCACGACGGTCGCGTGGTGTACGAAAAGTTTCGCTATCCGGTCTCCGGACTGCAGGGCACCATCACTCAGGTTCCGACAGACACACCGGTTCCAGCCGGAACTCTTTCGGCCATCGGGGTCGATGACGCGCTGATGCGGGTGGAGCTTTCAGGAAATGCCGGATCACGACGCTTCACGTCCAGCGGATGGTGGAGGAATCCCGGCCCTGAGGCGGAACTGCGGATGGTGCTCGATGTTACCGACGTGCCAATCAACGGTCGGTTCCGTGATGCTCTGGACGACAAAGCCCGGCAGGTACTGGACTCGCTGAGGCTGGCGGGATCCGTATCGGCCAGCATGCAGTTCTATCGTCCGGCGGGAGCCGGCCAGCCGACGTATTCGCGGATCGACGCGCGGCTGCAGGAAGCGTCAATGCGGTTTTCGAAGTTTCCCTACGACATTGCTCACATCAACGGACGCCTGACATTCGACTCGGCCACGAAGTACTGGAACTTCACAGAACTGGCGGGCCGTCACGGAGACGCTGTCATCACGGCGTCGGGCGAATTCCGCGGCCTGCCGGCTCCAGGAGTTCTGGACCTGACGATCAGTGCCAGAAACGGCCGGCTGGACGCAGATCTGTACAACGCTCTGTCAGATTCGCAGCGGCAGTTGTGGCAGTTGCTCGATCCGGAAGGGTCGGTTGATCTGACGACGGAAATTCACTGGACCGCAGTCAACGGGCAACCCGCTGTGGTGAGGTTTCCGGAAGAACATCCGGTGCGAATCTACAACACGCAAATTCGTCCGAAGCCGTTTCCCTACAAAATGCTGATCGACTCCGCTGTGGTCAGTTTTGATCCGAACGATGCTCGCAACGCCGGAGTTCAGCACTGCGAGATTCATTCGTTGACAGCCAGTCACGGCGGCGCGCCGATTTCCGCCACGGGCTGGGCCGAGATCACTCCCAACAGGCTGTGGCAACTGCATCTGAATGACCTGACAGCGACCGGTCTGCAGCCCGATGACGACCTTCGCGCCGCCTTGCCGGACTCCTGGCGCAGCACGGTCACTCGACTGAACCAAACAGGGCGAGTCTCGATCGAGAACTCTGAACTCGATTTCCAGGGACTCACCAGCGGCACCGGAAACACGACCGCCGCATGGGACATGAATCTGCGGCTCACCGACTGCGGCATGGACGCCGGACTAAGCCTGAGCCGCTTGTCCGGACTGGTCAGCGCGCGCGGCTCGTGGGACGGCCAGCACCTGTCGAATACGGGCGAACTGCGGTTCGACAGCGTGGAAGTGCTGGAAATGCCGCTGACGAACATCACCGGACCGTATTCGCTGACAGAAAAGGAACTGGTGCTCGGGGCGCGCGAAGTCTTCACGTCGACCAACACAAACAGTGTGTCCCGCGACCGACGCGTACGCGCACAGGCTTACGGAGGCATCGCGTTTCTGGATGCGGTCGTGGATGTGCAGTCCGCTCGCGGATATCAGCTGTGGCTGGAACTGGAAAACGCGCTGCTCGAATCCTACGCCGCGCGACACATGCCGGATCAGCGCAATCTGAAAGGCGTCGTCACTGCATGGCTGCACCTGACGGGAGTCGGAAATTCTCCGGCCGATGCCAAAGGGCAGGGACAACTGCGAATCAGCCCCGCAGCGCTGTACGAACTTCCCGTGATGGTCAAGCTGCTCGGAAACCTCGCGAAGCTGAACTTCAATGTTCAGGATCGAACTGCCTTTGACTATGCCCTGTTCAGCTTCAAAGTGGCAGACGAGTCATTTCAGTTCGATCCGATCGACCTGGTCGGTGAATCGCTCGCACTGAGAGGCCGCGGGACTGTCGGCTTTGGCGGCGACGTGCTGCTGGACTTCTACTCAAAGCCGGCCCGCCCGCGCACTCCGTCGCTGCCACTGGTCAACATGCTGACGAACGGTGCAACCCAGTGGGTGAAGGTGGAAGTCCGCGGCACGACCAGCCGGCCTCAGACGATGGTGCGCCCGCGAGCCACCGCGGACGACAATATGCGGCAGTTTCTGGAAGCATTCAACCCCCGCGCGGGCGGCCCGATTCCCGGCCTGGTGATCCCGAACATCTTCCAGCTTCCAATGGCCCCGGCCGCCTGGGCACAACCACCCCGCGGCCGGTGACGAACTGCACTGCACCAAGCGATTCGCAAAATCGAAACTCAGGAATCGCAAACTGAAAATGTGGCGGCTCACTTCGCCTCGGCGGGTTCCTTCAGCATCGCCTGATAGCGCTTCTGAAATTTGGAGACCTTCGGGCCGACGACGACCTGACAATATGGCTGTCCAGGATTCTGTTCGAAGTAGTTCTGGTGGTAGTCTTCCGCCGGATAAAACTTCTCGAATTTCTCCAGCTTCGTCACAATCGGGTCATCAAATTCACCCGATGCGTTCAGTTCCTTAATCACCTTCTCGGTCAGCAGCTTCTGTTCGTCGTCGTGATAGAACACGGCGGAACGATACTGGGTGCCGACATCTGCTCCCTGCCGGTTCAGAGTCGTGGGATCGTGCGTGTGAAAGAAGATGTCCAGAATCTGTTCAAACGAAATTTCGTCCGGATCGAATTCGACCTGAATCACTTCGGCGTGGCCTGTCGACCCGGTGCAGACCTGAGTGTACGTGGGATTGGGCACCTTGCCGCCACTGTACCCGGACGTCACCTTCCGGACCCCCTTGACGCGGTCGTAGACAGCTTCGGTACACCAGAAGCATCCACCGCCAAACGTTGCAGTCCTGATCGTCGTTGATTCCGACTGGTTCATCACAGGGTCCCTTACTCGTGAAGTGCGGCCAGAGTTGCCATGCCACACACCGGTGGCGACCGCTAAGTTCTACGATGCGGCAGCCGGAATTTCAAAACAGAATCACAGAATGTCCCGGCAGTGTGATCGCCGCAGACTTAGGCAAGTCGGACTGTGCGACAAAATCGTGATGGCTTCAGTACACACCGACGGACACGCCCCGGCACACCAGTTCTGCCATTAGTTTGCGTGTATTGCGCGGCGACGATCCTTCTGAGACCAACACAGTGTCAATCCGGTTGGTCGCCGCCCTTACGCGAGCGGCAGGTGAGAATTTCCCTGTACGATGGCCTTCCAGGGCCGTCGATGCAGTCCTGACGATGGCCCTGGAAGGCCATCGTACGGGACACACCACCGGTATGAACTTACCTGCCGCTCGCCTTACGCCATCGCTGCGGCTTTGGCAGGTTCGTCCAGCGGTGGTTCCACGATTCCCATGGCGTCGAAGATATCGCCGACGCCTGGTTTGAAGACGTCGCCTACAAGGATGTCCACCATGTTCGACTTGTACCGCGGGTTGTCGCGCAGAAACATTCCAAAGCTGAAGTCCGGAGCGTAGAACGCGTAGACGAGCTTGCGGAAGTTCTCGATGCCCTGCTTGTACAGCGGCTGCCACCGTCCGAGCCGCGCGGCCGACACGTCGTCTCGGTCCAGGGCGTCGTGGATGGCGTCGGCGGCGAATTCTCCGCCCTTCAGTGCCAGAAAGACGCCGCTGGAGTAGACCGGATCGATGAAACCGAATGCATCACCGACAAGAACCCAGCCTTTGCCGGCTCCCTGCCGCGAGTAATAGGAGAAGTCCTTCGTTGTGAAAAAGTCGGTGCAGCGTTCGGCGTCGGTCAGTCGAGCCTGCAGCGCCGGGCAGCGTTCCAGTTCGCGATGATAGACGGCTTCCGCATCGCCGGAGTCCTTGCCGAACATGTAATTCATGCTCCCCGTGCAGCCGATGCTGACAACGTTGTCCGGCAGCGGGATGTACCAGAACCACGATCGTTTGCTCTCGGTCTGCATGATCAGTGTGGCACCTTCGTCCCGGCCGGAATCCCGCCGGGCGTTCTTCCAGTACGTCCAGATCGTTCCTTTCCGCAGGTGCGGATCGCGGTCACGTTCGTTGCGGCGGCTGGAAATGAACGACGACTGCCCCGTTGCATCAACAACAACTTTCGCCGTGATGCAGCGTTCCGTGCGACCGCCGTCTTCGTTCAGCAACCGGCATTTCACACCGACGGCGGTGTCTCCTTCGAAAATGACTTCCGTGACGTGAGCGGACGTGTGAACGACGGCCCCCAGTTCCGTGGCGCGGTCGAGCAGCATCTGATCGAACGGACCTCGCACGACCTGCCACGTGACGCTGCTTTCATGCGGGTTGTACTCGTCGAAGTAGAACGGAGCGGATTCCTTCATTCCGTCGCTGACAAACTGCACGCTGTACTTGCGAGGAAACTCGGAGTCCTTCAGCCGTTCGATCAGCCCCAGTCTTTTCAGCGGCCAGTACGTTTCGGGGATGAGCGATTCGCCGACATGGAATCGCGGCAGTTCGGCGCGTTCCAGCAGCAGGACGCGGTGGCCGTGTTCCGCCACGAGGGCCGCAGTGGTACTGCCAGCCGGGCCGCCTCCCACGACAATGACGTCGTAGCTGTCTTCAATCTCAGGAAGATAGTTGATCGGCGAATCGGGGTTGATCTGGATCATCGAAGGTAAGCTCTCAGACGCAAGTGGACCTGTGTTTCATGAAATGCAGACGTTGCGAGCCGACAGAGTCCACCGGCACCACCGGTCCACCGTCGCCAGACGCCTCAGCAATTCGCCGACGCACCGCCACAAAGGTTCTAGTCCAGCGGTGCGGAGATTTCCAACAAATCCACAGCGGGTGCTCCGTTGCAGAAAATCGTCGCCATGCGGCCGAATGTGGAGGAACCTTCCGGCATCTTCAGATAGCGGCTCAGCCCAGGTCCGGCCTGAAATTTCAGGATGGCCCCCAGATCGATATGCCGCAGAACATTGTGCTGAATTAACACGCGGCCCAGTGGAATTTCCCCGGACTCGATCTCCCGCCGAACCGCGTCCGTCACATACTGGAAATTGAAACGGACCATGCCGAACTGCACCGGTATGCCGGTCCCATGCTTGTTCAGCAGAATTTTGCGGGCATACGTGTCGCCTGAATGTCTCGAATCCAGGACTTCAACGTCCACAGAACAGTCGTGGAACGCTTCCATCGTAACCGTCATGTGATGCTCGTGAACCAGCATGCGGTGATAGGGCTCGGGAGTCGCTTCCTTGGCCGTGTGTTCCGCCGAAAGAAACAGCGGCTGCCCGTCAGGTTCCGGGAACAGCGAGCACAGTTGTTCAAGTTCAATCAGGGGATTCACGAGAAGCGGATCTTCAAGGGGGTGGCGGGAGTCGTGTGGCATTCAGGCAGCCGTACGACAGATATTCCTGTCCGTCGCAGCTTTGTGATGTTTTCAGTTTTTCGCGGCCCCGTAAGCATTGCTGTCTCCTGCAGCTCTGCGATGGACATTCCAGTCCGTTATTCAGGGTGTCGGCGCGTGTTTCTCGCGTTTTTGTCTGATCTTTTTCAGAACCGCGAGCCGTGCTGACATGATTTTATGCGACTTGTGACAATCCGTGGTAGTCAAGGCGAATGACTGCTCCGAGAAGTGGCTGGCCCGTGTGCGTCGGCGTGTACTGCTGAACTTTCGTGATGCGCGAGTTCTTATCCCACGTGTACCAGTTCGACGAATCGTACTACGACGCCTGAATCGTGCCGCCGACCTTGTCGGTGAATTCGAAGAACGTCGTCAGGCGGCGGTCAGGATCATCGAGCGTGTCGTTCACGTCGAAAGCTTTCCAGTTCGAAGCCCCGCCGTCGCCCGTCAGAAAGTCGCAGATCCGAGTGACTCGGGTCAGGTCGTCGGACGCATACTGCACGTGAGTCAGCACGCTTCCGGGAGTCGAACCCATCGAAGCCGCATGAGTCTTCACGTCAGTCAGCAGCAGTCCGTTGCCGGCATTGTACTGATACGTCGAGAACTGTTCATACCCAGAACCTCCCTGCCACCACGTTTCCTGAACGGCCCGGAAATTGCCGGCCGCTCCGTAAGGGAATTCGTACGAACGGTGCGTGGCCTCATCGCCCCCATTGCCGTTAGCCGGTGGCCCCGTTTCCGTTAGCCCGTGGCCACACCGGGTACCACAGCTTGCCGTTCAGGCAAGCTGTGCCGCGCAGCGGTCGGAAA
>CAZHET010000113.1:0-14726 GCA_964531585.1 uncultured Planctomycetaceae bacterium | reverse complement strand
GTGATCCGCGAAGCCGACCAGCAGGTGGGCCGATAGTTCGACTGTGCCGCTCGCCGGATCGCTCGGGAGTGCAGGCGTGGCGTGTCGAAATCCGCATTTCGGCAAGATGTGCTGGTTTCCGCCCACCGAAACGGCCGATGAAACATGATTGGACAGATCCCGCTTTTTTCTCCGAAAGTCATCCCCAGTCATGACACCTCGCCTTCGACCGCAGAAACCGGCACCACGGAGGGTCGAGGCCAACGCACCACGGAACAGTTCCTCGCAGGCCACCACATCAAAGCCCCCGCAGCAGATATCGCAGCCGATATCCCAACAGCCGGCACCAGCGCCGATCGCCTCGCCACGCAGTTCCGGCACCGCAGAGGTACCGGCCCTCAGCGGACGTTCGCCGCGAATGTCACACCTGCGGCAGTTGCGGATGATGATCGACGAACTGATTCTGAAAGCAGACGCTCGTGATTGCCTGCTGCAGCAGGGACGAGACCGCTACGCGGATCGCATCCGCTGCGACCGCGACTTCCAGCAGCTTCTGTCGTCTCTGCAGGACTACATTGAATCGCATGGCACCGCACCTGCAACGGCGGCAAAATCGCAGGCCACCGCGACACCGTCGGCGAACGCCGGCGGGTCAACCGTCATCAAGACGACGGTCGGACGCATCGCTTCCCGCTCACGAAACTACCGGCGGCGCGACCGCGTGCGTATTCAGTTGAAGGTGTCGCGCCCGCTGGCGCAGATACTCGAAACGCTGCAGAAAAGTCAGGTGCGCCCCGGCGAAACGGTGGAAGAGATTCTGTGGGAATCGCAGCGCATGAAGGACCTCGCGAGCCTTGTCGGTGTACAATGACACCTCGGTCATTCGCACTGACGAGGTGGATTTATGCCGCTCTATGACTGGTCAAACATCGACGCCGGGATCTTCCAAGACTTTCACACCGTGTGGATCGGACAGATCCGAAACGCGCTAAACGAAGGCCTCCTGCCCGGCGACTTTTACGCTCTTGCCGAACAACATGCCGGGCAGATGATTCCCGACGTGCTGACGTTGCGAACTCCGCCTTCGCCTCGTGAACCAGTGCCCGTCGAACCGCCGCCCGTCTGGTCCGGAAGTGAATCCGGCGGTGTGGCTGTTGCTGACGCTCCGCCGCGAGTCACCACGGTCGAAACGATCGATCCGGTCCCGCGCGAGTTGCGGCGGACATTGACAATTCGTCACGTCAGCACCCATCGCATCGTTGCGCTGCTGGAAATCGTCTCGCCGTCCAACAAGGATCGGGCGGAGCACATCGAACAGTTTGCCGTGAAGTCGGCGAATGCGCTGGAACAGGGGATTCACGTTCTGGTCATCGACCTGTTCGCTCCGGGTCAGTTTGATCCTCACGGAATTCACTACGAGATCCAGCGGCAGATTTCCCCGTTCGCAGAACCCGCGGACGACGCAAACAGGTATTGCTCCACGCTGGTTTCGTACGCCGCCGACAGACCGATCCGAGTTTACCGCGAGCACGTTGCTTTGCTCGCCGAACTGCCGCCGATGCCATTGTTTCTGACGCCGGAACGCTACATCAACGTCCCGCTGGAAGCGACTCACGCACTGGCGTGGCGCGGGATGCCGAAGTTCTGGAGGGACATCGTCGAACAGGATACGCGCGCGGCAGCCGGCAGCAGCGCAGGCGAATAACCTGGTACGCTGTCGCAGCCGTCTGCGAACCAGGCCCGTGTTTCACTTCTCCGAAAGCACACGCCATGTCCCGAACCACTCACCCGCTCGTTCGCTGGATTCCGATCCCGCTGCTGCTGATCGCCACTGCCACATTCAACGGCACGTTTTCGTCGGTGGACAATGCTGCTGCGGAACCGCAGGTTCCGGCACAAGGCTCCGCCCGATCGCCTCAACAGCGGGCAAACGAACTGTTCGAATACACGGAAGTCCTGCAGCAGCGGGTCGACGCCGGCGAGTCCGAAATTCGACTCACCAACGGTCGGTATCGCATTACGAAACCGATTGTCGTGGACCTGGACAAAGTCGGACCGACGTCATTTTCCGGTGACGGCACTGCCACGATCATCATGGACGGCCCGGGTCCGGCGATTCGGTTCGTGGGGACTCACGATGGCACAGCTGCTCCTTCCACATTCAAGGACAACGTGTGGACAAATCAACGATCGCCAATGGTCGACGGCATTGAGATCATTGGCCGTCATCCGGACGCGTGCGGCATCGAAGCCGATGGCACAATGCAGTTGACGGTCACTCGCACGGTCATTCGTGAAGCTCTGCACGGCATTCACCTGGTGAACCGCAACCGCAACGTGATCATTTCTGAATGTCACATCTACGAAAACCGCGGAGCCGGAGTTTTCTACGACGCAGTCAGTCTGCATCAGTCGAACATTATCGGCTGCCACATCAGCTACAACCAGCAGGGCGGTGTCGTTGTGAAAGGCGGCGACGTCCGCAACATTCACATCGGCACGTGCGATATTGAAGGCAACATGGGCGGACCTGATGCCGCACCGTCCGCGAACGTCTGGCTGGATTCGACCGGCGGTTCCATCGCGGAAGTCGCGATCGTCGGCTGCACGATCCAGCATTCTCACGACGCGAACGATTCCGCCAACATCCGCATCAACGGAAGCAGCAACGCCGTGTCGTTTACGGACGAAACACGGCATGGGCATCTGACGATTGCGGACAACGTTTTGTCCGACGTTCAGGTCAATATCGAGATCGCCAATGCTCGCGGAGTGACGATCACGGGGAACACCGGCTGGAAAGGCTATGCCGCGAACCTGCGGGTCACGAACAGCGACAACGTTGTTGTGGCGAACAACGTGTTTGAACGCAATCCTCGATATCACTACGGCGACGGAAGTGATTCGAAGAACTCGATCGTGTTCGCCGACTGCGACGGCTGCACGTTCAGCGGTAACCAGATTCACGGAGCCACGGGCGAAACAGCGGGTGTGGAGATTCGCAGTTGCCGACGGTTCAACATCACTGGTTGTTCGATCCTGGACTGCTTACCGCGTGGACTGCTGCTGGACGACGTCTCACTGAGCAGAGTGTCTGATTGTCTGATCCACAGCGACAAGGACGCCGACGCCATCGCGGCGCTGCACGTCACGGGCGGTGAGGGGAATCAGCTCGTCGACAACGTCGTCAGTAACGCCGCTCCGTAGCGAAGATCCGTAGCGCCGGTCCGTAGCGCAGATCCGTCACGACAAATTCACAGCAGGCCGAGTTCCCGCATCTTTCGCACAACTTCGCGAGCCACCGGACCGGCGGCTCGGCTACCGCTGCCACCGTGTTCCAGAACGACGACGATCGCGAACTGCGGATCTCTGGCAGGGACGTATCCCGCGAACCAGGCGTGATCGGGCTTCCCCGGAGCGGTCTCAGCCGTCCCCGTTTTTCCGGCGATCGCGACGTCCGGAAGCCGGACCGTTTTGAACGCGCTGCCGTACGGTTCCTGAACGGTCGCCGTCAGTCCTTCGCGAACGTGTTCCAGTGTGTTTTCGTGCAGGCCGGGAATTCGTTGCTTCACGTTGTTCTGCGGAGCGTCGTCGATATCAGCGGCGGAGCGCGCGATGCCATCCTGACTGACAACGTGAGGTGTCACCAGCCAGCCGCCGTTGGCGATCGCCGCCATCAGGCGAGCAATCTGCAGCGGAGTTACCGTCAGTTGAGACTGCCCGATCGCAAGGCCCAGGGCTTCGCGCTCGAAACGACGCTCCGGCGCGGCTGGATTCCCCGAAGGCGGCAGTATTCCGGCTTTTTCGAACGGCAGATCGACGCCGGTTGGCCGGCCAAACCCGAAGCGTTGGGACCACTCAGCCAGCGTTGCGATTCCCGTTCGCTGAGCAGCCGTAAAGAAGTACACGTTGCACGATTCGGCCAGGGCTCGCCGCAGCGTCAGGCTTTCGTGGCCCGCACCGTAAAGTCGGAAGATCAGGCAGCGATGCTCGTTCGGCGTCTTGAGAAACCCCTGGCAGAAAAACGTCGCGTCGGGATCGAGCGTCCCGTGTTCCATCGCCGCGATGGCTGTGAGCGGTTTGAAGACGGAACCGGGCGGCAAGGCCATTGAGTTTGTTCGTGACACGAACGGCCGCCGCGCGTCGCTGTTCACCGCATCCCATTCAGATTGCGAACCGGTCAGAAACAGCGACAGGTCGAAGTTCGGAGCACTGGCGGCGACGACAATTCGTCCGGTCTGCACATCCATGACGACGACGCTGCCGCCGATCGGAATCGATGGAGGCTGCTCGTCTGCTTCCGTCTCGTCGTCCGCATCTTCCGTCTCGTCGTCCGCATCGCGCGCGAGAAGCTGCGGCGGCCGTTCGGTGAGCGATTCAGCCAGCAGTTGTTCCGTATGGCGCTGAAGAGGCAGGTTCAGCGTAAGTACGACGTCACGTCCGGCGGCGGGAGCTGTGACTTCCGTTGCTGCGACGATTTCCTGCCGTCGGTTGCGAATGATTTTGCGCAGGCCGGGAGTTCCGCTGAGCCACCGGTCGTAGCTGAGTTCGACTCCGAAACGGCCTCGGCGTGGCGTCCAGGAGGCAGAACGCATCGGCTTGCCGGCGTCGGCAGCCTGAGCGATTTCTTCGTCGGTCAGCGGACTGCGTGCTCCAACGATGTGAGCAGCCGTGCGGCTGTGCGGGTACGTGCGCTGCGTGCCGGCAGCAATGCGGACGCCGGGAAAACGTTCCGGGTGCTCACGAATTTCCGCGGCGATCACCAGCGGTACTCGATCGATGATCGGGTGGAAGTCTTCTTCTTCGCGAACGACGATGCGATCGGCGGTCGAACGCGTCGGTGATTCCGTGACGGCCTTGCGAACGGCCGTGGCGAATTTCATCAGCGGGCCGTCAGCGTCATCGGGTCGCAGAACGTCGCTGTCTGCGGTCAGCGTGTCGGATACGGCATGACGCCGGTTGACGGATTCGGCGATGCGGATAACTCGCGCCTGAACCGATTGTCGCCGGTTCTGCAGTTCGTCGTCCGCTATTGCTGTCAGTTCAGCGAGTGCCTCCCAGAGCAGTTCTCGTCGCCGCAGAACGTCCGCCTCGACCTCCGCGACGAGTTGTTCGTTGCCGCGTTCTTCGCGAGTCAGTTCGTTCCGCACCTGACGCTGCAGCCAGGTGTCGTCGGCGGGTTCCTGCAGCCAGCGGAAGTGGACTTCAACAGTGTACTGATCGACATCGGCCGCCAGTACGTCCGTGTCAGTCAGAATTCGTCCGTCACGAGCGGGCAGGATTTCGAATTCAGTGGTGGTGACTTCCAGCGACTGCAGGTAACTGGCCTGCAGTCTGGTCTGCACGAAGGCGATCCGCAGCAGCACGACGGCTGCTCCGACGACGAAGACGGCAGCCAGAAACCGAAACCGCGACGTCGAGCCGGGACCGATGGTGTCGCTGTCGTCGGGATAGTCGAACGCGGAATGGCGAGGCTGGTTGAGCATCGTTGTTTGTCGTTTTCGCCACCCGTCAGGAAACGCCGTTAAGCAGATCGGGCCACACTTTCGCAGGACGGGACCGTTGTCGCAGGACGGGACCGTTGTCGCAGGATCGGATCATTGTCCGGTCCTGCTCGCTCGGGACAATGGTCCCAAGCTACGACTCTGCTCGGGACAATGGTCCCAAGCTACGACTCTGCTCGGGACAATGGTCCCAAGCTACGACTCGGTATGCTCACGATTGCTTGATGGCGTTGCCAGGGCGGGGCGGTGGTTGGGGCCGAATTCAGCGACGCAGAGAAGACACTCCGTGGCGATGCAAGCCAAATTCCTCAGCCATGCGACTGATGCTTCCCAGCACAAGGCTCAGTGGCAACGCGATTGCCGCACAGCGAAGTAGCTCCGGCAGCAGTTGCGGCGGCAGATTCACCGGAACGCCAGGACGGGAAACTCGCACAGCCACGATCGCCAAAGCCGTCAACAGCGCTGGCTGGAACCATTCAGGAACGCGCTGCAGGCCGCGTCGACGTTCAGAGAACTCGTTCATGGCCGCGGTGGATGTCAGCAGCATAGTTGTTGCCAGCGGCAGCAGAATCGGCACGACGGGCAATGGTGTCGGACGAGTGATCCAGTCTGCGGTCAGCATCATACCGCCCAGCAGCAGGCCGGCAGAATTTCTGAACCACATCATGCACACAACGACGACCGGAAAGAACAGCGCCCCGACCGGCAACAGGTCCGGCCGAGCGTGCTCGCAGACGAGCGTCGCCCAGATCAACAGCGTGGCAAGAAGGTATTGTTTGAGCATACCGCTTCGTCCGTATCCCACCGGGCTTGCCCCGGTGTCTTGCTGCTTTTGCACGGCTCGCGTCAGGAACTCGTGTCGTGCAAAGGCGTGGAACCACCGGGATGAACACCGGTGGGGTGGTGCATCTTAGGCGAGCGGCACGTGAGTTCTTACCCGTGGTGCTCCGTACGATGGCCTTCCAGGGCCGTCGTCAGCACGGCATCGACGGCCCTGGAAGGCCATCGTACAGGTAAACTCTCACCTGCCGCTCGCCTTACCACGCCACGTCGATGCGAGTATGAATTCGCCCGGCGACGTCGGCAATGTGGGGATTTCGTGCCGTCATTCGTTTCAGAATGCGGTCGATACTGACGCCTTCGATTTCGCAGACCACCATCACTCGCCCGTCCGCGGCTTCTCTCACGGCAACGCAGTCACCGAAGGTTTCCACCAGCTTTGCGATCCACTCGTCGCGTGATTCGCACTGAGGCAGTTGCCCCAGCACGCGGCGTCGGCCGCCGACGCCATTCAGCACCGGCCAGGCACTCTGAGGAAACCGGCCCTTGTTGTTTGCGGCTGCTGTCTGCGTGTCCCTGCCCGGTGCGGACGCGTTCATCAGGAACGTAACGGCGGTTTCGAATAGCTGCTCCACGACGCCGGCCAGATCGAGTTCGTCCGACAGCGCAGCACCCAGAGAAAAGGCTCCGGACGCCCGCAGATGACCGTCAAAGGCGTCGATCACCGGCTGAGGAATCGAGTCCGACAGCACCAGCGTGGAGGACATTCCGGACATCAGACTTTGCAGCTTCGTCTGCATCGCGGTCAGGCGGGTGTCGATCTTCACGACGTGCTTGCGAACCTGTTGAACGTGTGTAAAGAAGCAGCGGTAGATCGTCTGGTAGGCCACCAGCACACAGTATTCGCGGCAGAACGCCTTCAGAGCTTCGCGGCTGAGTTCACCGGTATCCGCGATGAACAGCGTGGTGTCGTCCGCGGCGGACTGGCACAGCCGGCTAAACGCCTGCTCAATTTCGCCGGCGAGGCTTTCGCAACTCGTGGCCGTTCCTTTCAACTGACTGATCAGGAACGAGACGGCTGCCGAACAACCTTCCATGCGATGGGGTGCGTCCAGAATCCTGACCACATGATCGTTGATTTCCGTTTCCGCGGCGCGGCTGGCTGCCTGAATCTGCTTCTGAGCTTCCAGGACAATCCGCTGTAGCGAAGCCGAAGCATCATCGCCGTTGTCCTGCGGACTGGCGATCACGTCGGCAAGCTGTGCCAGAACCTGCTGTCGCGTCGGAACGGCTCCGGCAAGCTGTCTGTGGATTCCTTTGAAGACGCTTTCCGAGAACTGTTCGATCTTCTGCCCGATCTTGCCGCGCAGAACGCTCACGACCTGCTGCGGCAGCGTGTCCTTTGTCAGTTGCAGATCAGCCAGCAGTGTCTGCGTATCAGAAAGCTGCGGCGGCAGAGATTTTGTGACGCCTTCGGTGCGGCCGATGGACGAACCGCTCCACTTGCGCAGCAGCAGTGAACACAGCACGCGAGCCTCCTGCATAGCGGCATCGTGAAGCTGCTGATCCATCGACGCCAGTCCCAGCAACCGCAGCGGACGGTGCCGGTCACGTTCTTCGGTGGCCGTTGATCGCCACGCACGGAAGTCGTGACCGCAGACGGTTGTGGATCCGGCGAACAGATAGTGAGCCAGGTGGCGTGCCTGTTCGGCGAACGCTGACGCATTCAGTCCGTCGCCGCAGTGGAACAGATAGGTGTCGTCAAACGGGCAGGTGTCCGTATTCAGTTTCGACGGCGTGAAGCCTTTTTCCAGGCCCAGTCCTGGTGACGACAGCAGGCGCAGCTCCTGCAGACAACTGACGGTGTTTGCTTCCTGGACGTCGGTGATATTGCGGACGGGGCCGGTGCCGTGAAGCAGAAATCCCCGCAGCGAAACACCCGTCATTTTTCGGCTGCGCACGATGTCACGGATCAGAAAGGCAACGTCCGCGACTGCTCCGCTGGACGTTCCGCCGCAGGTGGACGCCACGACAACGATGTCGATCTCTTCGTCCTCGAAACCCTGCCGAAGTGCGGCGGCTGTGACCTTGATGGACTCCGGTTCCAGCGCCTGCTGGATGGCCTCCTTCAGGCGGGTCCGCACCAGCCGCTGGTGATCGAACAGTGCCAGTCGACCCAGCGGACGGATTCCTTCCACTTCGCCGGAACGAGGAATATTGAACAGCCACCGGCGGCTCAGCCAGGTCAGATCCAGATCCGTTTCTGCGCGATAGTCTTTGGAGGAACGCAGCGGGATGTGGACCGTTTCGATTTCGCTCAGGCCATCACGGGCTCCGGAACTGCGAATTGTGCGGAGGTCTTCTCGGTTGGTGTCGATCTGCAGAAACGACATCGCGGGTGTCGCCGGGCCCCAGTTGGCATTCATTTCCGCCTTGAGCGAACGCAGGACTTCGCCGGCCAGTCCGCCGACGCCGACGAACACCGTTGGCCGCAGCAGCTTTCCGGCAACAGAGACGGGCTTTGTCGGAACGGGCTGCGAAGCTTCTTCGGGCGATGATTCGCCGTGATGCGGCAGTGACGGCACAAGTGCCGTGCGCGTGGCTTCAGAGGTTCCGCCTTCGTAGTCCGAACGCAGCACCGGCATGGAACGCGGTGTCTTGCGGCGAGACAGTTCGTCGACCAGTTGACGACAACTGTCGAAGCGGGAATGGACATTCTTTGCCAGGGCACGAGCGATCACCGGGCGGTCGACCGGCTGCAGCGGAGTCAGGTCCGGCTGACTGCGCAGGTGCTGAGCGGTCAGTTGAGCGGCTGTGCGACCGTTGAACGGCGGTGCTCCGGTCAGCATCGTCTGATACACGATGGCCAGGCTGTACTGGTCGCTGCTTTGTCCGGGGCGTCCTTCGAAAATTTCCGGAGCGGCGAACAGCGGCGTGAAACCGTTGACCAGCGAGATGTTCGTCAGGTTGACGTCTTTGGCCAGGCCGAAGTCACCGACCTTGACGTGATTTCCCTGCAGCAGCAGGTTGTCGGGTTTAATGTCAAGATGCTGCAGCCCGTGCTGGTCGAACATAAAGTCCAGAGCGTCCGCGGCGTCGCGCAGGTAGGACAGCAGTTCTTCCCGCGGAATTCCGGCCAGCCCCTGTTCGCGGCATTCGCGATAGCGGTCTTCCAGATTCCGGTCGGCAAGTTCGGTCACAACAATCATGCGATTGTTGCAGATTTCGATACGTTCGATATTCAGCAGGAACGGATGCCGCAGGTCGCGCATGCGTTCCAGAGACTTCATTTCGGCTTCGGCGTGCTGGCCGTCTCGCTGGCCGAACAGCACCTTCACGGCTTTCGGCAGGCCGCCTGGACCGATGGCCCGGTAGACTTCGCCGTAGCCGCCGCTGCCCAGCAGCGATTCCAGCTTGTAGCCGGCCAGTGTGACGCTTTCCAGATTCTGCGGACCGACCGCGGGCGCGTCGGGACCGAGGCAGGTTGTCTTGGCGACGTGTTGCAGGGAATCGACGGGCGTCATGCGATGCCTCCTTGTCGGGGGCGAAGTTCTTTAGTGTCGATGCGAGTGAAGAAGCTTTGAGTAACGCGGTCAAAATGCTGCGGCAGCATCTCGAACGGAAGCTCGTTGTACGTGCAGAAGTTGCGAACCTGCAGCAGCAGGTCACGCGCATGACAGCGTCTCAGTGGGCGGTTGGTGCCGCGATAGTGCCGATCCAGCAACGCTTCAACGGCATCCGGGTCGTAAAAGCAGCCCAGCTTCTCCGACGCCAGTTGAAACAGTTGATGAAACTCCTGCTCGTCCGGATCGCACAGTTCAATGCGATACGGAATACGCCGCAGGAAGGCTTCGTCGACCAGATCCGCGGGTTCCAGGTTGGTCGAAAAGATGATCAACTGCTGGAACGGAACCTGAATTTTCTTGCCGGTCGCCAGAGTCAGAAAGTCGTGGCGGTTTTCCAGCGGCACGATCCAGCGATTGAGCAGTTCTGAGGGGGAAATGCGTTGGCGGCCAAAGTCGTCGATCAGGAGGCAGCCGCAGTTGCTTTTCATCTGCAGCGGCGCTTCGCTGATGTTGGTCGCGGGGTCGTGGCGGATTTCCAGATTGTCCATCGTCAGTTCACCACCGACCACGACCGTGGGCCGGCGCACGCGGACCCAGCGACGGTCCCAGCTTGTGTTCTCGTTCGGCTGCCGCACTTTGTGGTGATAGGCCGGGTCGAACAGCGTGATGATCTGCCGCCCGTCAATGACGGCGTGAGGCAGCCAGATCTCCTGACCGAAGCAACTGGTGATGCGGTTGGCCAGCGTGGACTTCCCGTTGCCTGGTGCTCCGTACAGAAACATGCCGCTGCCGGAGTTTACGGCCGGGCCGAGCAGGTCCAGCAGGTCGCTGGAAATCGAAATGTCCTGAAACGCATCCGCCAGCGCGGCGCGGCGAATGGGTTCGTCGCCGATCGCCTGAGCTTCCACGGAAATCACATAGTCCATCAGCGGCACCGGAGCCGGGCCGACGTAGGCACATTCGGAATGAAACGTCCGGGATCGCTGCCGACCTTCGTCCGTCAGTCCGTAGACATAGTCGTTCAGGTTGCCGGCACCGACGTGAGTAATCATGCGGCGGCCGCGCAGGCGGTCGAGTGTGTGTTCAACGATTTTGAACGGCAGGCACAGTTCCGCAGCAATGCTGCGACCGCTGCTGTTTCCGGACGACAGCAGCAACTTCGAAACCAGCGCTTCCAGAAACGGCTCTGACAGTCCCAGTTCGTGGTGAGACTTCGGGTCCGTCGGCCAGAACCGTTCGCCGCCGAGCAGCAGCGACAGCAGCGACTGATCTTCGATGCCTGTTTGTGTGGTGGCTGTGGACATGGAGACTTTGATTTTCGATTTTCGATTCTTGATTTGTGATCGACGATGGAAAGGGGACTGGCTCCGAGCACCCGCTGATGGCAGTACAACCTTGTCGCGAACTCCTGCTCGGTGCCTGTCCCCTTTCCATCGTGCATGTCCCCTTTCCATCGTGCAGGGGGCGCAGGCTATTTTTTCGGAACCCATTCTTCCGCCGGTTCGCCCTTACCGAACAGATATCCCTGAGCCAGTTCGAAGCCGAGTTCTTCGCAGATGGCGGCTTCTTCTTCCGTTTCGATCCCTTCAGCCAGCGGCACGACGTCCAGATCCCGCACGATGCGAATCAGCGACGCGACAGTTGACCGGCGCGATTCCGATGCGGTTGGCAGTCCCTGCACCAGCTTGACATCAAACTTCAGGACGTCGGGCGGCACTTCGATCAGTTCCATCAGACGTGCCTGGCCGGCTCCGAAATCGTCGTAGGCCAGCCCCATCTTGAGTTCCTGCAGCGTCTCCTTGAGCAGACGCAGATACTCCAGCGACGTGGCACCGGACTCGTGAACTTCCAGCACGACGTGCAGATCCGGATATTCCTCGCGAAGCTGATACAGCGATTCGATCAGTTCAGAACGGTTCAGTTCCGCGGGATGTGTATTCAGGAAGTACTGCGCGTCCTTGCCGAGGATTTCCGCGCAACGCAGGCCTTCCAGACGGCAGATGCGGCTGAGTTCGCCTTCGGACGTGCGCTGAGCAGCAACGCGGAACATCTTGGCCGGAGTTTCCAGGCCAATGAAGTGACTTCGCGACAGCACTTCATAGCCCAGGCACTGCCGCGTCGGCAGATGCAGAATCGGCTGATAGTGCGGCTGGACTCCCGGCCGCGACAGCAGCGTGGAAAACTGAATCTGAGCCAGCGCTTCGCCGGCAGAATCCGACGTGATTGTGGCACTTTCGGTCACCCGGCTGGAACGGCGAAGTGTGAACATCACGTTGCCAAAGTGCAGAATGTCGCCGTGGCGCAGGGCTTCGACCGTCTGAATGCGGCGTCCGTTCAGAAGTGTGCCGTTGGTGCTGTCCCGGTCGCGCACCAGAATCTGATCGCCCGCCAGAATCAGCTCCGCGTGCTGACCGGACACCGTGGTGTTGGCGATGCACAGGCTGTTGTCCGGGTGCCGCCCCACCGTGAACGGCTGTGATTTGATGCCGATTCGCTGAGCCGTATCGCCCACTTCCGACTGTGCACACAGGGTCCAGAACGAGCCATCAGCGCTTTCGTTCGCCACAATCGACTGTGTGCGTGGCGGCGATTCACCGGGAAGCACAATGTGTTGTTGAGTACCGGTCATGGTCAATCACCTGTTGGCAGTGACGCGTGTTGGAGCAACCAGCGGCGTCCTGCCCGAACTGGAGTCATCCGAAGAACGATAATCCGATGAATACAGGGCCCGTTGCAGCTCAGAAACCGGCTGGGGCAGGTCGGGATATTCGTCGCCCAGTTCCACGATCCAGGCGGCTTCGCGAGTTTCCTTGGCCCGGTAAAGACACTCATCAGCGGCGGCAAACAGGTCGGTGGGTGACGAACCGTCGAAGCCGTCATGTCGAATTGCCGCACCAATCGATGCCGTCGTTCTGATCGGGTGCCCGTCAATCTTCAGGTTGATGTCGGCCAGGCTCTGCTGCAGACGCTGGATCGGCACAGTCAGCATGGACGGCAGACAACCCAGACACAGTGCCACAAACTCATCACCGCCCAGCCTGGCAACCAGGTCGTATGATCTCATGCAGGATTCCAGTCGGTGCGCCACCGCGTTCAGCACCAGGTCACCCGCCTGGTGCCCGTGCGAATCATTGACCTGTTTGAAGTCGTCCAGGTCGACGACGATGACGGCGACAGATGTATTCGTGCGAGCTGCCCGATTCCACTCTTCCTGCAGCCGCCGCTCGTAGGCAAGTCGATTGGGCAGCGACGTCAGCGGATCCGAAAATGCAATTGACAGAAGCGATTCAATGCGCCGCCAGCTCAGGAACACGTCATTCTCGACGGAGATGCCGAACAACTGATCGTTTTCTGTGATCGCAACGCACTCGATCCCGGATACGATGGAAGCCGCCGGCTTGTTGTCCGCTTCGCAGAAGACAACGCTGGCCAGTGATCCCAGCGGCATCTGCTGCCAGCGCGTGCGTTCAAATTCGTTGCGAGAATCCAGGCGGCTGCGAATCATTGATGACGTCGCCAGCCCGGCAATGCGGCCCTTGTCATCTGTCGCCAACACATAGTGCTGGTCCTGCAGTGACGCCGCGACGTCGCTCAGCGACGTGTCTCGATGAAAGACCGCCGGAACGTCAAGCGACGAGTCTGCAGACGCAACCAGCCGCGCGCTGGTTGTTCCGACTGTCGATCTGGTTTCCGTTTGTGACATCGCTCGTTTTCAGATAACCGGACCTGTGCAGGTCGGGAAAAGTGGGTGCGGCCTCGAAAACGTACGTCACAGATCTCCTGTGTTTCCCGGAAACCACAAACCCTTTTATCTGTCAGCAGGCGGTCGTGCGGGATCTACAGCCTGTGCCGTGCCGTTGCCAGGATCGCTATACGCGGCAGCACTAGCAATTTCCCTACGTTGGCAAACGACCTCGTCGCGGAATGCCGAGGTGTCGCACCGAGCCGCGGGATTCAGGAGCAGGCACACCCGGCTGAGCCGCTGCGGCAAAGTCATTGGGTGGCACACGCGGCTCAGCCGAAACTTCGCCCTCGCGAATCGCGGCAACTAGCTGCGGACGCGCGGCTTCGCACAGGCTCACTCGACAAGCAAGTTCCGCACAGGGCAGATTTGCAATTGAGCGGTCATCCCACGATTTCCGTTCCGACTCCTCTGTCGGAGTAGATTTCGAGCAGCACAGAGTGTGGCATGCCGGCATCGACGATGTGGACTTTCTTGACGCCGGCATCCAGAGCGTCCAGAGCCGCTTCGACTTTGGGAACCATACCGTCGGCGATTGTGCCGTTCGCAATCAGGCTGCGGACAGTGACGGCATCGACATGGGAAAGCCGGGAGTCCGGATTTCCAATCTCCGTCAGTATTCCTGGAATGTCGCTGAGGAAGATCAGCTTCTCGGCTTCCATTGCCCGGGCGACAGCGGCCGCAGCCGTGTCGGCGTTGACGTTCAGTCGATATCCCGACGCATCCAGCGCGATGCTGGGAATCACCGGAATCGTTCCCGTCGAACAGATCCGCACGATCGTATCGGTGTGAACTTTGCGGACCTCACCAACGTGCCCCAAATCCAGCGGCAAGCCGTCGTCTCCCGGCAGGCGCAGCGGGTCACCGGTCAGTGCGTTCTCCGTCAGGAAGTTCAGGCCCGTCGCGGTCGCTCCTTTGGCTCGCAACTGCTCGACCAGCGTCGCACAGATTTCTTCGACCAGTACTCGCGAGGCGATTTCCAGGGTGGCCTGGTCGGTATAGCGCCTTCCGGCGACGAATCTCGGTTCGATCCCGGCCGCTGCCATCGCCGACGAGATTGACTTGCCGCCGCCGTGAACAATGATCGGTCTCATGCCCACCGTCGCCATGAACACCACATCCGTCAGCAGACTGTCAACGGCCTCCTGCTGGTCG
>CAZHET010000112.1:0-14750 GCA_964531585.1 uncultured Planctomycetaceae bacterium | reverse complement strand
TCGGATTGATACGAATCCCAGGCCGACTGATTCAGGTCGACCAGCACCTGGCTGACAAGATCTCCTGATGTGCCGGAAGGCTCGACGGCCAAAACCGTTCGAAACGGATGAGTGCTGACTCTCCGACGTGGTGCGGCGATTTTCACGGGAGCAACGGTTGGTGGCAGCGTGTGCTTTCCGGTCGCGCTCAGAATGCGGTCCGCGATCAGCAGGGCGGCCGAAGTCGGTTCGGCACGCTCTTCGTCCCACGGCGTGACGCGGCCGACCAGCGTGATCACGTGCAACACACCGTGCCCCTGCTTCGTGTGGGTACCGAACGCTCGCAATGGCTGGCCGGAAGTCGCGGTGGCTGTGGCTGTGGCCGTGACCGCGTTTGCAGGAGATCTCGACGCCGCTCGCCAGAAGCTGATCTGCTCGATCGCGCGGTCAGTGCGATCTGCGTTGGTGGGAATTTCGGACTGCATCGCGGCGTAGAGGTAGGTCGCCAGTGCATTTGGAGCAAGCCGTGGCGGCGGCGGTTCTGACGTTGCGACTGAACCCCCGGCAGCGTTGGCCGAAACGGCGACGGTTACGATATCGTCTGCCTGACGACCGTGTTCACCAGCAGGCGGGGGCAGATCGTTAAGGTCCGCGTGAGCGACTTCGATGGCCTGCTGCGAATACGCATAGGCATCGCGTCCGTTGTGGAGGACGCTGGTCAGCACCAGCAGGTTATCGACCATGCGGCGTTCGAATTCGCGTCCTGACCAGGCGACAGCCTTGTCGTCCGTCAGCACGGCGGCGGCCTGTTCCGCCGCATCTTTTTGTGCCAGAAAGTCGATCTGTTTTCGCGTGGCTCGCAGGATTTCTTCCGCCTGACCGGGTTGCCCGCCCATCAGTGCCGCGACGGAAGTGTCGAGCTGGACGATGTCAACTTCCGCCCGGCGAGCCTCCGCGGCTTCGCTCAGGTGCTGCAAAGCCAGTGCAGAATTGCCGGCGTCGAATCCCGAAATCGCTGCCATGTGCGAGTTCTGCGACTTGCAGCCCGCTGAGCACAGCAGCAGAAATATCAGCAGCGAACGCACTGGCAGAACTCCGGGTTCCTCGCGACTGGCAGGCTTCTGTGCCATCAGTCGTTGTAGTGCTTCAGTTTGCCAAGCAGCGACTTGTGGTAGCCCTTCCGCAGCAGAGCGGTTTCCTTCAGCGACTCACCGGAATGGATATCCAGCAGTTCCAGCGTCAGTGTGTAGTCGCGCTGATAGTCGCCGTTGCTGTTGGTCGTGCCCGACGTGATGCGAGCGAACAGCAGATAATCAAACGGCTGGTCGGCTCGTTCCAGCACAGCCTGAAGTTGACGCTGATTCGCGGGAAGAAGCAGCATGCCCGGCGCGCAGCGACACTCCGACATGGCCGCTTCCACGTACCGCCGGCTGATCATGCGAAACGTGCCGCTTTGGCCAATCTGTGAATCAATGTGCTCGTAAATCTGGTCGTGGAAGTCACCGAGTTCCTCGCCGCTGTGGTTTTCGACTCCGACGAAACAAACCATTCGCACCGGCAGCCCGTCCCCACGTGTGTAGGAGACTGTATCGACTGTATTTGCCGAACGGAGCGTCAACCGGCCAACGGCTTCATCGATCAGCGGCTTCCAGGTTTCGGCACCGGCTTCGTGGCTGCCGACCATGTCCTTGTCGGTGCTGGCCAGCACGTGGGCCTTTTGTCGGTTGCGACAACCGGACAGCAGCAGCAGACCGCAACAGGGCAGGACGAGCAGCAACAGAAGTCCGCGGCGGATAGGGCGACTCATAGGTTCGGTCCGTCGAACGGTTGAGAAGTGAGAGCAGGCGATGAGCGCATCGACAGGTTGTCGATGGAGAAAGGAGCGGGAGTTTAAGTTTTGACGGTTTTTGCGGATAGGCGAAGGGGGGGACGCGGCCTGTGCGCGGGCGTGCTTCCGGGCCGTACGGAGTCGTTCTACAGGCAGTTTCGACAGCCCCGGAGGCCGGTCGTGCGGAAAATTCAGGTGTCCAGCAGAGCCCGCGACGAGAGTCTTGAGGGGCCGCGGCAGAAGGCCAGGTGTGGGGTGGCTGGTTGGACGGAACTGCCGTGCAAACAAAAAGACCGCCGAAAACTCGGCGGTCCTGTGTGGTGGGAAAGGGAATGATCTGCGTCGAACGCGTGATGCCAGCGGTCAGACGACCTCTGTCGGCGATTCGGTGGAATGCAGACTGATCTGTCCGAACGGCAGGGCGATTCGCAGTTCGAACTGGCGGTTTCCGCCAAGCGTTTCGGCAAGATCTGCCATTTCCTCGCTGCCGACGGAGCGATAGCAGTTCACGAGTTCGCTCCAGGCGAAACTGCGAACCGGAGACGGCATCAGGCGGGCGGCCGATTCCAGGTGAGGAATCGCGGATTCCAGATCGCCGGTTTGCTTGCGGGCGACGCCGAGCATCAACTGACGCGGACCTTCCAGCGGGCCGGCCTCGCCAGCCTTTTCGAGTTCGGCAACAGCTTTCTGAGGCATTTGCAGATCGAGGTAACCGTCGGCGGCAAGCAGGCGACGGACGGTTTTGGGAGTCACTTGAATTCGCATGATATGTAGTCCTTCTCAAAGTGAGACGGGGATCAACAACTCCGTTGTCGTTGTGATAAAGACTCTACGCAAGTGTTGCGCCAAAACTCGAAAAGACCAGTGCTTTTTCTGTAACCCGCTGCAATTTTTAAGGTTATGACGCAAATGTGATTGCAGGTACACTTCAAACGGGCCTGCCAAAACTACAAATCCTGCTCCGGAATCCGACAGAATTACCACGATCGAACGTCAGAGTGCTGCATCGCGTTGCAACTTTAACCATTCTCCGAATTTGGCGGGAAAGGTTGCGGCGGAACCGCCTGGACCGGCGTTTCGACTTGGTGATTCGCGGTTCACGGGCGTAGTCAGTTGCGGTTTCCCTTGCGAAGACGCCTGCGAAGGTCCGTGAATGCCGGGTTCTGTTGTGGCGAGCTTTCTGGCTCCCTTTTTGATTTCACTTGTCGCCACACCGGTAATTCGCCGACTGGCCCCGAACCTGGGTCTGGTTGACCAGCCGGGAAATCGCAAGGTTCACGTCACGCCGACTCCGATGGGTGGCGGAATTGCCGTGTTTCTGGGATTGCTGCTGCCCGCGGCTGTTCTCGCGTTTGCCCCCGGTGTTGTGACGTCGGTCGTGCCTTCGATCAGGCCGGTCATCGTCGCTGTGCTTGATGCGGAGATGTCGCGGCAGATTTGCGGTGTTGTGGTTGGCGCGGTGGTTTTGTTTTTGACCGGCCTCGCCGACGATCGCTGGAATCTGCCGTGGTCGCTGCGGCTGGGAACTCAACTGGCAGTCGCGGTCGGCGTCACGCTGTCCGGAGTCCAGGCGACGATTTTTGTCAGCCAGCCGTGGGTGGGATTTGTCGCCACCGTCCTGTGGATTGTGGTGCTGACGAATGCAATGAATTTTCTGGACAACATGGACGGACTCTCGGCAGGGATCGGAGTAATCGCGTCGCTGCTGTCGGCGGCAATTCTGCTGCTGCTGGTCGCACAGCCTCACCGGACCGCGGCGTTCGGACTGCTGCTGCTGGCGGGGTCGCTAAGCGGATTTCTGTGCTGGAACCGCCCACCGGCATCCATTTTTATGGGAGACTGCGGCAGCAATCTGGTGGGTTTCCTGCTGGCCACTTTGACCGTGATGGGAACCTTCTACGATTATTCGGGCGGACGGCATGTGATTCTGGCTCCGCTGTGTGTGCTGGCAGTTCCGCTGTACGATTTCGTGACGGTGATTCTGATTCGACTGAAACAGAGACGCAGCCCCTTTCATGGAGACAAGAGCCACTTTTCTCACCGGCTGGTGGAGCTTGGCCTGAAGCCGGCTCACGCCGTTCTGACGATTCATCTGGCGACACTGATGACGGGCCTGGGAGGCATGCTGCTGTACAAAGTCTCTGACTGGGCCGGGGCGTGGATGGTGATCGCGTTGATCTGTTGCGTCCTGTCGGTCATCGCGATCCTGGAAACTGTGGGGCGAAATCCGAAGCGATGAACCGGTTATCTGCCTTCTGCGTCGTGGCATTGCTGACGGCCGGGTTTCTGTGGCCATCTGAAGCAGCGATGCATGGAAACGGCCTGCATCTGGCGGCTTTTTGGCTGGCGCTGGCCGCGATCCATCCTGTGTTCGAGGCTCGGTTTGGGTTCGCGGATCGGTTTGGTTCGGGCGTTGCAATGGTGGGATCCCGGCGACAAAGTTGGTTGACGGCTGGTATGGTGCTGCTGATCGCGGGTTTCTGGCTCTCGACGTGGAACGTGTTTCACGTCAGCGGCGATCGTCGTGCGGCGCTGAACCTGGCGTTCGAATGGTCGGGAATCTTCGCCGCAGGGTGGTTGCTGAGCCGCCTTGCGAGCGCTGTCGGAGGGCGCGAACGGCTGGTGTCTGTGCTGGTGGGACTTGCTGCCGGATTGTCGCTGCTGGGCGTCTGGCAGCACTTTTGGCTTTATGACATGCAGGCCGAATGGTATCGCGGTCTGACGGGAGCCGCGGGTGCGGAAACTCGCGATTCAGCAGCCAGCGGCGCGTTCGCTGCCACGGACGCAGGAGCGGAACTGCAGCTGAGCGGCGTGCCGATGGACAAGGAAGGTCGGGAACTCTTCGAACGCCGGTTGCTGTCAAGCTCAGAACCGTATGGCACGTTCAGCCTGGCGAACACACTTGGCGGAATGCTCGCGGTTGCAATGGTCATCGTGCTCAGCGTTGTTGCATCGCTGTTTCGAAATTCGGCTGCGCGGCGCTGGGGCCTGCTGGTGCTGCTGGCTGCAGCCGCGCTGGCGATCGCCTACTGCCTGATGTTGACGAAGTGCCGCACGGCCTGGGTCGGTACGGTGGTCGGCACGCTGGCGGTGATCCTCGCCCAAAGCGCCGGGAGGAACCGCCGCCGCGTGTGGACTGCAGTTGTTGGTGTTTGCATCGTGGCGGCGTCAGCGGCCGGAATTGGAATCGCCGCCGGCGTGATCGACAAGGAAGTTGTCCTGGAGGCACCGCGATCGCTGCAGTTTCGCTTGTTCTACTGGACGGGGGCGGCCCGCGTCATTGGCGAGAATCCGATCTTCGGGTCAGGACCCGGGAATTTTCGTCAGCGGTATCTGATTCATAAACCGGTGCAGTCCAGTGAGGAAATTCTGGACCCTCACAACATCCTGCTGGATGCCTGGTCATCGGCCGGGCTGATCGGTCTGGCAGGGCTGCTGATCGTTTTTGGGGCTGTCGTTTGGCAACTTGCCTGCGGAGATCCTGACGACGGGACGCCGGGTGAAGCGGCTCTGGTTCGTCCCGCCACTTTCTGCATGAGTGGACGGCTGACAGCGGCGGCGGTGTGCGCAGGCTGGGGAATGCACTGGCTTATTCAGGAATTCGCTGTCGGTGCCTGGGACGCTTCGCAAACCGTTGCGCTGGCAGTTCCTGCGTGCGCGGCCGCGATGGCGCTGGCAGCACGACGCGGGCTGCCATGTTCCCGCGCGACCGCGGCTGCCGCAGCGCTGACGTTGTTTGTGCATCTGCTCGGAGCCGGAGGCCTGCAGATTTCGGCGGTCGGTTTGCTGCTTGTCCTGCTGGTGAGCCTCGCGATGCCGCTGACGCGACGAACAACGACGAGGGAGTTCTCGCGCGTGAGCACCGCCTGGACAGCGACACGGAGTGTTGGCTTTGCCGGATTGGCCACCGCGACAGTCGTCGCCGGGGTCATTCCTGTGCAGATTTCGAACTTCTGGCTTCTTCGCGGCGATTACGCAGCAGGAAATCGTGACAACGGCACCGCAGAAACCGCATGGCAGCGGGCCGCCGAGGCAGACTCAATTGCCGTGATTCCGCGCCAACGGCTGGCGGAGGCCGCAACGTACAGGTTGATGGCTCAGGCGTATGGTGCCGCGGGTGTCGCGCGCGCCGAGGCCGTTGAAGAATTCCAGGAAACCGTGGTGAGTGACGGGCTGGCAGAAGTCGGCAGACAGTCCCTTGCCGCCTGTGAGGCGTTGATCCGCAATGACGAATGGCATCTCGCGGGCTATCATTTTCGGGCACGACAGTATCAGATTCTGGCCGCTCACACGGACGTGCCGCAACGTAAGCAGCAGCACCTGCTGGCGGCCATCGCAGACCAGCGGAGAGTGCTTGAAGCGTATCCCTCCAATGGGACATACTGGATGGAGCTGGCCGCCATGTATCAGGCCGCTGAGCAGCCGGAGCAGGCGTCGGTGACGGCGGCACGTTCACTTGAAATCGACGACATCAACAGGCAATGGGGACATCTCGACCGGTTTCGCGGCGAGCATGAGCGGAAGTTTCTGGAATCGCTTGCCCACGTCGGCAGGTGACGGAGGCCCCTTGCACACGGCCGCGCAGCGGGTTCGAAGAGTGTGACTGGTTTGAAGAAAGTTCTGACATGAAAAGCCTGGGCACCGTTACCGTTGTCATCGGAATCGCCGGTGTCATTGCTGCCGGCATCTATGTATCGGGCGGCGGTTCAACAGCATCCGGCATCGCTACGCCGATGGACGCGATCGCAGATCCGAAGATGCTGGATGACCTCCGAAAGCCCCCGTCGGAGGGGCCGGATGTCGCGACCACCGGCCCGTGGCCAAAGGCTGTGGCGGAGGAGATCGAATTCAACTTCGGACGAGCCCAGGTGCTGAAGGAAATGAAGCACACTTTTGCGATTCGAAACGACGGCCCGGTAGACCTGATTCTGGAAGCCGGGCAGCCCACGTGCCAATGCACAACATTCACTCTGGATCGCACAACCGTGCCGCCGGGTGAACACGCAGAACTGCTGATCGAGTGGCAAGGAAAGTCCGCCGACACGTCCTTCTCGCATGGCGGGCCGGTCCTGACAAATGACCCGGACAACCGGGCAATCCGGTTCCGGGTGCATGGCATTGTCGACGACCCATTTGTAATGCGCCCCCAGGGCACGTGGAATGCCGGGGAGATCAGTGGTCACGAACCCGTCACGATGCACGGCTCGATCTACAGTACAGTCCTGGACACTCTGGACATCGAATCCCTGACGTGTGACTCGCCGCACGTGACGCTGACTGCCGAACCGGCATCGCCGCAGGAACTGCTGACGATCGATGCGATTTCTGGCTTTAACCTGCGAATCACTCTGTCTCCGGAAATCGCTCCTGGCCCGTTCGAAGACAGTATTCACGTAAAAATAGCTCAGATTAAAGATCCGATCAGTATCCCGTTGAAGGCGCATAAACCGGGCAGCATTCGAATTCTTCCGACCTATGGTGTCGTTTGGAAGCCTGAGACTCACGGGCTGGTGCTGGGGCGTTTTTCCGCCACAGAAGGTCGAACGGCAAAGCTGTTGCTGCTCGTCGATGAGTCGAAAATGGATGAGCCTTTTCAACTGACGGAAGTGCATGCCGATCCCTCGTTTATCGAAGTCTCTGTTACTCCGGAAAGTATCAGTGCCGGCGCGATGACTCGCTATTCACTGACAATCACGGTGCCCCCGGGAATTCCACGCACGTCGCGCGATGCAGACGATCCAGCAACGATCCGCTGCAGGACGAATCACCCGTCCGGAGAAGAATTGCTCCTGAGGGTCAAGATGAGATCCTTCTGAAGCACGCTGCGTTTTGCCGCGCCGGCGCACCACATCACCGCGCGGCTGGCATTTCCGCCGCGTTGGCGAATCGCTATGTTGCTCATGGCGCGAAGAACCTCCGCCGATTCATTCCCGCTTTTGTTCCATCCGCAAGGAAGTCTGTCGTGCGCGGACCTGTTTTGGCCCTGCTGGGAGTCATCTGTCTGGTGGCGTTGTTACTGGTCGCACTGAAACTGCGCGGTGATGCAGACGTCACCAATCGTGGCGAAGCGAATACAGGTGCCGCAAAGCAATCCGACGGTGACTCATCCGGAGATTCGCTTCCCATCCCGGCTGCCACAGCAGGCGATGACACGGCAGACACACACACGGCAGACACACACACCGCAGACACACACACGGCAGACACACACACCGCAGGCACGCATAGCGCAGACGCACATACCGCAGACGCGTATACCGCAGACGGCACCGCTGTCGCCGAACACGCAGCCGCAGCATCAGATCCGCCGGTTCGAACAGACGTTGTTCCGGTCTGGGATGAACGGCCGCAGCCGCAACTTGCTCTGCTGGTCACCGGTGAGCAACATGGCTTCTTTGAACCGTGCGGCTGTACGTCCAATCAGATGGGTGGAATGTCGCGCCGCGCGAACCTCGCGAAGAAGATGAAGGACGCCGGCTGGAATGTTCTTGGTGTCGATCTCGGAGGTCTTGCGAGAAGGAGCGTTCGCCAGGCTCAGATCAAGTTCGAAACGACGGCCGCAGCTTTGCGCGAACTCGACTATGTCGCAACGGGCCTGGGTCCGGAAGATCTGCGACTGAGTCCCGATTTTCTGCTGTCTCAACACCTGCCCGAAGGGAACCATCCGCTGCACTTTGTCAGCGCCAATCTGGTCTTCTTCGACGCACCGGATATTGGAACTCCGGTGCCGCACGTGATCGTGCAGGAGAACGGCGTCACGCTGGGGATCACTTCGGTACTTAGCGAAAGCCTGAAGCAGACAGTTCTGGCGGAAGGAGCCAACCTGAATATGTCCTGGTCAGAACCGGCTCCGGCTATGGAAAAAGCACTGGCAGCGTTTTCGGAAGCAGGCGTGACATTTCGAATCCTGTTGTCGCACGGTTCACTGGATGAATCTCGCGAGCTCGCCGAACGTTTTCCGCAGTTCGATGTCGTCGTCGCGGCAGAAGGCCCGGGAGATCCTGATCCAACGGCGGCCCCCGAAAAGGTCGGCGACACACTGCTGCTGATGGTCGGACGTAAAGGCAAGTATACCGGTGCTCTGGGAATCTACCCGAACGACGCCGATGCCCGCGTTCGCTTCCAGTTGATTCCCCTGGAACGAAGCGCGTTTGACGAGACAGACAGCATGATCCGCCTGATGCGGAACTATCAGGAACGTCTGAAAGACGAAGAAATCGTGCTGGCCGAAGACCCCAAGCTGCACCCGTCCGGCGCGTTCTTTGTCGGGTCGGGGAAGTGTGGCGAATGTCATACAACGGCATTTGATATCTGGGCCGAGTCCGGGCATGCTCATGCGCTGGAAAGCCTTGACCCGAGACACCAGCGCCTCGGTTACGAGCGGCTGAACGGTGTCGAACGCATGTTCGATCCGGAATGCCTGGCATGCCATGTCACCGGCTGGGATCCGCAAGAGTATTTTCGCTACGATACCGGCTTCCTGAACGAGGAATTCGCAGCGACTGAAGAGCAGCGCCAGCTGCATGCCATCATGGCCGGCAGCGGCTGCGAGAACTGTCACGGACCGGGCAGTCGGCACATCGAACTGATCGAAGCAGATGAACTTGACCTGGCAAGGCAGGAGGTGCGAGTCACCCTGCAGCAGGCGAAAGATACGATGTGCTACAAATGTCACGACACCGACAACAGCCCGAATTTCGACTTCGACGAATACTGGCCGAAGGTTGAGCACAAAGGGCTGGACTGAGTGAACCCGCTGCAGCAGCTCGCAGACCTCGTCGGATTGCCGGTTCCCGCCGAATATCAGGCTCTGCTCAGGAATTATCCCGCGGCGCTGCAAAACGCTCTGCGGGCTGAAGACGGAACTGACCGCGAAGGTGTCGTCGCTACAGTGGAACTGCTGTCCGATCCCGCCGACGTCCTGGAAATCAATCACGAAGTCAGGGCATGTTCTGTGCTAAAGCCCTGCGGTGCAGAATTCTTCTGGCCGGAGCAGCTGATTGTGATCGGGGAAACCGGTGCCGGCGACTACTACTGCATTGACGCTGACGGGGAATACGACGGCGTGCTGCTGTTCGAACATCAGCCCGTCGAATTCGCGCTGGTGACCGAAACTCTGAACGAATTTGTTGACCTGCTGATAGAGAATTTCGCCGAGTAAGAACATTCATCTGAGACGGGCGAGCAGCGCGACGTCAGTCCGCAGACCTCTGGCCCGAACGGACGCAAGCGTCTTCCACCCCGAAACGTAGCCAGAACTTCCACCTCCCGCTTGATTAGCAGCCGGGACTTGAACGGAATCGCGCGATCGTTCGAAGCGGCACCTTCAAAGTGCTGCGGATCGATTCCTGGACTGCCAGCAGAATCGGAGCGCTCGGGAAAGGCGAGTGAGTTTCCAGACGGAATTCAAGAAGGCGGTGGAATCGCGACGGGCGAAAACTGTGCTCGAAAACGGCTGCCAGAGACCGAGTTGACATACATAACAGGCTTGGCGAAATGGTGCTACGCCGTCACAATGATCTTAATCCACGTCCGCGCTGTGGTCGTCCCATAAGTGGCTTGAACCTCAACGAAAATGACACCTTGTTGGCTCACCCACGCCGGAATGGACGATGCGAGCTCAAGTTCGTCTCCGTCAATCTGAAACAGACCATTGGTTTGTGCAGTTAGTGGGTTGGCGACGACCGAGTAGGTTGTACCCGACGTCGGGAATAGCGTCTTCGCCTTTGTTGCCAGGCTTGTGACCAGCGTACTCGTGCTGCCACTCGCCGAACTGTCGATCAGAAACACCTGATATGGTGCCGACGCTGCGGCTGAGGTTCGAGGAACCAGAATATTACGATACGATGACGCCAGCGGCAGTCCGTCGCCGGACACCTGGCCGAGCAAGTCCCTTACTTCAAACAGCTGGCTAAGAGCAGGATCTTCAAGCACCGCCTGCGCCAGGCTCGAAGTCCATTGCCAGTAACCCGAGTTCTCACTTGTGATCTTCACACCAACGGTATCACTGCCGACCCGCAACAACAAAGTCTGACCGACCTGGAGAGATTGGTATCCCCAGAGTTGAATGGCCGGATACGAGAGTCCAGCCAAATCTCCGACCAGGGTTCCAACCGGTGCAGACGAGGAAACGCTGGCGGGCGAAAGCGTGATTAGCGGAGCGACATCGGGTGACGCTGCCAGCCCGACGACCATGACGTCAGTAAAAGCCTGCCCTGAGACGGTGGCTGAAACAGACAGAGCGAATTCATCGGGAAGGCTGCCCACGTCTTCGACGAACAATTCGGTGGTGCTGACTTCTCCACTGTTGGCATCAATCGAAAAATATCCGAGCGAGTTTCCTGCGACGATCGAGTAGGGACCGCTGGCAGAACTCGTGGCAGACACCTGACCGATGGTACCAGGACCGCTGTAGTCCGAAACTGTTGATGTGTCGGCCCAGCTTAAGCCAGCAGAACCGGCACCCAATGACGTGTACGATGGGTCAGAAACCAGCGATGTAATGTCGGAAACCGAGCCGCCCTGATCCAGCGTGACGGTGTAGATCAAAGGAGAATTCAGCGCGGTCCGCGTAAACAGCACATTTCGGTATGCGGAGGCTGCCAGAGTCGACGTCATTCCTGTTAAGCCCGTATTTCGGTCATAAACCTGCAAATGATGCCCCTGATCGGATTCCAGGATGCGCTTGGCAAGTTCGCCGGGCCACTTGAAGTAATTCGATCCTGCGCCTACATCGGCTCCCGTGACAGACGCACTGACCGACCCCGACCAGTCGGACGATGACACTGTCAAGACAATTTCGTCTTGTGGCTGGAGATTGACGTACTCCCACCCGCCATCGTAGTAGTAGCCCCGGAGATTCACCTGCGCAGCGGATCGGTTGTCGGCCACAGATGTCGGATCTGCTTCGCTAAGTCGAAGTGCAACCACGCCCAACGAATCCATTCCGAAACTCAGCGTTCCGGCGGTTGCGTCAAACGATTCACCGTTCGCCGATCCGAACAGGTCTTCGATTGCAGGGCCGCCCACGTCCGACGGAATTCCAGTGATCTCAACGTCGACGGGATCATCATCGGAGCTGACGACGATCAAGTACCTGCCGTCATCCATCGCGATATTTGCCATTGCAAGCGTGGATTCGGTCATCGGAAAGTTGCCGACAGGTTCGTAGTTGTGCGTAATCGTCGCAGGAACGCCGCCGGTCGTAATTGACGCACTCAGATCGTTCCTCCAGTCGCCGGCCAGCAGCACGTCTGAGAGAGTCAGACTTCCGCTGACCTGAAGTTCGTTAACATCCTCTGCAGCAGAGATGTAGCCGCCCAGGTGATCGGAATACTGGCCTTCCAATGTCGGACGATTCTCGAAACCGGACCAGATCTGGACACCCTCAAGCCCTTCGACCAGCCCACGGAACACATCATGACGAAAGACCCGCTCAATCTGCTCAGCGAATGGCAAGGAACCGGATGGGTTTGCATGTGTCGCTATTGCGGACAGCGCAGCACTGTCGAATTTCTGAGCAAGCTGTAGCCGTTTGCGACCAAGTCAGGGTGAGGAGCGAGAGGTGCGATAAAATCCAGTCCGGCGGATTCAGCCTGAGCAATGCTCGACGGACTGCCGGCGGTGAGCGGATTCATCAGGGTGTTACCGACCCATTGGGGAAACTGGTTCCAGTTGGAACCGGTCATTGCAGTAAATCCACCCAGGCCGAGCTGTGATGCTGTTGCGTTCTGCTGTACTTCGTAGATCCCAAAGTACATGTCAGTATGGGTACTGACAGCCGGCCCATCGTAAAAGCCCGCCGCCAACAGTTCCCTGGAATCGAGAGGCTCAACCTGAGAGCAAATAATCGCGGATTCGCGGTTAGGACGCAGATAAGCAGTGCGACGGCGTGACCGGCGACGAGGCAACCTGATCATAAGTTTCATTCCGATTCTGAAGCGTGTGGAATTCATTTTTGCGCACGAAACAGTAAACGCCCGTTACTAACGCGTTCTGCAACAAGCAACGACGGAGCCGTCTTGCCAGCGGATTCTGCACGGATTCGTTCCGGAGTGCAACGTACCTACCGCAATCTTCACACTGCCCGTACTGGAGGTCGTGCCAGATCCGGTGCAGTTGCCGTCGTCTACTGGAACAAGGCGTTTGAGCTGCCGACGCATTCCTGCCCATTCGGGCCTGTGCGTATAAGCGCCGTCGCCACGCTCCTCCAAAAATAGCCACTGAGATGAGCCGACCACAGTCGCAGTGTACGACGCTGGCTCCGGCACGCTGATATTGACCAGACTTCCTCAGACGACATACTCTGTCCCAATGTCGCCTGTGAACTGAGCCGTACTCGAAAGGACTCGCAGTGAAGATCGTCTGGATCGGTGTGCATGGAGAGGGAGTCCCGGCATTTCAGGCCGTTTGCGAGTGCGGCCACGACGTTCGCGCATTGATTACGCTGGCGTCGACTAAGGCAGCGCGACGCTGCGGATCTGCGGACTACCGGCCATTGTGCTCGCGATTCGGCGTGCCCGTGGTTGAAGTTCACCACATCAATGACTCGGATTCGGTCCGTCGGCTGAAAGAAATTGGTGCAGACCTGGGTGTTGTGCTTGGTTGGGGACAGGTGTTGTCGGTCGATGCGCTTAGCACGGCTCGACTGGGAATGGTCGGAGCCCATGCGTCCATGCTGCCACACAATCGTGGCAGTGCACCCGTCAACTGGGCAATTCTGCGAGGCGAGCAGGAGACCGGCAACACCTTGATGTGGTTGAATCCCGGCGTTGACACAGGTGAAATCATAGCTCAACGGCACATCGACATCACGCAGTACGACACCTGCGCAACCATCTACGGCCGTGTGGCTGAAACCAATCGTGAGATGCTTCTCGAACTGCTCGAGAACCTGTGCCAGGGACGACGACCGGGCTTTCCGCAAACGCTGACGGACGAAGCCCCGTTGCCTCGACGCCAGCGTGCAGACGGGGAAATTGACTGGGCAGCCTCTGCCCAGTCAATCTACGACCTGATTCGCGCGGTCACCAGACCGTACCCCGGAGCGTTTGCTGACGTGGGCGGCAACAGGTATCGAATCTGGCAGGCAGCAGTTGTCCCCGGCTTCTCCGTTTCGAATATTGCTCCCGGAACCTGGCTTGGCCCGGTCTACAGCAGTGTTGACACGGCGTGTGGACAGCTTGTTGCGTGTGGAGATGGTACGATCCTGTTGCTTGAATTAGAGAGCGAGGCCGGGGAAATCTTCACCGGCCATTCACTGAGCGATCTTGATCTGTCAGAAGGAAGACTTCGTAATGTCGCGTAAACAAGTTCTCGTGATTGCCGCACACCCGGATGATGAAATCCTCGGCTGCGCGGGAACCGTCGCCCTTCATACCGAACGCGGGGACGAAGTGACATCCGTGATCGTCTGTGAAGGAGAATCGCATCGGTACGGTGAAGAAGGCGTTGGCCAGACTGATCACATTCAGGAGGCGGCGAGAATTCTCGGCGTTAAAGAAGCCCGAACCCTGAAGTTTCCCGATCAGAAACTGGACACGGTCACGCTAACCGAAATCATCGGTGGTCTGGAAAAGGCCGTCGAAGACGTAAAGCCTGAGATCATCTACACGCAGTATGGGGGCGACATCAATCGGGACCACGAACTGTTGTTCAAGGCGATGCTGGTTGCGACCAGACCGATTGAGAAATTTATCGAGGCGATCTACGCATACGACACCGCAAGCAGTACTGAGTGGGCCTATCCCAGAACATTCATCCCGGATCTGTGGGTGGATATTTCAGCAACTCTGCAGAAGAAGCTTGATGCGATGGCCTGTTACACGAGCGAAGTGAGGCCGTATCCACATCCTCGATCCATCAAGGCGCTGGAAAACCGTGCCGCAGCCTGGGGAAATCAGTGCTGCATGGAACACGCTGAAGTGTTTATTCTTCACGCGGC